>CALANW010000102.1 GCA_937926145.1 uncultured Ruminococcus sp. | reverse complement strand
TGATCGGGATTTGTCGGCTGGTCAGGATTGCTCGGCTGATCAGGATTGCTTGGCTGATCAGGGTTTGTCGGCTGGTCAGGGTTGCTCGGCTGATCGGGATTGCTTGGCTGATCAGGATTACTTGGCTGGTCAGGGTTGCTTGGCTGGTCAGGGTTGCTCGGCTGATCAGGATTTGTCGGCTGGTCAGGATTGCTCGGCTGATCGGGATTGCTTGGCTGATCAGGGTTTGTCGGCTGGTCAGGGTTGCTCGGCTGATCAGGATTTGTTGGCTGATCAGGGTTACTTGGCTGATCAGGGTTAGACGGCTGGTCAGGGTTACTTGGCTGGTCAGGATTGCTCGGCTGGTCAGGGTTTGTCGGCTGATCAGGGTTGCTCGGCTGATCGGGATTTGTCGGCTGGTCAGGATTGCTCGGCTGATCGGGATTGCTTGGCTGATCAGGGTTTGTCGGCTGGTCAGGGTTGCTCGGCTGATCAGGGTTGCTCGGCTGATCAGGGTTTGTTGGCTGGTCAGTATTGCTTGGCTGATCAGGGTTAGACGGCTGGTCAGGGTTTGTCGGCTGATCAGGGTTAGACGGCTGATCAGGATTGCTTGGCTGGTCAGGGTCAGTCGGCTTATCAGGATCTTCATCACCGTCATCTCCGTCGCCGTCGTCACCATCTTCGTCGCCGTCATCATCACCATCATCGCCGTCTTCGCTGCCGTTATCTTCGTCGCCGTCATCGGGTGAAGTTGGTGTTGCCGGAACAACTTCATTTATAATTTCTTCATCAACGGGGGTTGCGCCAAACTCGTTGTAGCCCTCGTAATTCTTGCATATAAGAGTTCCCTCAAAATGGTCGCCTGCACCGTTCGAGCCGTTTGTAACATCGGCATTTACAGCAAGGAGCGAGCCCATATTGCGTCCAATCTCAACATTTTCAGCATCGGGAACGTTGAAGATGATATCCTTATTGTTCTCGCTGCCATTTGTGATAGCATCGCCGTTTATCATGGACTGAGCATTGTTGTTGAGGTTTACACTTCCTTCGCCAACAATGTTGATAAGGCACTTTGAACCCTCGGGAACATTGAATTTGAAGCAAAGCATACTGTTTCCGCCGCGGAGAGCGTTAAATTCATCGACTGTGAGCGTGAAAATATTCAAGTCATGGTCTGAGCCTGAAAATACAAGCTCAGCAGACCAGCCGCCAACAGAAACCTCTCCGTTCGGAGCAAGGCTGGCAAGGTTCTTGGAGGTCTGTTCAAGCTGCTTGAATGTCGAATCAAAGTCAACAGCATTATCCGAATTGTCGGAATATCCGTTATCGAATGAGCCGGTGACAGTTCCGCCGACTACAGCAGTTCCCGCAATGCAGTTTCCTGCGAGTTTTACATCTCCGCCGACAGCGATATTTCCTCTGTTAGCGCCGTTTCCGATATCGACATTTCCGTGATGATTCGTGTAATTGCCCTTTACGAAAACATTGTATCCGCCTGCATCACCGAGAGCGGAAACGACCTTGGCAGCAGACTGTATGCTAAGCTGTGCATTTTCGTTTGTATGTATACCTCTTGTTGTATCATTATTCTTGTCAGAATCGCCGTTTTCAACTTCGCCGATGCCGTCGCTGTTACTGTCAACATGGTATGCCGAACCTGCAGCATCTTCGACTTCGGCAGCATTAGCCTGAGCAGCTGAACCGCCAGCAAAAAGGCTTGCCGCAAAAGCGAGTGAAGCGACCGATCTCATTATTGCTTTTGTCTTGGAATTCTTATCTGCAAACATACAAATACCTCCGAATACCTTTATAAATGACGTTTGCTTTATTATATGCTGAGAAAATTTATACAAGTATATTTATTTTATTTAGGTCATTTTACCATATACTTATACAATTGTCAAGAGATTCTTCTAAAAAACTTACCATTATTGTATATTTTTTAATATAAAAATTTCATCTGCGAACTCTCTTCGCCATAATGTCCTGATTGAACGCATATTCGACCGCTGTTTCTGCCGAAATAACGCCGTCCGTGAACAGTTTCATCAGCGCACTGTCCATTGTCTGCATATCGGGTTCGGACTGAAGAACGGTATCTATCTGGTGAGTTTTCTGCTCGCGTATCATCGTCTTGACCGCGCTGTTCACCTTCATGATCTCGAACGCAGGAACAAGCTCTCCGCTTATCGACGGCACAAGCTGCTGCGTAACGACCGCACGAAGCACCATTGAAAGCTGAATTCGTATCTGATGCTGCTGATTCGTCGGGAAAACGTCTATGATACGGTCTATCGTGTTCGCCGCACCGTTCGTGTGGAGCGTCGAAAGCACGAGCTGACCCGTTTCCGCAGCCGTCATCGCAATATTTATCGTTTCAAAATCACGCATTTCGCCGACGAGGATAACATTCGGTGCTTGGCGAAGTGCCGCACGGAGCGCGTCAACGTAGCTTTCCGTGTCAATGCCTATCTCACGCTGGCTGACGATGCATTTTTCGTGCTTATACAAAAATTCGATAGGGTCTTCTATTGTAATTATATGCCCCGAACGCGTGGAGTTGATCTTTTCTATCATACACGAGAGCGTTGTGGACTTGCCGTTTCCTGCCGCACCAGTTACAAGCACGATACCGCTCTTGTTCTCGGTAAGTTCCATTACACTTTCGGGAATGTGAAGCTTCGCCGCATTGGGAAGCTCGAACGGAACGCATCGCAGCACCGCCGAGAACGAACCTCTCTGGTGATAAATATTTGCTCTGAATCTGCCCGTCCCTTTTATCGAAAAGGAAAAATCCATCTCGTTCCTGAGGTCGTCTGGACTGTTTATCTCAATGTGTGCAATGCGGAAAATCTGCATAACAGCATCCTTTGTGTCCTCGGGCATAAGTATATCACCGCCTGCGGAAACGATCTTTCCGTCTATCTTGAACGCAAGAGCCGCGCCCGAAACAAGAAATATATCGGAAGCATTTCTTCCGACCGCTTCTGTAAGAACCTTTTCAATATCCATATTATTCCTCCGAAAAAAGATCTCCGTCCCAAAGCGTGAAACCGTCCGTTTCTTCCTCACCGCCCGAGGGAACTGTCCTGCTGCTTGTTATCTCGTATTGACCGTCATGTATCGAAATTTTCATAAGTATCTCCTGCCTGTCGTTGACGGGGGTGGAAAAACTTATCTCTATGCCGTTCGGCGTGAGCGTGTATTCGGCGTTTTCTTCGTCAAGCAAAGCTAAAAATTCGGGTTCGCTCGGGCTGAAATATTCGTCCGATAAAGCCTTGTACCTCGCCGCCGTCTGCCGAGCCTTTAGATCGGCTTCATAGTAAGCCGCCGTGTACTCCGCACCTTTAAGGCTGTAGTTATGCTCCTTTTTTGCCGCCGAAAGCGAAAGTGCCGCCAACAGAGCCATTACAAGCACAACGAATATCATCATTATCGAAAGATAACCCGTTCCGATGCCGCTCGGCAGCTTGTTTTTCTCGTTTTTCATCACATCAAGCCCTCCGAACGTCCCGCAAAGCGAATATTGTACAGCTCTTCTCCGCCCTTTTTCCGAAAACTTATCTCCATTACGGGAACAAACTCTTCTTCACGGACATTAACTACTGCTTCGTAGCCGCCGTATACGGAATAGGTGCAGTTTTCGTCAAGCGGTATAACCGTGACAGCCTCATCGCCAACGTCTGTGCCGAATGCTGCTTTTACCGCCTCGGAAGCGTCACCCGAATGAGCAAAGCTTTCCGCCGCAGTCTGACTGCAAAGGCTGATATGTTCAAGCATATCGCTCTCCTTTGATATGCCGTCCGCCGCCGAAAAAGCTCTGAGGATCACGGCAGAAGCGACCATAAAGAAGAACAGCACGATTATCATCTCAATATAAAACAAACCGAACGGAGTGTTCAATGTTTTCTTTTTTACGCTCATACCGCACCTCTTTTCTTTATCATTTTATCCTGCAAAGCGTTCGGAAAGATTCACCGTTTTCACTGCGAACACTGATTGCCAGCAGTTCACCGTCCATTTTGACAGAGAAGTCCCCGACCGTGAAAAGCTGCTCGCCGCTCTCTGCCTTTATCTCCGCATCTTCGGGGAAAAGCCGCTCATACAGCACACCGTCACGCTCGTATATCAGCGTTGAAAAAACGTTGTTTTTTATAAGAAGCTCTTTGTCCGAAAGGAGCTCCGCACTTTCGCAGGCGTGAAGCTTGTTGGAAACATACCTCACCGCCGCTGTCGAATTGAAGACCGCACCGTAGCTGTCGTCAATGCGCTTGTATGCGGAAGCTGCGACCGTTATCATTATCAGGCAGCAGACGGCAAAAATAAGGAACAGCGTCATTCCTGCGGCGGAGCTTACCGTTTCCGCAAGCCGCCTTGTCTGTGGTCTTATCATAGTTATTCCCTCTCAACGACCGTTATCGTCGGGCGGATATTCGCCCCGAAATAGTCATATCCGACGATGTATTTATCGCTATTCACGGTTATCCCGTAGTTTTCTTCAAGGTAGGAAAGGCTTGGCGGATATTCGCCCTCTATTGAATAGCAAAGCACAGCGCCGTTCATTATCTCGTCCTCTACCGAGCTGCACTGCTTCTCACGGGCGGCTTCGTCCGCATTTCCCACCGAAACTAAAAACCATACTATTATTAATGCAAAAAGAACAGCAGAAACAATATACATTTTCACGGGGTTGCCCGTCCTGCTTTTTCTCATAAAACGCTCCTTATCCAAGCGAAGAAATTATATCCGTCATCGGCAGCATTACCGCAAGCAGCAGTGAGCCTATCATCACCGCGATAATTCCTATCATTATCGGCTCGATGAGCGATACTGCACCATAAATTCGGCGGTCGCACTCGTTCTGACAGCGTTCGCTTATCTTTCGCCAAGCCGTTTCAAACGTTCCTGCCTTGTATGCCGAACGAAGCGAATGTGAATCCATTGGATTCAGAAGTCCCGATTTTTTCACAGCGTCAGCGAAGCCTTCGCCCTCCAGCACAAGCTTTTCACACTCGTCTAATCTCGCAGAAATACGCTTGTTGCCCGTCAGTCCTTTCGCAAGTTCAAGCGACTCTTCGGGCGAGATTCCGCACTCCGCCATCATGCAAAGTGCGCTCGTCACATCAGCCATTGCCACTGCTTCGGAAATTTTTCTCATGAAAATAAAATTCGTGCCTGCACCGTAAAGAGCTTTTCTCGTCCTCGGAAAAGCCGACAGAAGAGCCGTCACAACTGCAATTACAAGCACTGCCAGCAGCACTGTCATAAGCACGATGCCGAGCTTATACGCAAAATCAACGCTGCTCTCAGCCGCCGCAGCCGCACTTTCATCAAAGCGGAAGAAGATATCGCGGAACATCGGGATTATCTTCACCACCATTACAATGACAACAACTGTCATCATCGCAAGCAAAAGCAGCGGGTGAGAAAATGCGCTCGTCACCGTGCTTCGTATGTCTGCGCGCTTTTCGTAATATTCCGAAAGTCCTTTCAGCGTGTTTTCAAGCCGTCCCGTTACAAGACCTATCTTGACGGTTTTCACGGCGTAGTCGGGGAAAATGCCCGACCTTTCCATTGCCGCCGCAAGCGTGATATCCTCATTCATCGCGGTGCAAAGCTGCTCGGCGACCTCTTTGAGCCGCTGATCGTCAGCCTCCTGCGCCAGCGCTTCAAGTCCGTCCGCAAGCGGAATTCCTGCTTCGATCATCATTCCGAGCTGCTCGCAGAAATACGCGACTTCTTCATTTGTAAGCGGTTTCTGTTTCATATATTTTTCCTCTCAATATCTGTACATTGCGGAATAGTTGCTGCTGTCGGAGATGTATTCCCCGATCTTCTTTTTGTCCTTTTGTCCCGAATAGAATGTCGCATCGGCAATGTTGTAGCCTTTATTTTTCAGGAAAAGTTCGGGCGTTATCCAACCCGTTTCCTCTGTGTAAATTTCGTTCCAAGCGTGATAGATGTTCTCCTTTGCATAGCCGACAACGATGCGTGAGGGTATCCCCTGCGAACGGCACATCGCCGTCATCAGCGAAGCATAGTCGAAGCATATCCCCTTGCCGTTTTTCAGCGTTCGGTCAGGGTCGGGGGTATATCCCGTAAGTCCGTTCGTGACCTTTTTCGCAAGCTCCTTGTCATAGGAAATGTTATCCGTGACATAGCCAAATATCGCGGCGATCTTATCCACCGTCCCGCTTTTGTCCGAGCAAAGCTGCGAAGCTTTTTTCACGCAGTCGGAGTTTTTGTCGAAGTCGGAGTATTTGTTCGGGTAAAGATACATATCCGTTTCGCTCTTTATTTTTACATCGAACGAAGCCTCTGCCGCAAGCGAGTAGCTTTTTCCCGAAAGCTGTTCATAAACTCTTACCGTGTAGCTTCCACTGTCCATAAGCGGAAAGAATTCCGTTGTTCCGCCGCCCGAAAGGTCATGGTCGTACTGCGTTTTTCCGCATAAAACACGAAGCTTAGCCTTTTCGCTCTTGCCGCTGTAAGCCGCGGCGATGTAGCCGTCGTCGGCATTGCTGTAGTCGATGAGAGCAGTGTCCGTTTTTTCGGCTTTTTTGCCGTTAGCCGACGGCATTTTTATCACATACGGCTTGATATTTGCTTTCGGGGCGGCATTCGTTTCCGTTTTTTCCGCGTTTCCCGAAAAAGTCGAAGTTTCCTCTATAAGGCTCGGCGAAATCGTTGTAACAACGGTATTTTCGACAGTTTCCTCTGTTTCGGCTGTTGTTTCCGTTGAAATATCGTTTTCCAAAGATATTTCCGTTTCGGTTTGCGTTTCGGAGGAGGTCTGCGAAGTCGTTTCCGTCGGTTCGGAAGTTATTTCTTCCGTTTCGGCAGACGTTGTTTCGGTCATGCTCGTCAAAACAGTGCTTACAATGCTTGTATCAGCCGTGACTTCGTTTTCAGCCGCTCCCGTGTCGTTTTTCGAGCAAGCCGAAAACGTCAAAGTGCCAAGCAATGCCGCGCAAAGCAGGAGTGCCGAAGCGTTATGTATTCTTTTTTTCATCAGCACTCCCCTTTCGTTTTATAGTTATAATAATTTTACCATTCCGCTTAAATTTTGTCAACTGATAAAGAAAAATTGAGGGTATTCTTACCTGAATTATTTTAATGCGAAATTATTATGATGTGCAAATTTTGGATAAACCGTAAGAACGAACATTGTACCGAAAAATTTTTTGCGAGATATTACATCACCATTCACATCGCGATTTCAACAAAGAAAACAGAAAGGCGCAATTCACATTTTGAGGGTTGCAAAACTGTTACGTTTTGCCTTACCTTTTCGTGTGAATTGCGCCTTTTGATCTATTGGCTGTTATGATTTTTTCATCAAAGCTTTGCCATAACTTTTTACTTTACTGCTGCTTTGAGTTCTTCGACCTTGTCTGTCTTTTCCCATGCTACACCAAGGTCTTCTCTTCCCATGTGGCCGTATGCTGCGAGCTGTCTGTACTGCGGCTTGCGGAGGTCGAGTGCTTCGATTATTGCTGCTGGGCGGAGGTCAAACACTTTGCTTACTGCTTCGGAAAGCTTATCATCGGAAACCTTACCCGTACCAAAGCTGTCAACGAGTACGGAAACGGGTTCAGCCTTACCGATAGCATAAGCGATCTCTATTTCGCACTTATCGGCAAGTCCTGCTGCTACGATATTCTTTGCAACATATCTTGCTGCGTAAGCTGCGCTTCTGTCTACCTTTGTCGGGTCTTTGCCGCTGAAAGCTCCGCCGCCGTGACGGGAATATCCGCCGTAGGTATCGACGATGATCTTTCTGCCCGTAAGACCGCTGTCGCCCTGAGGTCCGCCGATAACGAAACGTCCTGTCGGGTTTACATAATACTTTGTATCAACGAGGAGTTCGGCAGGAATGATCGGCTTTATTACCTTTTCAATGATATCGGCACGGATCTGTTCGAGTGTAACTGCCTCGGAATGCTGTGTGGAAACGACTACTGTATCTACACGAACAGGCTTGTTGTCATCATACTCAACGGTTACCTGAGTTTTTCCGTCTGGGCGAAGATAAGGGATAGTTCCGTTCTTTCTTACTTCGGTCAATCTCTTTGCGAGCTTATGTGCAAGCGAGATAGGCATAGGCATAAGTTCGGGTGTTTCGTTGCAGGCAAAGCCGAACATCATACCCTGGTCACCTGCGCCAGTCATAAAGCGGTCGGACTTTTCGCCCTGCTTATGTTCGAGAGCTTCGTCAACGCCGAGTGCGATATCTGCAGACTGCTCATCGATAGCAGTGAGAACGGAGCAAGTATGACCGTCAAAGCCGAACTTTGCGCGGTCATAACCGATATCGATAACGACCTGACGTGCGATCTTCGGGATATCGACATAGCAATTAGTGGAGATCTCGCCCATACAGAGTATCATACCCGTTGTTGTAGCTGTTTCGCAGGCAACTCTGCCCATTGGGTCTTCTTTAAGGATAGCATCGAGAACGGCATCCGAGATCTGGTCGCATATTTTGTCGGGATGACCTTCAGTTACGGATTCCGATGTAAAAAACTTCTTTGACATTTAAATTCCTCCTTATAAAAATAAAAAAAGCACCTGAAAAACTTTTCAAGCGCAGACGTTAAAGACAAATCTTACTCATCTCTCGGATCATACCGCAGGATTTAGCACCTTTCCTGTCAGAATAACTTCTGCAATTAGGTTGCCGGGCTTCACAGGACCAGTTCCTCCGCCACTCTTGATAAGTTTTCTACATTATATCATATAGAAAGCATTAAGTCAATAGCAAATCATAAAAATTCACAAAAAAGGTACGCTTTTAAGAAAAGCATCGCCAATAATACTAATTTTTAATCAAAGTGTAGACAAAAATCGACGCAAAAGCCATATATGCGAGCTTTTGCTTGATTTTTTGTACACTTTCAGTTTAAAAATTAGTATAAGTATCACATCATCAAATGAAAAGCAAAAGGGCGTCCCTTTCGGAACGCCCTTATTGTTTTACTTTATCGAACCCTGACGAACACCGATGTATGCAGATGTTGCGCCGATAGCAGCATTGATCTTTGTCTGATAGTCAGAATCCTTTGGATTGTAGAGAATATAAACATCGATCAATTTTCCGTCTGAATCCTGGAGTGTGAGTGAGTAAACTGCCTGTGTGTCAGTGTTTGTGATAGTCGGTCTTTCGGAGTATGCAACATAGTAGCTGAAATATCCAACATCCTTGCGGACGATATCATTTCTCTTTACATAGTCGCAGCCTGTTGTCGGAACTATCATATATCTGTTTTCATTTGTGCCCTTTACCCACTGAATTACCTTGTAGCTGATAGGATCAACAGTTGGAAGTGTGCTGTAAACAGTGTATGCGGCAGCGCTTATATTCGTGTTCATGTCCTTGTTCTTGATGTCATTTACCTTTGTGTCATCATAGCCGAAAGGAACAAGCATATATCTTGCAACGGTTTCAGCCTTGCCTGTAGCTGCATTTGATCTGGTTATTGTCCAGGAAAGAATTTCATCTGAGAATATCTGTAAAGTTGGCTTTTCTGTGTAAACGGTGTAGTAATCATAAACTCCCGAATACTTTGCGAATACCGTGTCAACGAATGCGCTGTCATAGCCGTAAGGTGCGAGAACATATCTTGCCTGTGTTGTTCCATTGAAAACAACATTCTTAGAAACTACCTGATCGTTTGCGAGCTTTTTCTGAGGTGTTGTATCGTAAACAAGGTTGTAGCTGTAAGAATTGAGCGACTTTGCTGCAACGGAGTTTGCGTAAGCAGGGTCATATCCGTAAGGAACGAGCATATAGTAAGATGTTGTTCCGTTCTGGAATGCGATGACCATATCGGTCTGGAGTATCTTTGTTGTTGGCTTTACTGTGAGAAGCTTGTAATACTGTGCGTCAGCCGTTACAGTTACGGGGATAGTTACAGAAAGCCTGCTGTCAGCTGTCGAATATACCTTGATCGTACCTGTTTCTGCGCTGTAGCCGTATACTGTTACAATGAGAGCATTCTTTGATGTGTCAGCTGTGGTCTTTACGCCGAAGCCGAAGAAGCTCGAAGAATTTACTTTAAGGCTGGAAAGAACGCTTGCGGAAGAAGCATATACTGTGAACGACTGTGTTGCGCCCTCAGCAACGCTTATCGATGAAACGCTCGACTGGATCTTTCCGTTTGTTGTTGTGTTGTCATTGCCGCTGTCACCGTCATCGATAATATCATCATCATCTTCTCCGATAACATCAACATCAATGTATTTGTAGATAGACTTGGGGTAATTCTTTGCATATACCTTTACTCTTGCGGAACCCGAGCCTACAGCCCTGAGTGTAAGGTTGATGTAATTTCCGCTGAACTTTGCTCCCGACCATGAAGCCTTTACAACGCTTGAATCGGTAGTGCTTACGGAAAGGCTGTGTGTTCCGAGAGCCTTGATGCGAACCTTTGTTGTATCGCCCGGCGTCATTTCAACGCTGCTCTGTCCAACAGCGATCTTGCCTGCAACAACAGTGACTTTGCATTTGAGCGTAGAAGAATTTACCTTTGCGTAAATGTAGGTTGAACCGACCTTTTTGCCTACTACCTTACCCTTGCTTGAAACGGTAGCAACGTTCTTGTTGCCCGTTGTCCATGTAACGCTGCTTGTTGTGCCGCTTACGGAAAGAGTTGTCGAATAACCCTTTGTAAGCGAGATCGATGACTTGCTGAGCTTTGCCGTAGCTGCCGATGACGGAACAGCCGCAACTGTTACTATCATCATAAGAGCAAGGAGTGTGCTAAGGAATGATTTAAAAAAGTTTTTACTCATAATCCATACCTCCTGTATTATTTTTATTGTGGGATCTTACTTTAAGTCTATTTTACCATCGGAGATAATAAAAGTCAATTAAAAAGGAAATACAATAAAATTACAATATGGTTACATTATCAATATACTCTTTTCCAAGTATTTATATTGTATTTTTTCGTGTAAGCGCTCCATACTTTGTCAAGACGGAGCTCATCAACACTGCCATCGGCGAGGATATACCTTATTTCCTTTTCCTTTTTGCCATTGATCTCTATCTCATATTCAAACATAGCACTGCTGTCGCCGTACTTTGCAGCGGCAGGCTTTGTCGCATATACTTTATAATAATCATAAGCGCCGAAATACAGTCCGAATACGGAGTTGGAATATGCTTCATCATAATCCTTTTCCACAAGAAGATATCTTGTAACCTTTTTGCCGTTCAGCTTTTCGCTATTGGAAAGGATAACGTCGGTCGAAAGTTCCTTTTTGGGTCTGTTTTCATAAACTGTCCAGTATTCGTATTTCTCGGTATGCTTTGCAAGAAGCGATTCAGCGTGAGCAGAGTCGCCGTCCTGCGGTTCGAGAACATAATACTTCGTGTATCCGCTGTTAGCCACATAAATGACATCTGTCGAAACGCGCTTTTTCGGCTCTCTGTTCCATACAACAACGTCATAGGCATTATTCGTTACCGTTACGGGGATAAAAATATCCACACTCTTGTCATTAGGGTCGAAGATGCGGAGATTTCCGTCGCCCTCAGCATAACCGCTGATCGTTATATTGGCTGTACCCTTTTCAAGATCATATTTCGTATCAACATCAAAATTATACTTTGCAGTGGAAACGATAGTGACCTTTTTCAAGATATCGGACGAAGCCTTTACCGTCAGCTTTGCTGTAAGGTTCTCGTTGACCTCAACGTAATCTGCGGAAACCGTAATCCCCGATGAAAATACCGTTTCCGTCGGCTTGCCCTTTCCGACCTTTACTTCGATATATTTATATACGCTCTTTTCGTAACCCTTTGCGTATATTTTGATCTTAGTTGTTCCGTCGGAAACGCCCTTGACATTTACCGAGGTGATATTGCCGTTAAAGCTGCCCGAAAGAGTCGCCTTTGCTATGGATTCGTCCGAGCTTTTGACAACAAGATCGTGAATGCCGACAGCCTTTACCGATACAGGTTCTGTCTTGCCTACCTCGACCGAAAGCTTGTTTCCGTTAGTGGAAACACTGCCTTCCTTAACTGTCACCTTGCATTTAAGAACGCTCTTTCCGAACGAAGCGCTTATAGTAGCTGTTCCGAGGCCTTTGCCTGTTACCTTACCCTTTTTTGAAACCTCTGCGACCGAGGTATCATCGGACGACCAAGTTACCTTTTTAGTTGTTCCGTTCACACTAAGAGTAACGGAATATCCTTTTACTATTGAAACAGAGCTTTTGTTAAGGGAAACCTTAGCAGCAGACGACGGAATAACAGCCAGTGAAAGCACCATCAAAAGCGCCATAAACAAACTGAAAAACGATCTTGCAAATTTTTTGTTCATACAAAAGCCTCCTGTCTGTCAAAGAGCTTAGTTTGAATATGCGAACATCTGCACCCAGTAAGTTCCCGATCTTCCAACGCCAAGACGGTTGTAGTCCGAGCTGAGGATATTGGCTTTGTGTCCCGGTGAATTCATCCAACCCTCAACGACCTCTTTCGCGGTGCTGTATCCCCATGCGATATTCTCGCCTGCTGCACGATATGAATATCCTGCATCATCGATCGCTGTGAAGCATTTTCTTCCGTCGGGACGGGTGTGGCTGAACGTATCAGTTATCTCATCTGCTCTTACAGCAGCTGCCGAGCAAAGCGTATCATCGAGCGCAAGCGGAGAAACTCCTGCCTTTTCGCGCTCGATATTGCAGTAGTAAAGCACCTCTTCGGCAAAGCTCATACCGTCTGTCGAACTGTCGCTCTCATCTTTTGATATGGTTGCGGAAGCGACCTTGGCAAATTCATCTTCCTTTACGCTTTCAACATTTACATTGATATAAGCATAAACTGATTTCGGATATTTCTTGGAATAAACCTTTACGGTAGTTTCACCTGCATAAATACCTGTTATTTTCAGCTTGATGATGTCGCCGTCCCATTTTGAGCCCTTGAAGCTTACCGTTGCAATGTTTTCATTCATCGATTCAGCTGCTATCGAGTGTCCGCCGAGCGCTTTGATCTTTACCTTGACAGTTTCGTTCGATTTGAGTGAAACGTCCGATTTTCCGACCGTGATCTTTCCGTTGATGACCTTGACCTTGCATTTATAGCTTGTTTTTCCGACTTTTGCAACTATGTAGGTCGAACCTGTTGCCTTTGCCGTGACCTTGCCCTTGCTTGAAACGGTAGCAATGTCATCTGCCATTGATGACCATTTTACGGTCTTTTTCGTTCCCGTAAGCTTTAACGTTGTCGAAGTGCCCGTGATGAGTGTTATCGACTTCTTGTTGAGCTTGACCGAAGCCGCAGCCGACGGAATGATCACTGCCGAAACAGCTATCATAAGCGCAAGCATGAGCGAGCTGAACATTTTGATAAATCTTTTCATTTTTCTGCCCCCAAATGTCAAATTATTTGCCGAATTGATCGGCTGTTTTGTGCCGTTGTTTATTACCGTTTATTATACCATTTGTGAATAATAATGTCAAGCAGACATAACGATTTTGCCGCGGAATAAATTTGTTGCAAATTTGCTTTTGCGTATTGAAGTTTTACAGAAAATATGATATAATTATTATAACTTTTTAATTGGAGGAATCAATATGCAAAAGCTGCTGAACGAACTGAAAAAAATCGGCTTAAAAAAATTCCTCGGTCTTACCGCCGCAGGAATCATAAACGCCATTGGAATAACGATGTTCCTCGCCCCCGTGAATCTCTACGACAGCGGAATTTCAGGCACATCGATACTTCTTTCCGGCATAACGCCTCTCTCGCTCTCTTTTTTCCTTATAGTCCTGAATGTTCCGCTTTTTCTCTACGGCGTGAAAAAACAAGGTATTGCTTTCACCGTGTCTGCGATATACGCCGTTATGATATATTCGCTTTCCGCGTGGCTGATAACGGACGTTCTCCCCATTGATGTCAGCTTCGTTTCGCCGCTCGCAGGCTCAGACCTGCTCCTCTGCTCGCTTTTCGGCGGACTTATCTCAGGCATCGGCAGCGGACTTGCCATTCGCTTCGGCGGCGCAATGGACGGCATTGAAATAATGGCTGTCATCTTTGCAAAGCGTATAGGCATCACGGTAGGCACTTTCGTTATGGGATACAACATCATTCTTTACATAGTCTGCGGAATTATCCTCAAAAGCTGGATACTGCCTCTCTACTCGGTCGTTGCATACACCGCTGCGCTCAAAGCCGTTGACTTCATCGTCGAAGGTATCGACCGCTCAAAATCCGCTTTCGTCATTACGGATAAAGCCGAGGATGTCAGCAAAGCTCTCTCCGAAGAATTCGGCTGCGGCATAACGCTCATCGATGCGCAGGGCTACTACTCAAAATCACCCAAGACCGTGCTTTACATCGTTGTCAACCGTTTCCAGATAACACGAATGAGAACGATCGTCCAGAACTGCGACCCGAAAGCTTATGTCACCATTTCCGAAGTCGCAGATGTGTTCAAATTCAACACCGCAAAACCCGAATGACCCTATCGTCCCCGTGACACTGCATCACGGGGAGATTTTTTTATACTAAACACCAAAAGCGTGACCGTTTGACAGATATATGCGGAAAATATACAAAAAAGGCTTCAATATCTTCAGATATTTGCATTGTTAACAGAAAAATAATCTATGGTTTATATTACATACTATGTCTTTCATTGACTTTATCGGCAAGCTTTGATATAATTATATATAGTATAGAATATTTATCTGTTATAATCAAATCTTTTATCCGCGGCATACATCTTTAAAGGAGATAAAGCTGAATCATGTTTAATATTACCGCAGAGTGCATCGCACTTTATATTTCGCTCATAATCGGAGTTTCCGTATCCCTTAGCATCACAAAATGGAATTATGAAAAAAAGATGTTCGCTGTCTGCTCATTCTGCATAGCAGCAAGCTCATTTTTCAACATTCTTTCCGCATTCTTTATCAATAATTACGGCATTGTTCCCGTTTGGGCGAACTATATCGCTACAATGCTGTATTTTACATTTCTGTTCTTCACAATGGCGGCGTTTTTCGCATACTTCGTCTATATCATTGACCGAGAGGATTCCCCTTGGAAAAGGCATCTTACAAAAGCCGTTGAGATACCGCTTTATTTGATGCTCGCTGTTATCTACACCACTCCGTTCACAAAATTTATATTCAGTTTTGATGATAACGGCTATGTACGCGGACCTTTGAACAAACTCACATACATCTTTATGATATATATTGCCGTTCTTCTCACGATCGCAGCTTTCAAAAACGGCAGGAAAACAACTTTCCATGTAAAAATACTCGTGCTGTTCTTCCCTATCCTTTCGGGCATCATAATGTTTGTACAGTTTCTCGAAAACAATATCCTGCTTACGGGTACATCAGCAATAGGTCCGCTTATCCTTATGTTCCTTTTCATCAGCTCCGACCTTGTCGATATCGACAGCGACACGGGATTCTTCGGCAGCAAGAGTTTCATCGAATCTGCCGAAAAAAGATTCCAGAAAGGCTCTGAATTCTGCTGCATCATCGCAGGCATCGATAATAAGCAGGAACTGAAAGACACCTTTGGCAGCATGAAGCTCCGGCAGATCATAACCCTCGCAGCCGCAGGAATTGAGAACGCACTTCCAAGGATAGAAGGCTTCCGCTATTCCGAAACAAAGTTCGCATTCATCCTTGATAAGACCGACCCGGAATATATCCAAAGCGTTGCAGACAAGATAGACGGCGCGTTCTCAAAGGAATATACCTTTAATAATAACGCAGTCAATTTCCGAGCAAGCATTGCCATTGTCAAATGCCCCGAGCAGGCAAACAACACCGACCGCCTCGTTGAGCTTCTTGAACACTGCCTGCTAACAGCCAGAACCAAGAAAACCAACATTTTCTACTGCGATGACGACGCTATCCGCCGTATCGGCAGAAAGAAAGAGATCACAGAGATACTCAAACGTGAGCTTAGCTCCGACGACAACAACTTTGAGATCTTCTATCAGCCTATCTATGCCGTTTCCGAGGGCAAATTCCGCACCGCAGAAGCGCTCGTCCGCCTTAACAAGACCGAGATAGGTCCTATCTACCCCGATGAATTTATCCCAATTGCCGAGGAAATGGGTATGATCGTCCGTCTTGGCGATATCGTTCTTGAAAAATCCTGCAAGTTCATCTCAGAGCTTATAAAAGATGGCATCGACTTTGACGCGATATCCGTAAACTTCTCCGTTCACCAGATAATGCGCGGCGATATTGTTGAAAAAGTCACGAAAATGGTGAAGAAGTACAATATTCCTCCCGAAAAGCTCCGCATTGAGATAACCGAAAGCGTTATCATCGACAACTTCCAGTATGTCAAGAAAATGATGAACAAGCTCGGTGATATCGGCATCAAGTTCTATATGGACGACTTCGGAACGGGTTATTCCAACCTCTCAAATATGATAGAGCTGCCGTTTGAATACCTCAAGATCGATAAGTCGCTTGTCCACAGCGCCGAAAAATCGGAAAAGGCTTACTTTATCCTCACCTTTATCTCGCAGGCATTCATCAAGCAGAATATCAAGATCCTCACAGAGGGCGTTGAAACCGAAAATCAGGAAAAGATCGTCGATACGATCGGTGCTTCCTATATCCAAGGCTTCCGCTTCGCACGTCCCGTCAACGGCGAAACCGCAAAGGAGTATTTCCTCGGTATCAGAAATGACGCAGTATAAAAATACAAGCTGTTCCCAAATTGGTTTTCATTTTTGGGAACAGTTTTTCATTAAAAGGAAAAATCATCAATGACCAAAGACCTCACCACGGGCAGCGTTACAAAAACTATGCTGCTTTTCGCCTGCCCGATGATACTCGGAAATCTTTTGCAGCAGCTCTACAATGTCGCCGACTCATTCATCGTCGGAAAATTTATCGGCTCTGATGCGCTCGCAGCAGTCGGCTCGGCTTACTCTCTTATGACATTCATCACCTCCGTACTCATCGGACTTTGCATGGGCAGCGGTACTGTATTTTCCGTCTGCTTCGGCAAGGGCGACAGGACGAAGCTGAAAAACAGTGCAGCGGCTTCGTTCATTTTCATTGCCGCAGTGACCGTGATAATAAACATTATCATCTTCGCCGCAATTGACCCGATCCTGCATATCCTCAACGTCCCCGATGATGTTTATGCGATGATGCGAAGCTATGTCGTAATAGTTTTCGGCGGATTGATATTCGTTTTTCTGTACAATTATTTCGCATTTCTGCTCCGTGCGATAGGAAATTCAGCAGTGCCGCTGTATTTTCTCGGAGCGGCAGCGGTGATAAATATTGCGCTCGATATCCTGCTCGTTGCGGTTTTCGATATGGGAACGGGCGGAGCTGCGATAGCGACCGTTATTGCTCAGGCGGTTTCGGGAGTGGGACTTGGCACTTATGTGCTGATAAAAGAACCCGAGCTTCTGCCGAAAAAGAGCGAGCTTCACATCACCTCTGCACTTGTGAAAGAAGTCACCCGTCACTCTTTTGCTGCCTGCATACAGCAGTCGGTGATGAACTTCGGCATTTTGATGATACAAGGTCTTGTCAACAGCTTCGGAACGGCTGTAATGGCGGCGTTTGCGGCTGCGGTAAAGATAGACTCATTTGCATATATGCCTGCGCAGGAGTTCGGCAACGCCTTTTCAATTTTTATCTCGCAGAATCACGGCGGCGGAAAGCACGACCGAGTGAAAGAGGGTATGCGCCGCGCGGCTGTAGTTTCGGCGGCGTTCTGTCTGTTCGTTTCAGCGCTTATCTTCGTGCTTGCAAAATATCTTATGCAGATATTCATTGACCCGTCTGAAGCCGAGATAATCAATATAGGCATCGGCTATCTTCGCATCGAGGGCAGCTTTTACATCGGCATAGGCGTTCTGTTCCTGCTTTACGGCTTTTACCGCGGCATTGAAAAGCCCGAAATGTCACTCGTACTGACGATAATATCACTCGGAACAAGAGTATTGCTCGCGTATGCCCTCTCGCCCGTCCCCGCGATAGGCGTTGTCGGAATATGGTCGGCAATACCGATAGGCTGGTTTCTCGCCGATGCTGTCGGAATACTGTATATGAAAAAAGCGCTCAGAAGCGTGCAAAACAAAAACGGCTGAATCTTGTCAGCCGTTTTTATTTGAACAATTATTTCACTTCGCCGCTCAAAGCTTTATAGCCATATTCATCAAACGTTTCATTGATAAAATCAATATCCTTTCGTTTTTTCAAGGCAAAAATTATTATCGCATCGTGCTTATCCTTGGCATAGAGAGGACGCATACACGCGATCTTCAGCAGCTTTTGCGTATCGCCGAAATTGAGCTTCATTCCCACCGCTATCGCGATGAGCTTATCTCGGCTCGGCTTTTCCTTGCTCCCCTCGAATATCTGATAAACATAGCCCTTGTTGAGTCCCGAAGCGGAAACAACATCTGCAACGGACATATCTTTCGCCCCAAGAAGCTTATTGAGATGATCCGAAAGCTTTTCGCTCACAAAATTACCCGAATTGTTATTTATATAATCGCTTATATCGGATATTTCCGAAAGTTCATTTTCAAGTTTATCCGTGCTGACTGCGTTCATTTTTTCTCCCCCATATTGAATTTTCTGTAAAAATATGTTACCATATTAACAGATAAATTTCAAGAGCTTTGGATACTTTTTTGCCTAAAATGAAAATTTAAGCTGACAGCATACCTTTTTATCACTGTAATGATGTATAATAAATTTGATTATGTTTTAATACTGACTTTAAAGTGCAAACCAAAATCAGTATAACGGGATTTGATAATGAATATTAATGAAATAAAAACCAAATATACTGCTGTCCGGCTTCTTGACAAAGACGAAAAGGGAACGATCGAAATTGTTGAGTCCGAGGGCAGGAACTTCGTTTTAAGGACGATGAACGGCAGGATAAGCTCATATAAGGCGCTGTTGAAAATATCTTCACCCTATCTCCCCAAAATCGAACTCGCCGAATATGAAAACGGCAAAACGATAGTTGTTGAGGAATATATCGAGGGCGAAAGAAACATAGCTTCGCTGACCGATGAAAAAGCGATAATCTCCGCATTTTGTGAGCTTTGCGATGTTCTGACCGTTCTGCACAGCCGTGGCATTATCCACCGTGATATAAAGCCTTCCAACGTTCTCATTGCCCCCGACGGGCATATAAGGCTCATCGACCTTGATGCTTCGCGATACTATGACGACAGCAAAGACAGCGACACGCGCTATCTCGGCACAAAGGGATATGCGCCGCCCGAACAGTTCGGCTACAGCCAGACGAATGCTACCGCCGATATATATTCGCTCGGTGTGACGCTCAAAAATGTCCTCGGTGATAAAGCCGAAAAGCGGAAATTCAGCCGTATCATACGAAAATGCACCGAATTTGACCCCAAAAACCGTTATCCCAGCACAGCTGCCGTAAAAAAGGCTCTGCTCGCAAGCAATATGAGCTTTCTGCCGATGATATTGATAGGCTCGGCTGCCGTTATTGCATTTATACTATACCTGCTCCATGCACAATTGCCCGCCGAGCCGGAAAATATTGATTTAGGCACTTCTGCAGCCGAAACAAGCACTGTTTCTTCATTGACTTTACGCGAAACAACAACCACTTCCACATCTTCATTGAGTACCGCGGCTTCATCAACAAAAATTACTACTGAAGAAACGACCGCCGTTCCCGAAACAGAACCGACCTCGAAAACGGAGGAAACGACCGTTACCGCCGAAACCTCAGCATCGCTGACCGAAACAGCCGCACTGACCGAAACTTCTGTACCGACAGAAACAGAACCAACTTCGTCTGTCACATCGGCTTCGACCACAAAACCTCAGACAACCACAGCCACAACTAAAACCTCAAAAACGACGACATCAAAACCTAAAGTAACGGAATCCGCGGCAACGACCGCAGCAAGCAAAAGCGCACCTGCAGGCACAATACTTATGACTTGCGTTACCGACAAGCTGCGCACTCCTGCTTCGTCATTGATAAAGATCGATGGCAAAAACTTTGATAAACTGAACGAGCCATGGGAATTTGACCTCGATGAAGCCATGATAGGAACATGGAACTATCTTTGCAGCACGGGTCAGGGAGCGACTATCTACGACCAGATGTATTATAAAAAAATAGTAAGTGACGCGAAAAATGCGACCTACCCCAAACGGCTTCGTTTCGATGATGACGGAACGTGCATATTCATAAATTATTTTCCCACCAGCGGAGCATTTTACAGCGATCCTCTTAACTGGACATACGGTCTTATCGAAGAACCTGCCGTCGGCGAATTATATTTTTATGATCATTATTACCTTTATACGACGGAGGACGGAAAGGAATATCTTTTCCTTGAAATAAAAAACGGCGACTACATGAACGCCTCCGACCCAAGTTCAGAAATACATTATATGATATATGAAAGATTCACGGAAGAATAAATACATAACATCCCCATAAGGTCAGTTTCCTTATGGGGACAATTTTTGTCAAAATTAAGCTGACAGCGTACCTTTCATGTAAAAATATGGTGTATAATGGTTTTATAAAAAATAAAAAGGGGGGCAAAAACCATGAACACCGAAAATGAGATCATCAGAGCAAAGGTCAGCAATACGGCTTTGATACCGTCCGTATTTTTTGCACTTATCATCGATGCGATTTTGTTGAGTTATGGATTTGCAAACAATATAATGGATCCGTATTATGCGTATGGATTTTACTGTTCTTTTGCGGTTATAATCATTCCTATCGTGTTTATCAGCATCAAATTATTCGTCATTAAACATGTACAGCTTGTACTTACCGACAGAAGAATTTACGGCAAAACGGGTATAATCAACACAAAGTCGGTAGATTCGCCTATCAGCAAGGTAAACAGCGTATCCATTGAGCAGGGATTTTGGGGAAAGGTATTCAGATACAGCACTGTACTTATCTCGACATCTTCGGGAAACTACAAGTTCGATTTTCTGAACGACGCCGAAAGATTCAAGGAAAAAACCATGGAGCAGATCGAGCTTTACGAAAATGATAAGCTCCAAAAACAGGCAGCTGCTCTTGCGGAAACTATGACAAAATAAATTTAAAGGAGTTAATCACTATGGGCGCAGAAACAACACTTTTCAAGGCAGAAGTAAACAAGCTCGTTCTTGTTTCACCGATAATCTGGTCATTACTCATCGTTATCATCGCAGGCGTTGCAGCAGGAGGCGGTGGAGTTGTCGTTGGTCTTATCATCGCGGCAATACTCGTCGGCACAAAGTATCTTGCTGTCAGCCACACGAACATCTCCCTTACAAATACAAGACTTATGGGAAAAACGGGCGTTATCAACACAAAGTCAATGGATTCACCGTTGAGCAAGGTAAACAACGTTTCCGTTGAACAGGGTCTTGGCGGAAAGATATTCAACTACTCCACGCTTGCTATCTCGACTTCATCGGGAAGCTACAATTTCAAGTACATAAAGGACGCTGATTTCTTCAAGAGCAAGGTCATGGAGCAGATCGAAAACTGCGAAAACGAAAGACTTAAAAATCAGGCGGCTCAGCTTATGGGAGCAATGACCCAAAACCGCTGAGAAGCCTACAGATCAACTTTTTAGGAGGAATTTTTATGTCAAAAAGAGCTAAAGAAGCAGTTGGCACTACAGGCGGCGTTATTGCAGGCGCTATCGCAGGTGCAAAAATGGGTGCAGGTGTCGGCATTGTGGCTGGTCCTCTTGGCGGCATCGCAGGAACTATCCCCGGTGCGATCGTTGGCGGCATCGTCGGAGGTCTTGGCGGAAACAAGATCGGCAGCGAAATGGATCGCCACGATGAAAAGAAAGACAAGTAAAAACTGTATAAAAAATGTCCTCGAAAATTCGGGGACATTTTTTATAACAGCCTAAACCTATTCTTCTCAAACTCAATAAGCCCCTCATCACGAAGCTTGCACAGCTCGTTCGACATCGCACTGCGGTCAACGGACAGAAAATCCGCAAGCTGCTGACGGTTGAACGGTATGGAAAAACTGCCGCTGTTCTGCCGCTTTGCTTCTTCGGAAAGATATGCTATCAGCTTTTCGCGCGTTGTGCGGCGCGACATATACCCGAGCTTTCGGACGAGCTTTCGGTTCTTTTCCGATATCGCAAAAAACAGATTTTTCACTGCCATTGCGTGAAATTTGCAACCGTTCGGGCAGACCGTCAGCAGCTTGCCTATATCAAGGAATATCACAGCGCTGTCCTCGACCGCAAGCACGTCATTCATCAGAGGTCCGCTCTCGGGAGCGGCGTATGCTTCACCAAACATCTCGCCGACACCTACCATGCTTATTATGCTGCGGTTGCCCCAGTAGTCGTCACGCTGAATATGCAGCTCGCCCTTGACGAGCATCATCAGCCGCTCAACGCGCTCGCCCTCGCGCAGAACATACTCGCCCTTTTTATATGTGCAAAGCTTCGCCTGCAAACAGCCGAGCATCGCTTCGATATCTTCGTCCGAAGCGCCCGAAAAAAGCTGTGTATTTTTCAGTATGGGAATATATTTCTTCATAAGCATCTCTTTTCTGTTGTAAAAACAACCGACTTGTTGTAAATATTATATTATAATCTTATCAGAAAGTCAAGAAAACCGAACTTTCATTTTTTTGAAAACAAGGAGAAAACCAAAATGATAAGAAAGATAATAAAAATAGACGAAGAAAAATGCAACGGCTGCGGACTTTGTGCCGATGCCTGCCACGAGGGCGCTATCGACATTGTTGACGGCAAAGCAAAGCTTATGCGTGAGAATTACTGTGACGGACTTGGCGACTGCCTCCCCGCCTGCCCCGTGAACGCTATCTCGTTTGAGGAACGCGAAGCGCCTGCTTATGACGAAGCAGCTGTTCTTGCGGCGAAAAAGGCGAAAGCAGAAAAGGCAGGCGGAGTTCTCCTCTGCGGCTGTCCCGGCTCACATTCAAGAGCTATCAAGCACGAAACATCGCCTGCTCCGACAGCATCTATCCCGGGTCAGCTTTCGCAATGGCCCGTTCAGATAAAGCTTGTTCCCGTTTATGCTCCGTATTTCGACGGCGCAGACGTTCTCGTTGCCGCAGACTGCACGGCTTATGCTTACGGCAGTTTCCACAATGACTTCATCAGGGGAAGGATAACCCTTATCGGCTGTCCGAAGCTTGACGAGGGCGATTATGCCGAAAAGCTTACCGCGATTTTTGCAGGAAACGACATAAAGAGCGTTGTTGTTACGCGAATGGAAGTTCCTTGCTGCGGCGGCATTGAAAACGCTGTAAAGAGAACGCTCAACGCCTGCGGAAAGAACATTCCGCTCAGAGTTGTGACTATCTCCGCTGACGGAAGAATACTTAACGGCTGAATTTGATGCAATAACAAATTAGGACGATGCAGCATTTTATTCCGACACTATATGTCAGTAAAAACAGTATTTTCTGAATTTGTATTTTCCCGTTCATTTCCCATAGCTGTTCATATTGCGTTGCAGATAATATATACTCACTTTGTTCGCATATATTATCTGCAAGGACAGTTTATTTGAGAAAAAAAGAAAGGCGCAATTCACATTTTTTAGGTTTTACGAAACTTGATTTCTCACGTTCTGTTTTACCTTTTTGATGTGAATTGCGCCTTTTTTATTTATAGATATTACGCTTTTGCTACAAAGCCTTTCGATGTTAGTTTAGAGTATTTCGCTTCTGCGGAAGCGACAAGGGACGCTGTCCCCTTGACCCCTGCCACCCTTTAAAAAGCGTGGACGTAAACTTTATGCGCTTCGCGATGTTGACCCTACTTATTGTGGATTTACAGCGGTTAGTTTTGTTATTTTTATTCTCTCGGGATTTTTTTGTAAAAACCCTTGACAACGGTTTCCAACCGTGCTATACTCAAAACATCATATTTTGAAAGGAGACGGGCAGAATGTTCGTGAATATCTTAAACACATCAAGCTATCATTACGGCATTTTTATGGGAAAAAGAACGCTGCCCGTCCTCGCGGACTAAAATTTTAGGGTAAATAAAAGCGTCCCTGCTGTGCCTAATGGTGCAGTCAGGGGCGCTTTTTTGCGTTCAAACAGAAAGGGGTAACATAATGGCTTACTTTACGCAGACAGAAAAAGAAGAGAAAAAAGACGAGCTTCACAAGGAATACGGCGTTATAAGCAACTGTATCTACATACTGAAAAGGTTCGTCAAATACCGCAAGTCGCTGATATTTTTCCTGCTGACGGGAACGTTCGCGGCGGCTTCGATGTCATATATCTGGAGCTTTATCGGAAAGCTTGTCATTGATATGATACAGACGAGCGCAGGCGGCGGAAACATCATTCCGCTCATAAAGCTTGTGACGGCAACGAGCCTTGCGGAGCTTTTCATAATGTGGCTCAACACAATATCATTGACAAAATTGGGTGTAGGATTTACCTATATCCGACTTATGATAGTCAAGGAGCGCATCGCGAAAACGCTCGGCATGGACTATGAATCGCTCGAAACGCCCGATATGCTCGACCGACTTCAGAAAGCCAAGCGCGCAACGGACGGCGACTGGGTGGGCGTTCAGGGAATGATGACCTTTATGCAGGTTCTTCTCACGCAGATTATTTCCATTATCATCGCAGTTGTCATTATGACAAGCTTTGATCCGCTCATAATTCTGGTCATTGCTGTGCTGTCCGTTATCCAGTATCTTTACTTTGAACATATTCGCAAAAAGGATAAAAAGGAAATGTGGGACGCAATGATGCCCCACTGGCGAAAGCTTGAATATATGGAAACCGTAACGACCGATTTTTCCTACGCAAAGGATATTCGCCTTTTCGGAATGAAGAATTTCCTCTCAAAAAGACAGCACGAGGTCTATGATGAGGAGCTTTCACACTGGATAAAGTCACGCCAATACTGGATATACAACACGATATTCTCGCACGGAATATCGCTCATTCGTCAGCTTATCATCACGGGCTGGCTCGTTTACGGCGTTATAAAGGACGGACTTTCGATCGGTGATTTCACGCTCTATCTTGCCAGTGCAGGCGCATTCTCCAATGCGGTAAGCCAAGTTCTCTCGGCACTTTCGGGTCTGAGAGAGCGAAGCGCACACACGGACGATTACCGCAGCTTTATGGATATCCCAACGAGCGAAGACAAGGACACTATCCCCGTTCCAAAGTCCGACCGCTATGTTTTCACATTCGAGAATGTTTCGTTCAAATACAAGGGTCAGGATAAATACGCGCTGAAAAATCTGAATTTGACCCTCGAAGCAGGTGAAAAGCTTGCCGTTGTCGGCTTGAACGGCGCAGGAAAAAGCACATTTATCAAGCTTCTCCTGCGGCTTTACGATGTCACCGAGGGACGTATCCTTATGAACGGAACGGACATACGCCGATTTAACAGAGCAGAGTATTACCGGCTGTTCTCGCCTGCATTTCAGGACGTGACCGTGTTCGCATTTCCGATGGCGGAGAATGTTTCGATGGATCCTCCCGGTGAAACGGACAAAGCGAAGGCTGACAAGTGCCTGCGCGAAGCAGGACTTTCCGAAAAGATAGACAGCCTTTCAAAAGGCATCGACACCGAACTTCTCAAAGTTCTCTACGATGACGGCGTTGACCTTTCGGGCGGCGAAAAACAGAAGCTTGCCCTTGCAAGGGCGCTCTACAAGGGCAGTAATGTGATAGTTCTTGACGAACCTACAGCCGCGCTTGATGCGCTTGCCGAATACAAGCTTTACAAGAGCTTCAACGGACTTGTCGGAAACAGAACCGCGGTCTATATCTCACACCGACTTTCCTCAACGCGCTTCTGTGACCGAGTTGCGATGTTCAAGGACGGCGAAATGACCGAAACGGGAACTCACGATGAGCTTATGGCGAAAAACGGCGATTATGCCGAAATGTTCCGCGTTCAGGCGCAGTATTACATCGAAGACAAGGATATTTTCGACGGTGAAGCGACCGAAGCCGCCGTTGCCGACTGAAAGGAGTGACAGCTATGAAGAAACTGAAAGAAAAGAAAAATTCTCCCGTTAAGGAGTCGCTTAAATACTGTTTCCGACAGATGAAGCAGTACAAAAGATCGTATCTGCCGCTGTCTGTGCTGAATGTTATCATCGGTGCGGCTATGCCTTTCCCTGAGCTTTTGCTTCTGCCCGTTGCTGTCGATGCGCTTATGGCGGAAGAAAAGGATATACCATTCATCATCACCTGCTTTGCGGTAATGACGGTTTCGTCCATTCTTCTTGCGGCGCTGAACAGCGTTCTGACCGTTCATCTTTCCAAGTGTGAGGACCTTTTCAACAACGCTTCGAGCATGGAAGTTTCCGCAAGATGTATGGAAATAGATTTCTCGCTCACCGAGGACAAAGACGCTCTTGACAGCATCAAAAAAGCAAGGGACGGCTTATGGTGGTCGGGCGGAACGCACAACATCGCATCGGCGTTTTTTGCGCTTATTTCAAACGTGATAAAGATCGCAGGCGTTATTGCCGTACTTATTATAAATGCGCCCGTACTGCTCATAATCATCGGAATTCTGCTTGCACTCACGGCTATCATCAACTCGAAGAAAAACAAGATAGATATTGAAAATTTCTCCGAACTTTCGGGAATAAACCGTATCTTCGGACATATCTGCTGGGAAATGGAGGATTTTCGCTGCGGAAAGGACGTTCGTCTTTACAGCGCCGCAGGAATGATGCTCGCCAAGACTTCACAGCAGATAAAACGTCTTTCCGACTACTGGGAAAACATCAACAAGCTGAAATTTCCGCTCAATATCCTTGACATTATTGTCGGCGTTCTGCGCGATTTCGGAACTTACCTTTACCTCGGAATCCTCGCCGTTACGGGAAAGATAACGATAGGTACATTCTCGCAGATGCTCAGCGCAGGCGGAACGCTCCACGCATCGATGCAGGCGCTTATCCTCGGGATTCAGGATATCGCCAAGCGCAGCAACTATATGTACGAGATAATCAAGTTTATGGACTATCCGCCTGCAATGGAAAAGGGCGACAAAAAGGTCGAGAACCTCAGCGGCGGTCACGTTATCGAGTTCAGAAACGTCAGCTTTAA
Organism: uncultured Ruminococcus sp.; assembly: GCA_937926145.1. Taxonomy (GTDB): domain Bacteria; phylum Bacillota; class Clostridia; order Oscillospirales; family Ruminococcaceae; genus UMGS363. The sequence continues at coordinate 3,515 of CALANW010000102.1, read as the reverse complement.
ATATCCTCACACGGATAAATACGTTCTCAACAATGTTTCGCTCACGCTCCGAGCAGGTGAAAAGCTCTCGGTAGTCGGACTTAACGGCGCAGGAAAGACAACCTTCATCAAGCTTTTGTGCCGTCTTTACGATGCCGACAGCGGAGAAATTCTTCTCGACGGCGTGAATATCCGCGACTATGATTACGCCGAATATATGAAGCTTTTCTCGGTCGTTTTCCAGGACTTCAAACTGCTTGCATTCTCGGCGCAGGACAACATTCTCCTCGGCAAAGAGGACAGCGGCGAAACGGTCGATGAGCTTTTCCGCAAGACGGGACTTCTCGACAAGATAAACTCGCTCCCCAAGGGCAGAGATACGATGATGTTCAAGCAGTTCGACAATGACGGCGTTGAGCTTTCGGGCGGCGAACAGCAGAAAATGGCTATCACCCGTGCGCTTTACAAGAACGCTCCCGTTATAATCCTCGACGAGCCGACAGCGGCGCTTGACCCCGTTGCGGAGTATGAAATTTACCGCCAGTTCGACAGTCTTGTCAACGGCAAAACAGCAGTATACATTTCTCACCGTCTTTCCTCCTGCAAATTCTGCGACAACATTGCGGTGTTCTCGGAGGGCACGGTCAAGGAATACGGCACTCACAGCGAGCTTGTTCACAAGCCGAACGGAATTTACGCCGAGATGTTCAAGGCGCAGGCACAATACTATGTTTAATGTTTAATGCGTAATGCTTAATGCGTAATTATTATTGCTTTTCCCGAAACAATGTGCTAAAATATATCTATCCTGCAAAAAGAAAGGTGGTCTTGTATGAAAAAATTCAAAACGGTAGGGTCAGTTATCATAATGGCAATTGCGGCTGTGGTCGGATTTTTCATTGGCTCGGCAGTCAGCGGCTCTGACGGCGGCTTCGGCTGTGCGATACTGCTTGCGCTTATTTCGGGCATTGCCTGCATCGTTTATGCTATCGATAACAGAGAAAATTGATTTTTGTATATTCCAAAAAACCCTCACTGCGACCGACAAACCGTAGTGAGGGGCGTTTTTTATAATCTGAATCCGCTCAGCATATCCTTGAGCGTGTTTGCCTGACCGCTGAGTTCCTCGCTCGATGCGGCGCTTTCTTCGGCGGTGGCTGTGTTTATCTGAACGACCTCGGAAATATGTCCTATCTCCTCGGTTATTGATTCAAGCTCGGTCTTTTCCTCGGCGGCATCGTCAGATATAGATCGAATATGTTCCTGCATCTTCCGTGCGTCCGAAACGATATCGGAAAGCTTTGCGGAGGTCTCTTCCGTGAGGGCAGCACCGCTTTCAACTGCGGCACAGGATGTTTCTATAAGCTTTGTGGTGGTGTTGGCAGCCTCGGCACTCTTTGATGCAAGGTTGCGCACCTCATCGGCAACGACTGCGAAGCCCTTGCCTGCCGCACCCGCTCTTGCCGCTTCGACAGCCGCATTGAGCGCAAGGATATTCGTCTGGAATGCGATATCCTCAACGGTCTTGGTTATAACTCTTATCTGCTCGGTGGATGTGCTGATGTTGTTCATCGCTTCGCCGAGCCTTTCCATGCTCTCGCTGCATTCATCGACCTTTCTGCCCATATCGCCTGCGATGAAATCAGCCTTATCCGCACTTTCAAAGGTGTTTTTCAGCTTGTCGCCGAAGCTTTCCGATGAACGTGTGAGCCTGTCGACTGCCTCGCTCTGCTTGACAGCACCCTCGGAAAGCTCCTGCGCACCGTTTGCAACAAGGTCAGAGCCGTTTGCGACCTGATCGGTGACGGAGTTTATCTTCTGCAAAGTCTCATTGAGCGAATTTCTTATCTTGATAAGTGAGTCCTTTATACTTGCAAAGTCGCCGATATACTCGATATCGATATCCCTGTCAAAGCTTCCGTCAGCCATTGCGGAGAGGTTTTCATCAATATCGCAGATGTAACCGTATATCATCCGGTTGGCATTTTCAACGGCAATGCAGGCTCTGCCTATTTCGTCATTGCTTCTGTATCGGCTCGTGTAACCGAGGTTTCCTGCGGTCATTGCCTCAGCCGCAGATTCGAGTTCGCCAAGCGGTTTCAGTTTCATGGAAACGGCTCTTGAAATTACTATAGTATCGACAATGAGGAAAACTACGAATATCAGCGCATAACCGAAGGTCATCTTTGTTGTTTCACTGTAATAAACTGAATAAGGCACGGCAAGGAGATACTTCCAACCCGTTCCGCCGATATCAGACTTGGCGAAAACTGTCTTTGTACCGTCATAGTCAGCGGCTGTAAAAAGAGTTTCGTCCGGAACAGCTCCGCTTTTCAGCATATTGTCGGCAGAGGTCAGCGCATCGCTGCCGTCATCGCCTACGGACGGCAGAAAATCGGGATTTTTATGTACTATTATATTGTTATCCGAGTCGATGAGAATAGGATAGCTGTCGGGGTCGCTGTTGCTCTCGGCAATGTCGGTCACGGACGTAACGAAAATATCCGCCGCAACGACCGCTGTTGTTTTGCCGCCGCTGTCCTTTATCGGCTCGGAAACGGTTATAACCATTTTGCCCGATTCAACGTCGACATAAGGTGCGGAGATGACCGCAGAATCAGCGTTCACAGCGTCTTTGTACCAGTCACGCTCGGTCGGGTCATAGTTTTCGGCGGCAGCGTCCCAGCCGTCCGAAAATACGCACGATTTATCGGCACGACCCATATATATCGCATAGATATTGCTGTCCATTGCGGTCATATCGGCAAGATGGCTGACCGCAGAATCAAACCTTTCCGCATCATAGCCATTGCTGTGGAGTGAAATTGCAAGCTCGTCCAGCATTCGTTCCTGAACGCTGAACCATTCCGCCATTTGCTGCGAGCGGATAACAGTTGTCTGCTCGAAATTTGCATTTTTCCTTTTGATGATCGAAGACGAGGACGAAGTAACGCATATCGCAGCCAGTATCAGACAGGAAATGCCGAAAATTATCAGCACAAGTGCCGAAAGATCCTTTTTTATACTTTTATTTTTCAAGATTTACCCTCCAAATGCAGTTTACAAATGCGAAGCCAAAAGCCATACATTTTCCTGAACCGCTGTCAAATTGCAGTAATTATACCACAGTATTAAATCAAAATCAACACATAATTATTTAAAATAAATAAATATGTGTTGATGCTTTGTCATATTTCTTTAATTGGTAAGCACCTGAACCACAAGTTTCTTCTTGGTTCTTTTCAACAACGCTTACTTTACCTTGTTTGTATTTTGAGTAGTGATCTGCACTAGTGATTCCCATTGCACCAAATGATGAGATCGCATCAATTTGAGGTGATACTAAGTGGAATACAACTGTGTAATCATCTGGTGTTTCGATACCAGTTAATTCTTTAGCAGCTCCGCTATTATATTCTTTATATCCTACTAGGTTATCCAATCCACCACCATTAGGACCAGCATAGCTAGGGTCAGCTAATGTTGTGAATGTAAATTTAACATCTTTAGAAGTAACTTCAGTACCATCACTGAAT
>CALANW010000101.1 GCA_937926145.1 uncultured Ruminococcus sp. | reverse complement strand
GGCGAAGAAGTCGGAAAGGACTGCACAGTCTATTATCTTTCCGATTCAGATGGCAGCGGAAGAGGGATAATGCACGTTTATGAAGTCATTCCCGGGATACTTATGTCCTATGATGTTCTCGATATGAAGTCATGCTGGCAGGACACTCCTCCCGTTCCTGGTTTTATCCAGATAAATTACTGCAACGAGGGCTGCTTTGAATTTGAGCTTGAAACAGGGGAGATAGGCTTTCTCAGCAGCGGAGACCTCGCCATAAGCGATACAAACGGCTCGCAGTTTGTATCCTCACGCATTCCATACGGCAAATACAGAGGGATTTCCGTTATGATCGAAATTGAAAAGGCGCAGCCCGTCATAGACAGCCGCATTCCCGAAGCGGGAATAGATCTCAAACGGATCTCCGAGCGTTTGTTCAGTAATTCTCCGACCTTTTTCATAAGAGCCAAGCCTGCCCTTGAGCATATTTTTTCGGAGCTTTATCATATTGATGAAAAGATACGCAAGCCTTATATGGTTCTGAAAACTCTGGAGCTTCTGTGCTTTATAAATGCCAACGCCTATGAGCGTCAGGAACGCCTGCCAAGCTTTTCCCATACAGTCGCAGAAGCGGTAAAAGAGGTATATGATTACATAAATCAGCATTTTATCGATGAGATCACCATAGGCGAGCTTGCTTCAAAATTCTGCATTTCCGAGACAAATCTCAGCAGCTGCTTCAAGTGCCTTTACGGTCAGCCTGTGGGAGCATTTATAAGGGCGAAGAAGCTGAGATATGCGGCGGAGCTGCTTTCGGGACGCACCGAAATGAGCGTGGGTGATGTTGCGCATCTTGTGGGATACGGCAATCAAAGCAAGTTTGCTTCCGCATTCCGTGCAGTTTACGGCTATCCGCCTCTTGAATACCGCCGACGAATGAAAAATAATGCTTCGGAGCAAAAAAAACGTTTTTCGGAGTAGAAAAAAAGCTGTATCAAATTTATAATAAAAAGGTACACAAAATGTGTGCCTTTTTATTATAAATCGGTTAGCTTATGCTAATGAAGGAGGAGCTAAATGTCATCTATTTTAAAGTATGCGGGAAAGTACAGACGGCACATTTTCACGGCGCTTGCACTTATCTCGATAAGCGTTCCCATAGGAGTCATTCCGTATTTTCTCATAAGCGGTCTTATCGGTGAATATATCAGCGAAACTGCGGTAATGGCAGATGTTGTGCGAACTTCTGCACTTATATTGCTTTGCTTTACGGTAAAATATGTACTGTACGGCGAGGGTCTAAATCTTTCCCACGAGGGAGCTTTCGGAACGCTTTACAATATGCGTGTAAAGCTTGCAGACAATCTTATGCATCAGCCGCTGGGCGAGGTGGCTGACGGCGGAACGGGAAAATACAAGAAAAGCTTTGTGGAAGAGATAGGACGTATTGAGCTTATGCTTGCGCATATGCTTCCCGAGGGAATACCAAATCTTGTAATGCCTTTTATTGTGCTGGCGGTCATCTTTGTGACAGACTGGAGAATGGGTCTGCTTTCCCTGGCATCTCTGCCGTTCGGAATTATCGGAATGGGGCTGATGATGAAATTGGGAGTAAAGAAAATGCCGCTGTATTACGAGGCAGGAGCAAGGCTCAACAACGCCGTCGTCGAATATGTTTCGGGAATGGAAGTAATAAAAATTTTTGGTCAGACTACAAGCTCATTCAAAAAATATTCCGATACCGTGGAGAATTATAAGACCTTCACCCTTGACTGGTTCAAGGAAAGCTGGCGTTCAATGTCACTGGTTTATGCTGGAATGCCCTGTACGGTGCTGCTCACGCTGCCCGTGGGTGCGATAATGTATTATAACGGCACTCTTGACCTTAACAAATGGATATTTGTTCTTATGCTCGATCTCAGCATGAGCGGGCCGCTTACAAGGGTAATAAACTTCTTCCCCATGTTTCCACAGGTGGATTACACCGTAAAGCAGCTTGAAGCTCTTTACAGCACGGAGGACGTTCATTCGGGAAATGTTTCCGAGCTGCCCGAAAGCTATGATGTTGAATTTAAAAATGTTACATTTGCATATAAGGACAAAGATGTGCTCAAAAATGTGAGCTTTAAAGCGGAGCAGGGAAAAAAGACTGCTCTTGTGGGCGAATCGGGAAGCGGAAAATCTACCGCAGCAAGGCTTGCCGTTCATTACTGGGATGTTTCCGACGGAAGTATAACCATTGGCGGACGTGATATCCGTGAGTACACCTTTGATACTCTTATGAGTATGACAGCCTATGTGGCACAGGATAATTTTCTTTTCAAGGGAACTATCGCCGATAATCTCCGCATGGGCAAAAAGGACGCAACAATGGCTGAAATGATAGAAGCGGCAAAGGCTGCTGCCTGCCACGATTTCATTTCAAAGCTTCCTCACGGATATGATACTGAGGTCGGTGTTCTCGGCGGAAAGCTTTCGGGCGGCGAGCGTCAGCGTATAACCATTGCGAGAGCAATACTGAAAAATGCGCCCATAATAATCCTCGATGAAGCCACTGCATACACCGATGCTGAAAATGAGGAGCTTATAACAAATGCTCTGAATGAACTTACAAAGGGCAGGACTGTCATTATGATAGCTCACAGGCTCGGAACTATCGCAGATGCGGATAATATAGTTGTGCTGGACAAAGGAAAAGTCTCCGCAAACGGCACACATGATGAGCTTATGGAAAGCAGCAGTATTTACCGCAGACTGTGGCAGATGAGTCTTGAAGCAGGCAGCTGGAATATTGCCGTAAAGGAGGGTGCTGAAAATGTTTAAGTTCATAAAGAGAATAATGGGGCTTTCGGGCGAGTACCGCAGAAAGCTTGACCGTGCTTATGTGCTTTCACTTTTTGAAAGCCTTGCGTCAAATGTTCCCATATGTATGCTGCTGTATGTACTTATGACCATAATGAACGGCAACTTCGGCAAAAAAAATATCATCATTGCTTTTGCAGGTATCTTTGCAGGTGTTATCCTCAGAATGATATTCCGCTACCTGACGGACGTGAACCAGTCGGGCGTGGGATATGAGATATTTGCCCGTGAGCGCATGACCTTCGGTGACAGGATAAAGCGTTTCCCCATGGGATTTTTCTCCGAGGGAAATATCGGAAATGTGACTTCCGTAATTACAAATGATATTTCCTTTGTGGAAGAGCACGGAATGGATACCCTCGGCAAAATAACAACTTCCGTTATCGGCATCGGCATATCCTTTGTATTTCTTCTTGTGCTCAATGTATGGGTAGCTTTGGCTATGGCAATTACAACAGCGTTGTTTTTTGCCGCATTTGCAGCGGCTCACAAGGTAGCTTCGGAGGAGGCTGTAAATCAGCAGGAGGCACAGAACAAACTGGTCGGAACAGTCATCGAATACATAAAGGGAATGCCCGTTGTAAAGGCGTTCAACCTTGCGGGAAAAAGCCACAAGGCGACCTCAGAGGATTTTCTCAGGCTCACCGAGGCTCAGATAAAATTTGAAAAGCGCTTTTCAACGCCCGTTATCGTATCACAGTGTATGACAGGACTTTGCATTTCGGCAGTTATTTTTATCTGCGGATATGTGGGACTTAACGGCGGAATGGAGCTTCCCTTTGTCCTTGCAATGTCAGTATTTGCCTTTGACCTTGCGGCTCCAATGCTTGCACTTATAAACATAACCGCATTCAGAGTGGCAGATGCTTCTCTTGACCGTTATGACAGAGTAAAACAGACAGAGGTAATGGACGACAGCGGAAAAGCAGTCAAGCTCAAAAATTTTGACATTGATTTTAAAGACGTAACATTCGGATACAGTGAATCGGCTGTTATCAAGAACATGAGCTTTCATATCCCGCAGCACAGCATGACCGCACTTGTGGGAAAAAGCGGCTGCGGAAAAAGCACTGTTGTAAATCTTATTGCCCGTTTCTGGGATACCGATTCGGGTACGGTAAGCATTGGCGGAACAGATATCAAAGCAATGACAACGGAAAGCCTTCTTGAAAATATCAGCGTTGTTTTTCAGAATGTATATCTTTTTAATGACACCGTGTTCAATAATGTTGCTTTCGGAAAAAAAGGAGCAACTAAGGAAGATGTTATCGCAGCCTGCAAAAAGGCACGTTGCCACGAGTTCATATCCGCTCTTGAAAATGGATATGATACCGTGATAGGCGAAGGCGGCTCGACCCTTTCGGGAGGCGAGAAGCAGAGAATATCTATTGCAAGAGCAATCCTAAAAGACGCACCCATAGTTCTGCTCGATGAAGCAACCGCCAGCATTGACCCCGATAATGAAGCGTATATCCAGCAGGCTATAACCGAGATGGTAAAAGGAAAAACGCTTGTTGTTATTGCTCATAAGCTCTCTGCAGTAATGGGAGCGGATCAGATACTTATGATTGAAGACGGTCAGATAACCGCAAGAGGAACACATTCTCAGCTTCTTAAAGCAAGTCCTGCTTATCACGAGTTATGGGAAAAGCAGAAGCAAAGCCTTGTCAGATAATTTTGATTTTATAAAACCCGTATCGGTATATTTTGTCGGTACGGGTTTACTTATTTGCTGCTCTTGGAGAATTTGTTTCGTCTTTCACCATACCAATTGTACTAATCCAATTCTTTGGACAATTTATAGAGTTAATGATAAAATCCATTTTTATTTTGTCAATGGCAAATTCTTTAAGATATATCTTTTTAACAGCTGTGATAGAGAACTTCCAAATGGAACGGCAATAGGCATTAATATTAATCCGGCGATGGAGCTTGATCCTGAATTGACCTATGATGATTGGGAGAATGATTATCAATCCCCCGAAAGGATATTGGCTTGAGGATAATATAAATGACAATTCAGTAATATCCATTAGTATTTTTATTAAGGAAGCGATAGATGACGATTTGTTTGATAAATACGAATGGGGATATAATTGTTACTTAAATTGCGAAAACATCATATGTTTGTTAATCTGATTAGAGCCTGTTCACATTAAAGTATTGCAATTTTTGCGAAAACATATTATAATAAACGTATGAGATTAACAAAAGAGCAATTTGCGAAAATAGAGCATT
>CALANW010000100.1 GCA_937926145.1 uncultured Ruminococcus sp. | reverse complement strand
TCTGGACACCCACCACCCTTTAAACAAAGCGAAATTCTTGCAGAATTAACGTAAATTTTATTTGGCTTCGCAACGCTGCGAATAATGTTGGGGATTTTTATTTACTTTGAGCTGTCGCTGATTATTTTTATTCTTGCTTCGCTGTTCTTTACCACGTTGAGGAGTGAAGATGCTGAGCCTGCATATTCTTCCGATAATGTTGAGGCGGTGATGATATTGTTATCGCTTTCGAGTGCGATATCATTTTCGCCGAATGTTACGCCCTTTGCTGCTGCGGAGGCTTCCGCTTCGCACATTGCCATTGCGGCTGATGCTGAGCCTGAGGCTGCTATTTCGGGGATAGTAAAGAATCTTTGGTCGTTCTTCGGATTTGAGGAATACACGATGCGGAACATTTTATATATCGCGAGCATCATATACGAAGAAACGGCTTTCATAATGGTATTGCTGCCCGTTTTTTGGATAAGCGAAAAAAGGACATTGAGCGAATTGACGATGAGCTTTCTGTTGAAGGCTGCCATCATACTGCCGCCTGCTGCGATCTTGCCTGAGTTGGAATCCTGCTCAGGGATATCTTCGTAGGAAATTGTTTTTCCTGCGGGTTCGGGCGAGCGTCCGAGCAGATAGTCGCAGGAAACGTTATAATAGTCTGCTGCCTTGACAAGAAATTCAAGACCGCATTCACGGATACCTTTTTCATAATGTGAAAGCAGCGCCTGCGAAATACCAAGATCCGCCGCTGCGTTTTTTTGACTGATGCCTCGTTCTTTCCTTAAGAGGGTTATAATTCTTGGAAAGTCGGAATTCATCTTGTCACCTCCCGATCGTTCTCATAATCATCTTTTATATCTATTTTTCTCTGTTTGCCGACAATTACGTACTGTAAATTATATCTTATAACGTACTTTTTGTAAAGGGGGGTTGTGGAAAAAACTCGATAAAGGTTATAATTGTTTTTTGTTGAAGTTACATAATGGCAAAACAGGCGTTTCACACGCAAAATCGGCATAATACAAGATATTGTGCCATATTGGAAAAATGCTGTCAAGATGTTGAAATGGCATTGCTTTGTAAATAAATGGATAAAATGTAAATTTTATTTGTATAAACTATACTGCCGCAAGGCTTGTATTGACAAAAAACAGCGCTTAATATATACTATATTAATAAGAAAAAATCACAAGGAAGAATATTATGAACGGATATAAAATAACATTTATACGCAACGGTATGACCGAAGCAAACGAAAAAGGAATATATATCGGAAAGTCCGACTGGCCGCTCTCCGACAAGGGCAGGGCTGACCTTGAGGAAAAGGCGAAAGTCTACGCTTATCCAAAGGTAAACAGAGTTTATTCCAGTCCTCTTACCCGTGCACTGCAGACGGCGGAGATAATCTTCCCCGACCGTGAGATAGTTATATGCGACGAAATGACCGAAATGGACTTCGGCGTTTTCGAGGGCATCGAGCTGAAAGACCTGCTTGAACTGGACAGCTATCACAACTGGATAAAGGGCGGACTTGACAATCCTCCGCCGAACGGTGAGAGCCTGCGCAATATGATAAACCGCAGCCTTTCGGGACTCAACCTTATTATAATGGATATGATGAAGGAAAATATACACGAAGCAGGGGTCGTTACCCATTCGGGAATACTGATGAACCTTATGTCCTGCTTCGGACTGCCGAAGATGAAGCCTATGGACTTTGCCTGCGAACCCGGCGAGGGTTATATGGTGAATGTTTCGGCGATGCTCTGGCAGAATGGCGGCGTGTTCGAGATAATCGGAAAAGTCCCGTTCGGGAATGCCGCCGATTACAACGAATTTTAAGGGGAGCTGAACGATGAAAAGCCTTGATAACGAGCGGTACAGGCATTTTGCCGCCCAGCGGCTGAAATGCTGCTGGGGAGAATGTGTCGGTGAGGTCTTTATCGTTACGGCGGTGCTGACAATGGCGGCGCTTGCGTTCCTGACAGTGACGGAGATACTTTTCCGATGCGGTGTGATAAGTTTCGGCGTCGGCGACCTCGGAAAAGGCGGCTGGAGGCTCGGACTTGCGGCGCTGATATATCTCTTCCTGCTGTATGTTGCCCTTATTCCGCTCAAATACGGCACGGCGTGGTTCTATTTTCAGGAGGCTCATTCAACGAGCATTCCCGGAGCAGGCTTTTTCAGTTGTTATATGCACAGAAAGCACATAAAGGGAACGCTTGCGCTTGAATTTATGGTAATTGCAAGGAGAATAGGCGTTGCGGCTTTCCCAATGGCGTTCATTGCGTTTATGACGTGGCATTTCAGGTGGCTGCTCGACCAAGACCCGACTGCGGCGGCAGTTAGCCTTGCGGTGTTTGCGATAACGGGCGCACTGCTCGTTTTTATGTACATAATCTATCATTTGAGATATATTTTCGTGCCGTATCTTTATGCTTCCGACCCCGAAAAAGCGCCGAAAGAGATAATCGCCGAAAGCATCAGGGTCGCAAAGGGAAGCAGGTTCGGCATAATAAAGCTTGTCTTTTCGCTTGCACCGCTTTGGGTATGCTGCCTTGCGATATTTCCGCTCATTTTCGTTATACCATATACAAAGATGACATTTGCGGCAGCGGCGGCTGAAATTTTTGACGCTTACCGCTCGGATTCGCAGCACATCGAGAGCGCCGAGGGCATTAAGGAGGAAGCGCTTGTCTGAAAATAAAAGAAAAATCGAATTCGCCGTCACGAAAGAAGATGACGGAAAAAATCTCGGGGAGTTCCTGCGCAAAAGCGGAACTTCCCGTCGTCTTATAACAAAGCTGAAGCAGGTGAGCGGAGGGATAACGCTCAACGGCGAACCTGCGCGGACTATAGATATTGTTCATACGGGCGATATTGCCGCTATCGATATGCAGAGCGGCGAACCGCTTGACGAAAATCCCGCCCTCTTTGCACCAATTGTCTATGAAGACGATGATGTGATAGTTTACAATAAGCCTGTCGATATGCCCGTTCACCCGTCGCATCGGCATAGGTATGATACGCTCGGCAATCTTTTTGCCGCACAGCACGGAGATATGACGTTCCGCCCGATAAATCGGCTCGACAAGGACACATCGGGACTTTGCGCCGTGGCGAAGAATTCATTCTCGGCGGCGAAGCTTTCGGGGACGATAGAAAAGACGTATTTCGCCGTAGTCTGCGGAAAGCTTTCGGGCGGCGGAAAGATAGACGCTCCGATAGGCAGGTGTGACGGCTCGGTGATAACGAGAGAAGTCCGTCCCGACGGTCAGCGCGCTGTTACGAACTACACCGTCATTGACGGGAATGAGAAATACACGCTCATCCGCATCAAGCTTGAAACGGGCAGAACGCACCAGATAAGGGTGCATTTCGCACACATCGGACATCCCCTCGCAGGCGATGATATGTACGGCGGCGACATTTCCGACATAACGCATCAGGCGCTCCATTGCGGCGAACTGGAGTTTATGCTCCCCGTTTCGGGCGAAAAAATAAGTCTTTCAGCTCCTATAAGGGAGGATATGCTTTCTATACTGAAAAAAGTTGCACAAAATTAAAGTTTACGTCCACGCTTTTTAAAGGGTGGTGGGTGTCCAGAGGGCAAAGCCCTTGGTCGCTTCCGCAGAAGCGAAACACCTTAAACTAACAGCACCAAGTATTGCTGCAACAGCGAAATATCTATAAGCTAAAAGGCGCAATTCACATTCAAAAAGTAAAACAGAACGTGATAAATCAGTCTGTAAACCTATAAAATGTGAATTGCGCTTATTCTTTATGTTCGGAATAACTATCCTCGGCAAATAAACGTAAGGAGCAAAGCGACGAGCGCTTATTGCTGACGGGATATGAGCGGCGGCTTTTCTTTTAGCAATCAAGTCATAAAATTCTTTTTAGTCAGTATGCATAAATGCAATATACTTTTTCAACAGACTGAAATGGTTACAATTGTAACCGTTTTGTAACTTTTAGAAAAATGACGTATCTTCGCGGTTTGCGGCAAAATTTGTGCATTTTTGAGAAAATAGGACAAATTTTTCGTAATCGTTTTTGAAAGGATTTCCTTAACGGAAAGGGAATATTTTCATGCCTTTGTAAACGATATATCAAGTTTCTGAAAACGATTTTGATTCGTGATTTTGCTTAAAATGCACAAATAATGGGGGGAGAAACTGTTAAAAAAGCAGAATAAATGTTACTATTTTTCGATTTCCCTTGAATTTCTCGGAAAAAATCGTATAATTAGTATTGGTGTAACTGAATTGTAACTAATTCGACCGTAAATTTATAGGAAATTACATTATACGATATATATAACTTCGGCCAATGGCCGATAAAGAAAGGAGATGTTCCGATGAAAAGCAGAAACGGTGAAAACGGCAAGCAGAATAACTGCGTTGACTTCGTGCCGCCGGTTTCTATAAACGAGAGCAAAGATAAATTAGAAAAGCTCGAAGGTGCTGTCATAAATACGGGAGCACTCATTGCATATACTTTTTCATACGGTGCGTCAAAGGCTGCGCAGTACATTGCGTACATCGCAAGCCGAATCAGAAATGCTGTAAAGCCCACACATCATAAGGTCGCAAACGCTGTGAAGTCAACGATTCGCAAGATCGCGGAGGCTTCTGCCAAGACCGCAGCCAAGGTGAGCGGCGGCTTCAGAGAATTTGCGGAAAATGTTAAGGCAAACGGCTTCGCTTCTGCAGTAAAGACAATGGCTTCAAATGCCGTTCAGACTGCTAAGCGCGAAAAGAACGTTTTCAAGACCGCTGTGAACTATGTTTTCCCGACGGCTTCGGTCGCACTGCTTATCGCAGTTGTTTGCAGCACGGCTTCAACCAGTTACGGTATTGCAGTTGAATGCAACGGAACAGAGCTTGGCGTTGTTTCCGCTGAATCGGTCGTAACGGACGCACAGCAGTCCATTTCCGATAAGAATGTTTACTATTCCACTGATGATACAGCTCTCGTAAGCACGAACCTTTCGATAAAGCCGCTCAATTCTATGGACGAAGTTATCGATGAGATGGAGCTTATCGAAAAGATGCAGGAACAGCTCGATATCACACTTCCTGCCGAAGATCAGGGCGAAGAACAGCAGGCTGCACCTGCTTCACTCGAAGAAGAGGCTGAGGAAGCAGCTTCTGCACTTTCTTCAGATGAGCTTGACGGCAAGGTAAGAGCTTACTCCGTTATGATAAACGGCAGCTTCTATGCAGCTGTTGAAGCAACGGACGAGATCGAAGCTTACATCGAATCCATAAAAGAACCTTATATGAACGACCCCGATGTTGTTTCCGTCGGCTTTGACAAGTCGGTCGAATATACATACGAGCAGTTCGTTTATCCTACCGAGATAGTTTCTCAGCAGGAAGTTATCGACAAGCTCAGCTCTATCGCAGCTGAACCTGTTTACTATGAAGTTCAGAACGGTGATAATCCTTGGAACATCGCATCGCACAACAGCATCTCGCTCGATGAGCTCCTTGCTTGTCCTGCAGTGTATGAGGGCGACGAGATCGATGATATCACTTCCTACTGTCCAGTAGGCGCAGTTATCACACTCTCCGCCGAGGTTCCTTACCTCCAGACACTTGTTACAAAGAGCGAAACTTATGACGTTCCTATCGATTATGAGATCGTCAGAACAGAGGACGAAAACCTCTATAAGGGTGAGGAAAAGGTCGATGTTGCAGGTGTTGAGGGCGAAGCAGAAGTTACAGCACTTGTTACATACAAGAACGGTATGATAATTTCAAGAAACGAGCAGAACCGTGTTGTTCTCTCCGAACCCGTTACAAAGGAAGTAAGAGTAGGAACAAGACCTACCACCACCGCAGTAAGCACAGGAAGCGGCGGCTCGGGCGATTACTTCTGGCCCGTTGACGGCGGTTACATTTCCGCTTATATGGGCGACGGCAGAGGTCATAAGGGTATTGATATCGCAGCACCTTACGGCACACCTATTTACGCAGCTGCTTCGGGTACAGTTACAAGAGCCGCAAACAAGTATGACGGCTACGGCAACAGCGTAATGGTAGCAAACGATGACGGCAATGTTACAATGTACGCTCACATGAGCAGCATCGCTATCAGCTACGGTGACTACGTTGTAAAGGGACAGCTCCTCGGATATGTTGGTTCGACCGGTTATGCAACAGGTAACCACCTCCACTTTGAGGTTCGTTCAAACGGTTATTACCTCGATCCTTTGGATTACGTTTCACAGTATTAAAATTATAATGCACACAATTCCGAAAAGAGTTGTGTGCATTTTTTATTATTCGTTAGTCTGCAATTCATCGGTCCGCACATCGTCAGACTGCTGAGTGCTTTCAGATGCTTCGGGTGTTTGCTCGGTAAGTCCGCAGAATGATGAAATGTTTACGGTTATCCCGTCGGAGAATGTGAGCAAGGTCGGGAGCATTGTTGCCTTATCAAATGCTAAGGTGAAGTCTGCGCCGTTGTAAACAGCAGCTTCGCCGTCATCGAAAAGCTCCATATCGTGCAGTGCGGCGCAGGAATCGAATGCATCGAAAATGCGCTTGAACATTGCGGCTTCGTTTAGCTTGCCGCTTTCGATCTCGAGCGTAAGACTGCCGAGCGAAGCGGACGTGCTGCCTTCGTTATACTTGATGTTGAGCCCTTTCATCGTTTCGGGAGAGGTGATGTTCATCTCCCAAATTCCCGTGCCGTAACGGGTGATATCGCCCGAAACGTCCATTTTGCTGTCGCGGTCGTCTGCGAACGCCGTCAACTCGAATGTGCAGGAAAAAGGCTGGTCAAGCTTCGGCTGACGAGGGATAATGGTATCTTTAATAGATTTACAGCTCGTAAAAAGTATAATTGAAAATACGAGAAGTAATACAGAAACCCTGATCTGTGATGACATAAATAAAAACCCTCCGTTCGATTTTGGAACAGAGGGTTTTGTATTACGCGTGATATTCGCTTTCCTATCTGTTCCAAGCTTTGAACACATAGGGAAGCTCGTCTATGACATCGCGAGGCAGCATTCCTGCTTCGGAAAGTCTGTCACGGGCGAGGTCTGCCGCTTTGCCGTGGACGAAAACTCCTGCCGAAGCTGCATCGGACGGAGCAAGTCCCTGCGCCGCGAATGCGCCGATGATGCCCGTGAGAACATCACCGCTGCCGCCCTTGGCAAGACCCGGGTTGCCTGCTTTGCAGATGAAAAGCTTTCCGCCGCCTGCGATATAGGTGGGAACGCCCTTTGCGGCAACGACAACATCAAACTCGCGCGCAAGCTTTACAGCCATTGTGAGCCTGTCGGGGTAGTCGGTGTCGAAAGCGGCGGCGTAAAGGCGTTTCAGCTCGCCGTAATGCGGAGTGAGGATAAGCCTGCCCTTTGTGTTTCTGATAATATCTATGCAGGAACATACGCAGTTTATGCCGTCAGCATCAATAATTACGGGACAATCGGTATTTTCGATGATAGTTCTGACGATCTCTTCGGTGTCCTTGGTATGGGACAAGCCGCTTCCAACGGAAACGGCGGTGGCATTTTTCAGCTCATTTATAAGAACAGCAGCCGATTTTGCCGAAACAGAGCCGTCCTTTGCGGCATCGAGCGGGAGGAACGTTGCTTCAAAAACGAACGGAGCAAGTCGGTCGGTGACTTCGTTCGTTGAAGCAAGGGTAACACGTCCGACACCGCTTCTCAGAGCGGAGAGCGTTGACATCTGCGCCGCGCCGCTCATTCTTTTACAGCCCGAAACGTTGAAAAGATGTCCGAACTGGTTTTTATAGCAGTTTTCCAAGCGCTTGGGGAAAAGCGCCTTCACATATTCTTCGTCAAGCTCCTGCGCAACGTAGGGGACGGAAGCGAAACATTCCTCGGTGAAGCCTATATCGGCAACGGTTATTTCGCCGCAGAGCGAATGGAGCGGTTCGGAGAGCATACCCGTTTTGATACAGCCGAATGTTATAGTATAGTCGCAGCTGAAAACATCGTCCTCGGCTTCGCCCGTGAGGCAGTTACCGCCCGAGGGGGTATCTATAGCGACTATCGGCTTTTTGCAGCGCTTTGCAAAGCTGAAGCAAGCCTTTATCTCGGGCGGAAGTTCGCCGTGGAAACCTGTGCCGTAGACAGCGTCAACGATGAACGAGCAGGACGAGAACAGCGAGAAAACCTTGTCGATATTATCGTTGAGGGTGAGGACTTCAATGCCGCATTCGCCGAGCTGGCAATATTCATAGCCTGCAAGCTCGGTCGCAGGGTCGCCGCTCGTGAGGACGACATAGACGGTCATTCCGATGTCAAAGAGGTTTTTCGCCAGAACGAAGCCGTCGCCGCCGTTGTTGCCCTTTCCACAGAGTATCATAACGCCGCCCGAGAGGTCATATTTCGATGAAAGCCTACACACAAGCTCGGCTGCGGCTGCGCCTGCGTTTTCCATAAGCTCGCGGTAGGAAACGCCGTGGGCATCGGAGTAACGCTCTATCTCTTTCATCTGCTGTGGTGTTGCATAGTACATTTTATCGCTCCTTTGCAAAAAAGCCGCACAGAAACTCTGCACGGCTCAAAAGTTGTTAAAATTCGATCAATACCGTTCCCATTGCAATTGCCTTGGAATGTGAGCAGGAAACGCTTATCTTCATTTTTGTGGAAACAAGCCTTTTCTTTGCTTCGCCCGAAAGGCTTATGTAATAAGTTCCCGAATAATCGGTGAGTACGGAGATCTCCTGAATGCTGCACCCTCTGAAACGTGCGCCGATAGCTTTTTTCATCGCGATCTTCGCGCAGTACATTTCAGCCATGATGTTCGGGGAGAAATTTCTCTCCATAATGAACTTCATTTCCTGCGGAGAATAGACCCTTGAAATGAATTTAGGCTTCTTCACAAGCTCTCTCATGTGTGGCATATCAGCATGGTAGCTTTCCATTATCATAAAATTATCTCCTTAGACCGATCACCGCATATTTTGGGGGCAAGATCAGTTGTTGTATTTTCTTTCGTATTCGACCTTGACGGTGCGGGGGAGAAACGGGGTGATGGCTTCAATAGTGCGCTCGGTCGGGGTGAAAACAAGTCTTACTTTTCCGAATGAATCGTGCATAAAGTCGATGTAGTAGTCCTCAGCGCCCTCGTCTGCGATGCCGCTTGCTTCGACAATGGTTATGCCCGAAACGGCAGGCGCATCGGCAAGCTTTCCAAAAGCTTCAAACTTGGACGGCTTGGCGGTGATAAGGCGCTTTCTCTTGCGCTGTGCGATTATCTTGTCGATATCGATCTCGCCGTTGGTGACAATGTATTCATATTCGGCGTTAAGACCCGTGATAAGGTAAAAGCCGCCGTAAATTGCGGCAAAAATGAGCAGTATCGCCAAAATTATACCGAGAAGTGCAAGGTAAAGGCAGAACGCGGAAACGACTATCACTCCGAAGACGATAAGTATCTTCAAAGCGAGCGTTTTTCCGTTTGCAGGTTTTTTTACAAGCTGTTCAACAAAAACGTCCATAAAATAAAATGCCTAAGGTCAGTTCCTTGGCAGCTCCTTTCCGATAAAACGATGTTATCCCGTCAGTTTATGACACAAACCGACAAAATAACGCTTCGAGTTAGATTCTTTATACATTATAACATAGAAATTATTTATTTTCAAGTAAAAATGCTTGCAATTTTTGAAATAATGTTATATAATAAAAGAGCTGACAGTAAATTTTCTTTGTCGGCGTTATTTAAAAACAACATCTGTATAAAAACACGTTTAAAGAGTTGTAGGCTCTGCAAAAAAGTGTCTTTCAGAGAGAGGGTACAAGGCTGGGATATCCTCAGATACGGCAAAGCTGAAATTTCGCTCCGTGAGTGGCAATGGTGAACGCGCAGGGCGCTTGTAGTCATTGACGTATGCCGCGTTAAGGCGAGGGGAATGGTTGTTCCTTATATAAAATGGGTGGTTATAAGCAGGCTATGGCTTGTCCCGATGAGGGGCAGGCTTTTTTAGTTGGCAAATTTCCGCAGGAAAGCGGAACACGGAAAGGAATGGTCAAATTTATGAAAGATCAGCTTGAAAAGATCAGAAGTCTTGCGCATGAGGAGCTTGACAAGTGCGAAAGCCTCGATGTGCTGGAAAATCTCAGAGTAAAATTCCTCGGCAAAAAGGGTGAGCTTACGGGAATTTTGAAGCAGATGGGCGGACTTTCCGCAGAGGAGCGTCCCGTTATCGGACAGCTTGCGAACAAGGTCCGTTCCGATATCGAAGAAAACATCACAAACCGTATGCAGGCGCTCAAAGCAGAACTCGCAAAGAAGCAGCTTGAAGCTGAAACTCTCGATGTTACAATGCCCGGCACAAAGCAGAAAGTCGGCAAGCTTCACCCTCTCACAGTTACCCTCAACGATATCAAGGAAGTTTTCCTCGGAATGGGCTTTGAGATCGCAGAAGGTCCTGAGGTAGAAACAGACCACTACTGCTTCGAGGCGCTCAATATGCCGAAGCATCACCCTGCAAGAGATACGCAGGATACATTCTATATCAATGACAACGTTGTTCTCCGTACCCAGACTTCCTCCGTACAGATCAGAACAATGGAAAACAAGAAACCGCCTATCAGAATCATCTCTCCGGGCAGAGTTTACCGTTCCGATACGGTCGATGCAACACATTCACCTCTCTTCCACCAGATCGAGGGACTTGTTGTTGACAAGGGCATCACAATGGCTGACCTCAACGGTACGCTTGAACTTCTTATGAAGAGAATCTACGGCGAGGATTGTCAGATCAGACTTCGTCCTCACCACTTCCCATATACAGAGCCTTCCGCAGAAGTTGATATGATGTGCTTCAACTGCCACGGTGCAGGCTGTCCTCTCTGCAAGAACGAGGGTTATATCGAACTTCTCGGCGCAGGTATGGTTCACCCGAAGGTACTCGAAGGCTGCGGCATCGACCCCGAGGTCTACAGCGGCTTTGCATTCGGCATCGGACTTGAAAGAATCACAATGGGCAGATACAAGATCGGCGATATGCGTCTGCTCTATGAGAACGATATGAGATTCTTGGGTCAGTTCTGATAAATGGAAAGCACCGACAAAAACAGCCTGTTTCTGCGTTATAAAAAGTGTTTCCAATATAAGCAGCGTTTATGGAATATTTTAAGTATAGTCTATACCGTTATTCTTATCCCGCTGTTAAAGCTGCTGGAGGGAACGGATTACAGTATGCTGTGGAGGATGATCTCCATAATAATGAGCATTGCTTTGATAGGCTTGAATATAAAGCAGAGCAGGGTGATGAAAAGGCAGCTTGGCGGCTTGTCCGAAAATGCGGCAGAGAAGATCTCCGCAGAGCTTGAAAGCTGCGCAAATTTCAGAAGCTTTTATTTCACTTCGGAATATCTTTTTTCGACGGAGGGACTTATTCTTCCTTACTATGAGATAGATGAAGTAAAAACGAACACCTATGTCGGTTCACCAACAGCAACGAACATTGTTTTCAGAACGAAAAGCTACGGCAAATGCACCGTCACGGTCGGACTGGGATATATGAATGAGGACTTTTACGATATGCTTATGAAGAAATGTCCGTCGGCAGATATACTGTTCCGTGTTAATTATCAAAAAGCGGATATAACAGAGTATTTTGCTACCGCAAAGGCGGAAAGCATTGTTGTTATCAGAAAAAAATAAGGAGGAAAATTCTAAATGGATCTTTCAATGAAATGGCTCTCCGATTATGTTGATATCGGAGATATGAGTATAAAGGATTTCTGCTCGGGACTTACTATCAGCGGCTCAAAGGTCGAGCGCTATGATACAGAGGGCAGCGAGATAAGCAAGGTAGTTGTCGGAAAGCTTCTTTCCGTTGTTCCGCACGAAAACTCCGACCACCTTGTTGTATGTCAGGTAGATGTTGGTTCGGCAGGCAACGGCGAGCCTATCCAGATCGTAACGGGTGCGCCGAACGTTAAGGCAGGCGACATCGTTCCCGTTGCAATGGACGGTTCAACGCTCCCTAACGGCGTTAAGATCAAAAAGGGCAAGCTTCGCGGTGTTGAGTCGAACGGTATGCTCTGCTCGCTCGGCGAACTCGGACTTACAACTCACGATTTCCCTTACGCTATCGCAGACGGCATCTTCCTTTTACAGCAGGAAGAGGGCTGCCCCGAGCTTAAGCTCGGTATGGATATAAAGGAAGCTGTCGGACTTGGCGATACAGCCGTAGAATTCGAGATCACTTCCAACCGCCCCGACTGTATGAGCGTTATCGGTCTTGCGCGTGAAACAGCGGCTACCTTTGACCTCCCCTTGAAGCTCCACGAACCCGAATTCAAGGGCATCGGCGGCAGCGCAAAGGACAGCCTTAAGAGCGTTACTATCTCCGACAAGGAAAAATGCTCCGTTTATATCGCAGCAGTTGTAAAGAATGTAAAGGTCGGAATGTCCCCACGCTGGATGCGTGAGCGCCTCCGTGCAAGCGGCGTTCGTCCTATCAACAATTTTGTCGATATCACAAACTTTGTAATGCTTGAATACGGTCAGCCTATGCACGCTTTCGATATCCGTTATCTTGACGGCGCTTCTATCGATGTCCGCCGTGCAAAGAACGGTGAAAAGATCACTACACTTGACGGTGTTGAGCGTGAGCTTACCGACAATATGCTCGTTATTGCAGACGCACAGAAGCCTGTTGCAGTTGCAGGCGTAATGGGCGGCGAATACAGCGGCATCATGGACGATACAGTTGACGTTGTATTTGAAGCAGCCTGCTTTGACGGTGCTTCCGTTCGTACAACAGCGAAGGCTCTCGGTATGAGAACCGACGCTTCCGCACGTTTTGAAAAGGGACTTGACCCGAGAATGGCTGAGCCTGCATTAAAGAGAGCGCTTGAACTCGTTGAAATGCTCGGCTGCGGCGAGGTCGTTACAGAATATATCAAGGTTTCAAACGGTGTTGACACACAGAAATCCGCTCCGTTCAGCGCAGAATGGATAAACAAGTTCCTCGGCACGGATATACCCGAGGAAGAAATGATCGGCTACCTCAACAAGCTTGATTTCACCGTAAAGGACGGCGTTGCATACGCTCCTGCATACAGAGTTGATATCGAGTGCAAGTCCGATATCGCAGAGGAAGTTGCACGTCTTTACGGCTACAATAAGATACCAAAGACCGTTATCCGCGGCGTTGCTCAGGCACAGCTCACACCGAAGCAGAAGTTCGAGCGCAAGCTTGCAAACACAATGGCTGCTCTCGGCTGCTACGAAATTTCGACCTACTCTTTTGTAAGCCCGAAATATTTCGACAAAATAAATCTTCCTGCCGACAGCAAGCTCCGCAAGACGGTAACTATCACAAATCCTCTCGGCGAAGATACTTCCGTAATGAGAACGACTATCATTCCGTCAATGTGTGAAGTCCTCGCGAGAAACTACAATAACAGAAACGCAGAAGCTTATCTCTTCGAGATCGGCAACGAGTATATCCCCGTTTCGGGTCAGGAACTCCCCGAAGAGCCTGCACGTCTTGCAGTAGGTATGTACGGCAAGGACGCTGACTTCTTCCTCCTCAAAGGCAAGGTAGAAGCTGTTCTCGATGAAATGGGACTCGGCGAGTGCGACTTTGAGGCTTGCACAGATACAGACGTTTATCCCGAAGCAAGTGCATTCCACCCCGGCAGATGCGCAGTTGTAAGCAAGAATGGCAAGGTGTTCGGTATCCTTGGCGAGCTTGCTCCCGTTGTGCTTGAAAACTACGGAATCGGCGTAAAGGCTTATGCCGCAAAGCTTGAAGTCCCCGAAATGATGGCAATTGCCGCAGAAGAGGGCGACAAGGTCTACAAGCCGCTGCCAAAGTTCCCTGCAACAACAAGAGATATCGCAGTTGTATGCGATGACAAGCTCCCTGTTGCAACGATTGAAAAGGCAATTAAGGGCGCAGTAGGAAATATCCTTGAAACGGTAGAGCTTTTCGACGTTTACAAGGGCAAGCAGGTAGGCGAGGGCAGAAAGTCCGTAGCATTCGCTATCTCGATGCGTTCGCACGAGGGCACACTTACCGACGAGCAGGCAGACGCAGCAATGAAGCGTGTACTCAAAGAGCTTGCAAAGCTCGGCGCTGAACTCAGAGCGTAAGTTTCAAATTCGGAATTAGGAATTCGGAATGCGGAATTATTATAATTCGTAATGCGTAATGCGTAATTATTTTGTTCCGCAAGTTACCATAAAATCGTAGGGGCGGATTCCATATCCGCCCGTTAGCGATACGCGAATTATGACGGAATTTCTGTAGGGGACGGGTTGCCCGTCCCGAATCGCGAAGCGATTTTCGGTGTACGAAAATGCTGCCCCCAAAATATGAATAATAAAACGTCCCTATTTTCAACAGGTTTATCCGATGAAAATAGGGACGTTCGTTTATTGTATAAACGCCTTGCGGCGCGGGACGGGAAACCCGTCCCCTACAGAGATATTACCGTAATTTTGAGAATTTCTAACGGGTGGATATGGGATCCGTTCTACAGAATTTGGTGTTTTGCGTTAAATCTGCGAGATTAAAATAATTCCGAATTCCGCATTCCGAATTAATCTCTCGTTTTGTTCTTTTTTCATAGAATTAATTTTGAATTAACTTGACTTATTGTTGATATTGTTATATAATATTATTAATAAAGTAAAAGAAGGTGTTAATATGAAAGATATCAATGATCCGATCATTAAAAAAATGTCCGACGAGATCGTTAAGATATGCGATCCGTTCCAGATCTTCCTCATTTCAAGCAAGCACAATTCCGCAGGCAAGCTTACTGCATTCAAGATCTGCGCTGTTGTTGATGACAGCTACAATGAAAATGAACTTGAAAGCGAGATCCTTATCAAGACCGACTGCCCCGTTCCGTGCGATGTTATCATTTACTGCGTTACCGAATGGAATGAATGTCTTGATGATGACTGCACGTTCGCTTCGCGTATAGACAATGAGGGAGTTAAGCTTTATGAGCAGAAACAACAGCCACAAAACTGACAGCAAACGTTATTATGACTGGCTTTACCACGCGTATCAGGATCTTTTGTCCGCAAAAGTCCTTATCGATGACAGGCGGCTTTACGAGCAGGTCGTTTTCCACTGCCAGCAAGCTATGGAAAAGTCGTTCAAGGCATTCCTGCTTTACAAGACGCATCATCTCCTTGACGGTCACAACCTTACATGGCTTTGCAAGCAGGCGGCTTTGCTCGATGATGAGTTCACCGACTGGATAGGCAAAAGCACGGTGCTGAACCGTTTTTACATTGAAACACGTTACCCTGCCGACATTCCTGCGAACATTACGCGCGAATTTGCCGACACGGTACTTAATGATACAGAACAGCTTGTCGATCTTGTCTGCGATCGGATAAAATTCGACTACAACAGCTATCACAAGCGGACGAAAAAATAGAGATCACAGTGCAACTCTTTAAAAAATACAAAACAAACAGCAAAGGAGCTTTGAATGTAACCTGTATCTACTGCGGCAAAAAATACAGCGACAGACAATTAGACGGCTCTGTTTGTCCGAGATGCGGTCACGTTTTTAAGCTCTATGATGAAGATGATAACCAATGGAACTGTGAATACTGCGGTTACAGGTGCGGCAGCAATATGCCGTTTGTCCTGCCTGCGGACATCTCAAAGGTGACAGTCCAAGATAAAAAGCGTCAAAATGAAGGTTTTGACGCTTTTTTTATATGAAAAAACTGCCGCAGTTTTCACCGCAGCAGTCTGTAAATATGTAAATTTTTACTTTGTGTTTGTAAGCTTCCAGCGGAATGCCGAGATACGCTGTGCCTTTGTGTTATCATAGGAGATATTGCTGCAGGCAAGGCTTATATCGTTGTAGCGGTAGTCGTTCTTTCCGCCGCCGCCGAAGTTGAACAAGCCCTTAATGCCCTCCGAACCGAGGTTACGCTGAACAACAGCACCAACTGCGTGACGTTCACGGAGAAGATCAAGTATCTCTCTTGCAGCGATAGGCTTTGTATCGCAGATATTATAAACGCCCATATAGTTTACACCCGGAGCGATATTGAGTATGCCGACGATGAAGTCAACGAGGTTGTAAACGCAGCAGAAAGAGTAACCATAGTCGCCGTAGCCGTATACGAATGCGCAGCCTTCCTTCGGGTCAAATACCTTTGCCTTGAGATTGTCTGTGAAATTCTTTGTATAAACGGGGGAAACACGGGCGATAACGCACTTGCAGGAAGCACTCTTTGTGACTACCTTTGCCATAGCCTTTTCGCTTTCGTACTTCATCTTTCCGTAAGCCGTTGTAGGCTTTTCATCGGAAGTTTCACGGATAGGCTCACGCGTTTTCTGCGGAGCATATACCTGATATGTACTTAAAAGGATAATGTCGCCGACACCTGCGTCAACGGCTGCCTTGTAAAGGTACTTGTCAACGGCTGAGCTTTTCTTTTCCTCTGCCGAAGTGATGATCGGGGGAAAATCATTATCGCAGGAGCAGGCAAGATGTACAAGAGCATCGATGCTGCTGCCGTTGAGGATATTAGTAATATTGTCTTTATCATCGATAGACGCCTGAACGAAGCTGTAGTTAGGCGAGTTGACAAAATCATTCGGCTTGCTGTCAGTGCCGATAACCTTGAAACCTTTTTCGAGGAGGGTTTCGGTAAGCGCCAGTCCGATCATTCCCGATGCACCTGTCACCATTACTGTTTTCATGAGAAGTTACCTCCACTTTCCTTTGAATCTTTTTGTATATAAGACAATTATACCACTTTTGCAGATAATTGCAATAGAAAAACAATGAATTTTTTCATAAACCCGTCAAAAACCTGATATTTGTAAAAATTCACTATTAAAACGAACCAATTTTGTATAAAAGACGGCACATAAACACCAACCTAAAGTTTACGTCCACGCTTTTTAAAGGGTGGTGGGTGTCCAGAGGGCAAAGCCCTTGGTCGCTCTCCGCAGAGAGCGAAATTCCCTAAACAGACAGCTAATGCATTGCTGCGATAAGCGTAATCAGTAACAAATAAAAAGGCACAATTCACATCAAAAAGATAAAACAGAAAATGAGAAATCATTCTGTAAAACCATTAAATGTGAATTGCGCCAATTCTATTTTCCTAAAACAAACTATCCTTGAAGCGAAAATTCACGAACAACGTGAGTGAATTTAAAGCTTCAACGCTGTATGAATGGGAAAACGCAGTATGAACAGCGATGGGATATGTCGGTAAAAAAATCAATTGGGGTGGGGCGAGCTCTATATCCTGTCCTTAAAAAGCTTAGTAAGCAGTATCGCGGCTATCAAAGCGCCTGCGGAAACGCAGAGAAGCACAACGTTTTTTGTGTTTGATGATGAAGCCGAAGCCGACGAACCGCCGTCGGACGGCATCTGCGGTCTGTTCTGACCGTTATTGCTGTTTTGGTCGGGCGAGGGGAAAGCATTGCCGTCATTTTGCTCGGTGCTGTCGGTGGTTTCCGAAGTATCGGTGTTTTCGTCCGTCTGTTGCTCGGAAGAAGCATCTTCTGAGGTTTCTCCGCTTGGCTCTGTCTGCGAAGCTTCGCCGCTCGGTGTTTCCCCATTCGGAAGCTCGGGAGGGTTACCATCAAAGCTTGGCATCCAATTGTCCGAGTTATCGGAATTCGGCGTTTTGGGCGGAGTTCCGTCGAAATCGCCGAAATTCCCGTTGGGAGGAGTGCCGAATCCGCCGTCCTGCCTGCCGCCGCCCATTCCGCCGCCGACATTCATCGAACCCATTGCGCTTATGCTTACGGACGAGCCGCTGATAAGTGCTGAGCTGTCCTCGGACTGCGCATCGGATGTGGAGGGGATAGTTCCGTCAAGCTGACCTCTTACGCTTTCCGCGCGGAGGGCGCAGAACTCTTTGAGCGCGGCAACGCCCTCGGTGAACTCATTGTAGGTGCAGAATTTTGTCGGGTCTTTCTCGACATAAGGTGAGATAAGTGCGGTCACGCGGTCGATTTCTTCTTCGAAATATCCGCTTTCAAAATAATTCGCGATGAATTCGTAAAGAGCTTCGTGATAAAGCTCGGTGTATTCCTCATCGGCGAATATCCAAGCGAGCATAGGGCGCGAATCGGTATCGCCGCCCGAAACGGGGGAGTCGATAGGGTAATTTATCATCGAAGTGCTGTCACTGCCGCCGACAAAGCCGCCGAAAGCGAGATTGTAGTCCCAAGGTATCATCGAGAGTATGCCGTCTTTTTCGTAGAGATAATAATTGTGTATCATCGAACCCGTGTAGCTGTCGAAATTGCAGACGAAATTGTGAACGACGAAATATTTTATCACCGCATCGACATCAACGGTCGAAGCCGCATCGTCCGAGTTCAGAACTTTGAGCGAATTTATGAGCCGAGTTTTGTCGGAATCGGTTATATCGGTCTTGGCGCTGTCAAAAATATTGGAATAGCTGTCGAAATCATCATCGGTGTAGACGAGCTTTACATCGTCCGAACCCATACCGCCGAAACCGCCTTTATCGCCCATTCCGCCGCCGAAATTGCCCATTTGCGGTGGCTGAAAATCGGTTTTTGACGAAGTATCTGTGCTGTCCGAGGTGTCATTTGCGGTGTTGGACTTGTCAGATTTGCTGAAATCGAAATCATTCTGATCGAAGTCCTTGCCGTTTCCTCTGCCGCCGCCCATTGACATACTGTCGGGCTTGTAGAGGTTTCCCGTGCTGTCGTAATTGCGTTCAAGGAAGCTGTCCTCGACCGCTTCAACGGCAAGATAAAGTCCCCAGTCCTCGCCGTTGACGGTGATATACGCAAAACTGCAAAGCGGAGAGCTTACACCTGCATAGTTCATCATCGTGTAGCAAAGATAGTCTTTCATATAGGTGTTGTCTTGAATTATATTATTAAGGCAAAGCTTGTCAAGACCGTGGTAGGTGGTCGCATCGTTGTAATGGTCGAATTCAAGCTTGAAGCTGTAACGGTCGTTGCCGTAGTTTGCAACTTGGCTGAGCGAGGTGTTGCCCTTTGCGCGGATAGCAATGTTTTTATAGCTTTCGCCGTCAATGACAACCGCGCAGGAGGAGTATTCCTCGCTTTCGCAGTTCTCGATAAAGCTGTCCCAATCGTCCATAACGATGTCAATGGAGTGTACATAAGACGTGTCGAAGAGCCGTGATTCATAGCCGAGCGTTTTCGAGGCGGCTTGAATCCCGACAGCGTCGGGGAAGCAGAGCATAAGCGTGACGGCAAGACATAAAACCATAACGACCGCGCATATCCTGTTAAAGTGTTTGCTTGTTGACATTGTTTTTTCTCCTGTATTATCCCATATATTCGCCGTTGAAGCTTACGAGAACAGCGCTCTGAACGCCGTTCATCTCGGAGAGGATATTCACGAAGTCGGTGTTGTCATCTTTAAGGCGAATTTCGTAGTTTACCTCAACTGCGCCGTTTACAGCGGTCTTGCTTTTGACGGTACAGCGCTGTGTCTGCTTGGTGAGAAATTCGTGAGCGGCGGCTTCGCTTTCGTGGCTGTCGCACTTGATAACGGCAATATAAGGGTTGATGTGAGCTTTTTTATTTACGAAAATGATAAGAACTGCGCCGATGATAATGCTGCCGATAACAGCGAGAGAAATCATTCCTGCGGCGAGGACGATGCCTGCGGCGATAGACCAGAAGAGGAACGCGATATCAATCGGTTCTTTTATAGCCGTGCGGAAACGGACGATAGAAAGTGCACCGACCATACCGAGCGAAAGAACAACGTTTGAAGTTACGGCAAGGATAACAAGGTTGGTTATCATCGTAAGCGCGATGAGTGTTACACCAAAGCCCGAGGAGTACATCACTCCCGAGTAGGTTTTTTTATAAACGAAGAAAATGAAAAGTCCGAGTCCGAATGCAAGGACGAGAGAGATAGCCATATCGAGCAGGCTTACGCTTGTAACATTTTCGAGAAAGCTTGATTTAAAAATATCGTTGAAGGTCATTGTGATTTACTCCTTTATAATGGTATGTTTATCCGTAAATTCGGCAGGCGGCGTATTTGGAAAAGGACGAGGTCTGCCTGCTCCCGAGCTGAACGGCTTGTTCTATCGCCGACGGGAGGTATTCGTCCCATTTTACCTCGAGGATAATATCCTCGCCCGTGGGAACGGTCACACAGTTCGGGTCAAGAAGCTCGGTCGAGTCCATTCCCGTGCGAATGTTGTAGTCGAGCGTTACGCGAACATTTCCCGCAGGATAAACGAACGCCTCACGCGTGTAATCGACTATCGTTTTCGGCTTCAAAAGCTGGGTGTCCATTTTGAATGCAAGCTCGTTGATAAGCTCGTTTTTGCTGTCGCGGACGGGAATTCCCCGTGCGAGCAGGTCGGCTTGCTCGTAGGTCAGCGGCGCGCTCTGCTTGGAGGAAAGTCCTCCGAACTTCGCCTTTTTTTCAAGACGGATAAAGGACGTGTCGCTATTGTAATAACGTATTCGGAACTTTTCACGCTGATTAACACCGTTGAGCTTTTCGAGCAAAGCCTTGTCGAAAATATTGTCGAAGTAAAGACTTCGTATAAAATATTTTCCGCCGACGGTGAAACTGTCGTGCTGCATAACGGCGGAGAGCCGCATACGGAGCGTGACCATATCGGCAGAGGTTATCGAATGTTTATATTCGTGACGGAATTTCTGTTCCAATTTCATCTTCCTTTCATTAGATTTAACTTGTACTTAACTTTGAGTTAAAGTATAAAACCCGAACCTTAGAGTAACCTTAGAAAAATTGAAGCGCGGAAAAAAGTATGGAAAAACAAAAAAGTCGGCAAAAATAAAGTTTAGGTCAAGCCTTTTCAAAGGCTTGTGGGTGTCCAGAGGGCAAAGCCCCATATGCACTAACTTAATCTTGCAATTACCC
>CALANW010000099.1 GCA_937926145.1 uncultured Ruminococcus sp. | reverse complement strand
GGAACCTTACCTTAGCTATGATTTTTGATGCTATTTTAATGTGAACAGGCTCTAGGTATATTCAACATGTAGCCATCAATTTCAATCCACTCCCTCGTAAGAGGGAGAACTTTCTTCCATATCATAATCTTGAATTCCTAAAAATTTCAATCCACTCCCTCGTAAGAGGGAGAACAAGGACCCTGCATATTGTCTTACTTGTTCCAGGGCGATTTCAATCCACTCCCTCGTAAGAGGGAGAACTCTGGGACTTACTCAATTAAACTGGACACAAGGTATTTCAATCCACTCCCTCGTAAGAGGGAGAACATTTTTATCACCTCACTTATTTTTTTCGGCAAAACTATTTCAATCCACTCCCTCGTAAGAGGGAGAACGGAAAGGGGAGCAATTTAAATGGTTACGCAAAAAATTTCAATCCACTCCCTCGTAAGAGGGAGAACGTCTACCGTTCCGATTGCTTCGGGGACTTCCTGGACATTTCAATCCACTCCCTCGTAAGAGGGAGAACGGTTTATAATTACAGTGTTGATAACGTGAGTGGTGATTTCAATCCACTCCCTCGTAAGAGGGAGAACAGTGAAATCACAACTTTATCAGGATAAATATGGTATTTCAATCCACTCCCTCGTAAGAGGGAGAACAACCGAGAAATTCACCTCGACGCAGTCCTGATTCGAATTTCAATCCACTCCCTCGTAAGAGGGAGAACCGCAGGAAACGAGCAGCTTTGCTTCGGCTTCGTTTATTTCAATCCACTCCCTCGTAAGAGGGAGAACGATTACAACAATTATCAATAACATTGATGTTACCATTTCAATCCACTCCCTCGTAAGAGGGAGAACGCTATAGCGCCGCTTAGCTGATTATTCACATAACCATTTCAATCCACTCCCTCGTAAGAGGGAGAACTTATAATTATTCCTATAATTATTAAAATGCTTGGAATTTCAATCCACTCCCTCGTAAGAGGGAGAACGTTTTTTATCATATATTCGGACATACACAGACGATTATTTCAATCCACTCCCTCGTAAGAGGGAGAACTGTAAATCATTTTAACAAAAAGCCCAAAAGAATTATTTCAATCCACTCCCTCGTAAGAGGGAGAACGCGGCTGTCCCTGCTGGCTATTTGGCATATCTTATCATTTCAATCCACTCCCTCGTAAGAGGGAGAACTCCGAGGGTACAATATACCGCAGATAATTATTAAATTTCAATCCACTCCCTCGTAAGAGGGAGAACGTCACGACCACGTTCCATTTTTTTATCATAGATGCATTTCAATCCACTCCCTCGTAAGAGGGAGAACCTTGTCGGCTTGCCTTGTCCCGTATTGCTCCGACATCCATTTCAATCCACTCCCTCGTAAGAGGGAGAACCTGCCGAGGCTCATTACGATCATTACCATTACTCATTTCAATCCACTCCCTCGTAAGAGGGAGAACTATCTGCGGTATATTGTACCCTCGGAGAATACAACATTTCAATCCACTCCCTCGTAAGAGGGAGAACCCGTTTCCCAGGATTCTATAAATTTTAACCACTGCATTTCAATCCACTCCCTCGTAAGAGGGAGAACCCCTAAAATAAAATTTAAAGGAGTAAAACCAATATATTTCAATCCACTCCCTCGTAAGAGGGAGAACCGCCCGAGTTTATCGAGTTTATGAAAAATAAGGGTTGATTTCAATCCACTCCCTCGTAAGAGGGAGAACATTTACTTTCATCTCTGGAAAATCATCTTTCACATTTCAATCCACTCCCTCGTAAGAGGGAGAACCTTTGATATCATCAAATCTCGAATATGTTGCGGCTATTTCAATCCACTCCCTCGTAAGAGGGAGAACCATATATTTTCACCCTTTATCTATTTTACTTAATTTCAATCCACTCCCTCGTAAGAGGGAGAACAAGCTCGGAGCGACAAAAAAGACCCGACCACTTTTGAATTTCAATCCACTCCCTCGTAAGAGGGAGAACGGCTTTCATTATCACACGGTCTTTTTCCGAAAGTAATTTCAATCCACTCCCTCGTAAGAGGGAGAACAGTTCGACAGTCTTAGTGCCGATGTTCACCTTACATTTCAATCCACTCCCTCGTAAGAGGGAGAACACCCCATTCCTTTCAAGGTCAGCAACCGATGCTGTATTTCAATCCACTCCCTCGTAAGAGGGAGAACTTCGGATTTGTGAGAGAAACAAGCGGCGGCAATATTTCAATCCACTCCCTCGTAAGAGGGAGAACATATACTCTCTGCACTCTTCAAAAGTACCATTGAATTTCAATCCACTCCCTCGTAAGAGGGAGAACACCTTTTGGACAATAATATTCGGTTGCAGGAGCGATTTCAATCCACTCCCTCGTAAGAGGGAGAACCTGAAATTGATTATGATGTTACTTTAGCTACAGCCATTTCAATCCACTCCCTCGTAAGAGGGAGAACTCAATATTAACAATGCTCGCGCGGTAGTCTGTAGATTTCAATCCACTCCCTCGTAAGAGGGAGAACCGGTTGCCGACTTCTCCCGAATGGTTTCGCTTTATAATTTCAATCCACTCCCTCGTAAGAGGGAGAACGGAAGCACACTTTGAGTTTGTCCTAAAATGTCCGATATTTCAATCCACTCCCTCGTAAGAGGGAGAACAATGCAGACAGCAGGCGGCAAAATGTTGAAAATATATTTCAATCCACTCCCTCGTAAGAGGGAGAACTGATAATCTTGCTAATAAAGCAATGGTTGAGAAAATTTCAATCCACTCCCTCGTAAGAGGGAGAACTAAATTATTTACCATTTATTCCACCTCTATTCCTTATTTCAATCCACTCCCTCGTAAGAGGGAGAACTGAGGTTGCACGGAAGAAAGCTTTTGCAAAGCGATTTCAATCCACTCCCTCGTAAGAGGGAGAACGTCAAAAGATCATCGTCAGGCTCGTACAGCAGTATTTCAATCCACTCCCTCGTAAGAGGGAGAACGATAAGCGGGCGTTATCTCCTCAATCGGAATATAGTATTTCAATCCACTCCCTCGTAAGAGGGAGAACAAACTGCTTTCTCCTTATGGCTTCGAGAAAAACCATTTCAATCCACTCCCTCGTAAGAGGGAGAACGCCGGCATAAAATTAGGATTGTCAAAATCCTGCTATTTCAATCCACTCCCTCGTAAGAGGGAGAACTGGCGCAGTAATAGGGGGATATCTGAATGGAACAATTTCAATCCACTCCCTCGTAAGAGGGAGAACTAATTATCTTCGGTATGTTATCCCGTCAGATACTATTTCAATCCACTCCCTCGTAAGAGGGAGAACGCCGAGGTCTGCGAAAACTGCGGCGTTTTTGAGATGATTTCAATCCACTCCCTCGTAAGAGGGAGAACGTGCTTTGGGGTGTTGGTTTAAAGAATTAAGAGTTATTTCAATCCACTCCCTCGTAAGAGGGAGAACTCCATTTTTTGTAACTCCTTATTCTGTATCCTTGTCATTTCAATCCACTCCCTCGTAAGAGGGAGAACATCAATATTAACGATACTCGCACGATAATCTGTCGATTTCAATCCACTCCCTCGTAAGAGGGAGAACGGATAACGCCAGTCACCAACAAATTTAACATGAATTTCAATCCACTCCCTCGTAAGAGGGAGAACCGCAATTGCTAAAAGTATAAAGATTACTATAAAGTATTTCAATCCACTCCCTCGTAAGAGGGAGAACTAATTATCTTCGGTATGTTATCCCGTCAGATACTATTTCAATCCACTCCCTCGTAAGAGGGAGAACGCCGAGGTCTGCGAAAACTGCGGCGTTTTTGAGATGATTTCAATCCACTCCCTCGTAAGAGGGAGAACGTGCTTTGGGGTGTTGGTTTAAAGAATTAAGAGTTATTTCAATCCACTCCCTCGTAAGAGGGAGAACTCCATTTTTTGTAACTCCTTATTCTGTATCCTTGTCATTTCAATCCACTCCCTCGTAAGAGGGAGAACATCAATATTAACGATACTCGCACGATAATCTGTCGATTTCAATCCACTCCCTCGTAAGAGGGAGAACGGATAACGCCAGTCACCAACAAATTTAACATGAATTTCAATCCACTCCCTCGTAAGAGGGAGAACCGCAATTGCTAAAAGTATAAAGATTACTATAAAGTATTTCAATCCACTCCCTCGTAAGAGGGAGAACGCTCGTTGTCAAAAAAGTCCTTGTTTATTCTGCTATTTCAATCCACTCCCTCGTAAGAGGGAGAACCAATAACCTTAACAACCATTGTAAATATATCAAACAATTTCAATCCACTCCCTCGTAAGAGGGAGAACTCAAAGTACAATGTTGATGCAATGCTATCATTATATTTCAATCCACTCCCTCGTAAGAGGGAGAACTCAATCCGTTTCAAAAATGGTATGTAAATCATTTCGGATTTCAATCCACTCCCTCGTAAGAGGGAGAACGTAACGGTGATATCAAGTTAGTTTGCGAGCTTCTTATTTCAATCCACTCCCTCGTAAGAGGGAGAACAATTACAAGCGCGATCATTAAGCCGTCCCAGCCACCATTTCAATCCACTCCCTCGTAAGAGGGAGAACATTTAGGCGCTTTAAAAAGTCACAAAGCTTTTGTATTTCAATCCACTCCCTCGTAAGAGGGAGAACAGTATGCACGGCTTATTAAAGAAATTATCATTATAATTTCAATCCACTCCCTCGTAAGAGGGAGAACCTTTTTTACGTTGGAATTTGTGTTTACATACGATATTTCAATCCACTCCCTCGTAAGAGGGAGAACCGATCTCGCCATCTTCGTTGTAATCGGCATTGGTATTTCAATCCACTCCCTCGTAAGAGGGAGAACATCGTTATCGGCGATGTGAACTACATAGACAAGGATTTCAATCCACTCCCTCGTAAGAGGGAGAACTTCATCGTCAACACAGCCATAAAATACAACTACACCATTTCAATCCACTCCCTCGTAAGAGGGAGAACTTGCTCCGAGGACAAAAGCAAAAGAAAAAGAAAAATTTCAATCCACTCCCTCGTAAGAGGGAGAACTAGCTATATGCCGACTTGTACGTTCTCGCTGCTATTTCAATCCACTCCCTCGTAAGAGGGAGAACTCCATCGGGGCGAGGTATCAGATTGTAACAATAGCTATTTCAATCCACTCCCTCGTAAGAGGGAGAACCCTCAACCTCTGCGATCTCTGCTGCACTCATTCCATTTCAATCCACTCCCTCGTAAGAGGGAGAACAGTATGTATAGCCGCCCGGAAGCGGGCGGAAAAAATTTCAATCCACTCCCTCGTAAGAGGGAGAACGTTGCGCTGATAAATGCAATGTATCTGATGCAGCTTATTTCAATCCACTCCCTCGTAAGAGGGAGAACTCCGGCTCCGAGTTCGATGCGCAGTTTGTGAAAATATTTCAATCCACTCCCTCGTAAGAGGGAGAACGAGTCCGAGTTTGCGCAGGCGGTGGTGCAGAATGAATTTCAATCCACTCCCTCGTAAGAGGGAGAACGGACGGCAAAATGGCGTATATTTACCTTGCGGACATTTCAATCCACTCCCTCGTAAGAGGGAGAACTATAATCAGCTCCATACAAGATTTATCGCCGCTATATTTCAATCCACTCCCTCGTAAGAGGGAGAACCCTGGAGCTGCTCACGCACGTCAATCCGCTCGACCGCATTTCAATCCACTCCCTCGTAAGAGGGAGAACAAAAATCTATGAAAGAGGTAAAGTAAAATGATTATTTCAATCCACTCCCTCGTAAGAGGGAGAACGATCCTGCAACCCAAACCCTAATAATAAAACTAAATTAAATTTCAATCCACTCCCTCGTAAGAGGGAGAACCTTATTACTTTTGCTTATTGTCCGATTTCAGGTTTATTTCAATCCACTCCCTCGTAAGAGGGAGAACCGAGAGCTTCAGCAATTTTTACATCGCTTGCGACGGCATTTCAATCCACTCCCTCGTAAGAGGGAGAACACGACGAGGGCGAAACACTCCCAATCATAGAGGATTTCAATCCACTCCCTCGTAAGAGGGAGAACCAAGGAACTCCGAGAAAAAGAAAATCAGGAGGTAATTTCAATCCACTCCCTCGTAAGAGGGAGAACAAGCATCACGCTCCAACAACCAATAATCGAGGATAGATTTCAATCCACTCCCTCGTAAGAGGGAGAACGATCTGTACAAGAGCATCATAAAAGCCCTTAACATCATTTCAATCCACTCCCTCGTAAGAGGGAGAACAGGCCTTTATTTCCAACTGTATAACGCCCATGCTATTTCAATCCACTCCCTCGTAAGAGGGAGAACATTTTTGCTTTCGGACGAATTACGGGAACTGCTATATTTCAATCCACTCCCTCGTAAGAGGGAGAACTTGATTTTTCAACGATTTTTGCGCCGATCTGCGGTATTTCAATCCACTCCCTCGTAAGAGGGAGAACCTTACAGCGTGAAACGTACTCCCCTTTCTGAGCGGCATTTCAATCCACTCCCTCGTAAGAGGGAGAACACCGCCAGTCACCTATAAATTTTACCTGAGAATATTTCAATCCACTCCCTCGTAAGAGGGAGAACGATCTCAACGCCGTATTTTTCGGAAATGGACAAAATATTTCAATCCACTCCCTCGTAAGAGGGAGAACTGCCAAGCGCAACGTGCTTTTCCTCCTCGATATCATTTCAATCCACTCCCTCGTAAGAGGGAGAACGGCTACCTCAAAAGCGACTTTATCAAGATTTTACATTTCAATCCACTCCCTCGTAAGAGGGAGAACCATATCGTTAATTTGCGCTTGTGTACAAGTACCCATTTCAATCCACTCCCTCGTAAGAGGGAGAACAACTGTAGGCGAAAATATAGCAACGCATTCATCAAATTTCAATCCACTCCCTCGTAAGAGGGAGAACATAAGCGCAAACTTGGGAAACTCCTTGCCCTCGATTTCAATCCACTCCCTCGTAAGAGGGAGAACGAGTGCCTCGCAGGAAAAGGTAAAAGCACTGGAAATTTCAATCCACTCCCTCGTAAGAGGGAGAACGGGCACTTTGTCAACAAAAATAGACAAACATTATGGCATTTCAATCCACTCCCTCGTAAGAGGGAGAACAGGCAGCTTGTTTATCAATCAACTCTGATTTTTATTTCAATCCACTCCCTCGTAAGAGGGAGAACCCTAACGCCGTCCTTGACGACCGGCTCTGTAATGATATTTCAATCCACTCCCTCGTAAGAGGGAGAACCCATAGTCTTTTTGCTTCTTAAATGGTTTTCCTGATTTCAATCCACTCCCTCGTAAGAGGGAGAACGCTTCGGGCTTGATGGACTGTTTAGAGCCGCCCATTTCAATCCACTCCCTCGTAAGAGGGAGAACCGATGATCTTTTGACGGGCGAACAATGGCAGACATTTCAATCCACTCCCTCGTAAGAGGGAGAACCCCAATTCGGTGCTTGGGAGTGACGTAAATGCAATTTCAATCCACTCCCTCGTAAGAGGGAGAACGGCTTTTTGTTAAAATGATTTACATACCATTTTTATTTCAATCCACTCCCTCGTAAGAGGGAGAACCGATCATTTTACCACCACCAATATTATTTATAAAAAATTTCAATCCACTCCCTCGTAAGAGGGAGAACTGCGAAAACTGCGGCATTTTTAAGGTACAATGGCATTTCAATCCACTCCCTCGTAAGAGGGAGAACCTACAACTCTACAGTAAATGAAGGTGTATGGGTTATTTCAATCCACTCCCTCGTAAGAGGGAGAACGTATACAAAATATAGCTTCGGACATATATTTTTTATTTCAATCCACTCCCTCGTAAGAGGGAGAACGAAACTACCTCGGCAAGTTTTATGAGGTTTGCAATTTCAATCCACTCCCTCGTAAGAGGGAGAACGCTTAGTGCATTAAATAAAAGTGGCTTAATGGATATTTCAATCCACTCCCTCGTAAGAGGGAGAACATTATTTCTGATAAGCGCAGTCCTTGCAGGTGCGTATTTCAATCCACTCCCTCGTAAGAGGGAGAACTCAAACACATCAATGTCTTTAAGCTTTCTGCGCGGCGTATTTCAATCCACTCCCTCGTAAGAGGGAGAACAGAGAGCGTCGTAACAGATAGGAGGTGAGCAGGTATTTCAATCCACTCCCTCGTAAGAGGGAGAACTGCGACATAAGCATTACAGCGGCACGGATAAGGGCATTTCAATCCACTCCCTCGTAAGAGGGAGAACCAGGAGCAGGTTGACGGCGCAGAGAGTGCCTCGCAGATTTCAATCCACTCCCTCGTAAGAGGGAGAACTTCCCGAGGCAAAACTTGAGGCTTCGGTTTTTCTCATTTCAATCCACTCCCTCGTAAGAGGGAGAACAGTCATTATCTTTATCGTGATCGGGGAGGTGGTTAAAATTTCAATCCACTCCCTCGTAAGAGGGAGAACGTCGTACAAGTGATTTTAAGGTGGGCTAAAGTCGTAATTTCAATCCACTCCCTCGTAAGAGGGAGAACGGTCGAAATTAGCGGTCAAGGGTGCCGTGAGTTCATTTCAATCCACTCCCTCGTAAGAGGGAGAACTCTGGGACTTACTCAATTAAACTGGACACAAGGTATTTCAATCCACTCCCTCGTAAGAGGGAGAACGCGAAAACTGCGGCGTTTTTAAGGTACAATGGCATTTCAATCCACTCCCTCGTAAGAGGGAGAACGAGAGGGGAGCGTTAGAAAGTGGTAACACAAAAGATTTCAATCCACTCCCTCGTAAGAGGGAGAACCAAGGCTTGGGCAACTTCGGAAGTATCTCCGCCTTATTTCAATCCACTCCCTCGTAAGAGGGAGAACACCTTAAAATCACTTGTACGACATAATAACAAAATTTCAATCCACTCCCTCGTAAGAGGGAGAACGTTTTTCTCCAGTTCCTCGCCAACATCTTGACCAGGAATTTCAATCCACTCCCTCGTAAGAGGGAGAACGCTGTAACGGTGTTAGAGTTATTAGGTAAGCTTTTTATTTCAATCCACTCCCTCGTAAGAGGGAGAACAACGTCTATTTTACATATAACGCAGTTGCTGTTATTTCAATCCACTCCCTCGTAAGAGGGAGAACCCGCTCGCTATCAGGTCTTCTATATAGGTCTTGATATTTCAATCCACTCCCTCGTAAGAGGGAGAACTTTTTTTCTTCATACAGACAAATTGGTAAGGTCATTTCAATCCACTCCCTCGTAAGAGGGAGAACGGATATCTCAATGCTGACACTTGTAAAGCGCATTGCGATTTCAATCCACTCCCTCGTAAGAGGGAGAACGCCTACTTGGGTTATTTTTCCCGAAAGCTCGGAATTTCAATCCACTCCCTCGTAAGAGGGAGAACCGCTGCCTGTGTTTGCTGTTGAGGGGGCAGATAATTTCAATCCACTCCCTCGTAAGAGGGAGAACGATGATCCCGAGCCACTTGCGCAAGAAACGGTTAAAATTTCAATCCACTCCCTCGTAAGAGGGAGAACATCAGCATCACTGTTTTGTTTGGCGCAACTGGATAAGATTTCAATCCACTCCCTCGTAAGAGGGAGAACCGGTAACTATCCGTCTTTTCGTCGATGACCTCATCGTATTTCAATCCACTCCCTCGTAAGAGGGAGAACAAAATGACGCTTGAAAGCAACCCGACAACACCCCATTTCAATCCACTCCCTCGTAAGAGGGAGAACCGGCAGAACCACCAACATACAGCGCACAGACGAGATTTCAATCCACTCCCTCGTAAGAGGGAGAACGGAGAAGATAAGACCGTTTGAACCCAATCTTGTATTTCAATCCACTCCCTCGTAAGAGGGAGAACCGCCTGGAACATTTAGCAGTGCATATTCTTTGGATTTCAATCCACTCCCTCGTAAGAGGGAGAACAGCTTTGCAGGCTTTGAGGGATAAGGGTGACGAAGGATTTCAATCCACTCCCTCGTAAGAGGGAGAACTTTGCTATACCCGTTGACACCAATTTAGTACGCTTTTTAATTTCAATCCACTCCCTCGTAAGAGGGAGAACGTACTGCTATAAAGATTTTCCTAAAATCATAAAGATTTCAATCCACTCCCTCGTAAGAGGGAGAACGTGCTGTTTTATGGCTTTCATTTCAAGACCTGTATTAAAATTTCAATCCACTCCCTCGTAAGAGGGAGAACACCAAAACATTACGCTTGCAACGGTCAGCGCAATATTTCAATCCACTCCCTCGTAAGAGGGAGAACTGGTGATAACAGGCGAACGCCGTGACGAAGGCGATTTCAATCCACTCCCTCGTAAGAGGGAGAACTCGAAAATGCTTGGGCTGGTAGAGGGTACAGGGTGATTTCAATCCACTCCCTCGTAAGAGGGAGAACGGCTGCCTTTTAGGCTCAAATATAGCATCTCAAAGCATTTCAATCCACTCCCTCGTAAGAGGGAGAACGGCAGTTTTTATGCTCGGATACGATGCGATGCTCATTTCAATCCACTCCCTCGTAAGAGGGAGAACGGCAAAATGTCCGTATAAGCAGCGTCCTATGGTTATTTCAATCCACTCCCTCGTAAGAGGGAGAACGCCGCCCGGAAGCGGGCGGAAAAAGAAATTTACGGCATTTCAATCCACTCCCTCGTAAGAGGGAGAACAAAAGCTTGGTTGGACGGTGTAAAAACCTTGAAATTTCAATCCACTCCCTCGTAAGAGGGAGAACCTCAAATTATTTACCATTTATTCCACCTCTATTCCTTATTTCAATCCACTCCCTCGTAAGAGGGAGAACGATACCGCTGCCGTCACTCTTTGTACCCCATACGGATTTCAATCCACTCCCTCGTAAGAGGGAGAACTTGGGCATATCTAATTTTTTAAATCCGCTGTTTGTATTTCAATCCACTCCCTCGTAAGAGGGAGAACGCGTTGAGGACGGAATCAGAAAAAATGGCACAATGATTTCAATCCACTCCCTCGTAAGAGGGAGAACTTTTTAACCGAGAGTGTTAAGCAACAACCTCTCGATTTCAATCCACTCCCTCGTAAGAGGGAGAACACTCGTTATACTTCTGACGATACAGATAGCTTTCGCCATTTCAATCCACTCCCTCGTAAGAGGGAGAACTACACACCGTTAAGGACTGGAAGCAGGGTCAGACCATTTCAATCCACTCCCTCGTAAGAGGGAGAACATTCCCATAGCCTCGGCACGCTCATAAGCCTGCTGCCATTTCAATCCACTCCCTCGTAAGAGGGAGAACGAAGTTACCGAATTCGCGCCGCTTTGGGACGAAATTTCAATCCACTCCCTCGTAAGAGGGAGAACCATTTTATGTGCTGTATGAGGTTGACGGGTACACATTTCAATCCACTCCCTCGTAAGAGGGAGAACTCCGTATGCTCGATATAGCCGCCCCAAGTATCAGAAATTTCAATCCACTCCCTCGTAAGAGGGAGAACTGACGAAATTATATCGACGATAGCCGGCGGAGATATTTCAATCCACTCCCTCGTAAGAGGGAGAACGCCGAGCGTTGACATTCCCGCCGACCTGCGGTGATTTCAATCCACTCCCTCGTAAGAGGGAGAACCGACCACATCGACGCTGCATACCAGCCTTTAGACATTTCAATCCACTCCCTCGTAAGAGGGAGAACACATCACAGCTAAAAGCGTTATGTCCCTTTTCCCGATTTCAATCCACTCCCTCGTAAGAGGGAGAACGCCTGCGAGCTTTCGTCCTTGCCGCCGAAAAGATATTTCAATCCACTCCCTCGTAAGAGGGAGAACTTTCGGGGTGGCAATGTATTATATCAGCCACCTATTTCAATCCACTCCCTCGTAAGAGGGAGAACATTTAGCGAACGCAAAACGTATTTTAACTCAAATGATTTCAATCCACTCCCTCGTAAGAGGGAGAACGGTGGAAACATCGTCAAAGGGCTAAGCACTGAATATTTCAATCCACTCCCTCGTAAGAGGGAGAACTTCGGCTTCGGCATATTCGTCTGCGATCGTGAGCGATTTCAATCCACTCCCTCGTAAGAGGGAGAACTTCGGTGCAAGGAATAATCTCAATTGCTTCTGTGAATTTCAATCCACTCCCTCGTAAGAGGGAGAACCGCTGTAAGCTCTGCTGCTTCTTTTTCAGCCTCATTTCAATCCACTCCCTCGTAAGAGGGAGAACAAGTATTTAAAATGGCAATTGACAATCGTGTGCTTATTTCAATCCACTCCCTCGTAAGAGGGAGAACTATACGCACCTCGACAGCATATATAAGCGCAAAATTTCAATCCACTCCCTCGTAAGAGGGAGAACTTCCGCTCCCATTATCGGATTGTCCTGCATCAAAATTTCAATCCACTCCCTCGTAAGAGGGAGAACAAGGCAAAATGCTGTCTGACGCAGGATATAAAAATTTCAATCCACTCCCTCGTAAGAGGGAGAACATTTTTTGGTCGAGGTGACGGGACTCGAACCCACGAATTTCAATCCACTCCCTCGTAAGAGGGAGAACCGCAAAATGTCACAATAGTTGGTGGTTTATGCTGTGAGTTTATGTGACATTTTGACATAATTTGCTTTTTATTAGTCGGCAAAAAGCTAAATCCGTTTGATTTTTATGACAAAATTACTGTTTTTTCGGTGCGAATGGTACGGGAATTTTATGTGTACTTATATTTCGCACCGAAATATTCGCTCGGATATTTTCGCATTTTGGGCGTGGGCTTTTCAGAATATCAGCTCGTCTTCGACCGAAAGTGCGGGCTTTGCGCCTATATGCTCGACTTTGGTTTGGTGGTTATTGCCGAGATAATAGAAGCGCAGGCTGTCTTTTTCTTCGTCTATTTCGTCGGAAAGCTTCTTTTTTAACATTCTCAATTGTGCGGCATCGACTATGCACTCAAAGACGGAATTCTGCACTCTTACGCCGTAGTTTACACACTGTTTTGCAACGCGTCTTAGGCGTTTTCTGCCCTCGCGATCCTCTGTATTAACATCGTATGTTACGAGAACGAGCAACTGCGTTTCCCCCCTTTTACGATTTCCACATAAACGGCGGATAGCTGTCGAGGTCGCCTCTGATATACCTTGCCAGCAG
Source organism: uncultured Ruminococcus sp. (assembly GCA_937926145.1). Classification (GTDB taxonomy): domain Bacteria; phylum Bacillota; class Clostridia; order Oscillospirales; family Ruminococcaceae; genus UMGS363. The sequence goes on along the minus strand of CALANW010000099.1, from coordinate 7,748 downwards.
CATTGCCTGAACATACGGAAGCATTCCCCACTCGACTTTTTCTCCGAGGAACGGGTGCGTTATTTCATCGTACTTTTTCTTCTGCCAGGCGCTCAGGAAGCTTTTTCTGCCGTCCTCTGTCAGCATCACTGCGCCGTCCTCACGCTTGAAAAAGTCGTCATTCGTTATTATACGCTTATTTATCAGCGATAGCACGAACCTATCGCATATCGGCGCACGGAACTCTTCCACGAGGTCGAGGGCAAGCGATCTTCGTCCGGGTCTGTCGCTATGCATAAAGCCGACATAAGGGTCGAGTCCGACCGCTTCGAGCGCAGATGAACACATACCCGTTTCGAGCGAATAGGCAAACGAAAGCAGTGCATTCACGTTATCGAGCGGAGGTCTTTTGCTTCGCGTTTTGAAATAAAAATTCTCTTTCTGCTGCAAGATCATATCGTCGAATACGGAAAAATAGACAGACGCGCCCTCGCCCTCTATCCCTCGCAGCGAATCGATGTCGGCGGCGTTAAGAGCGTTTCGGCTCGCTTCATTTAGGAACGCCGACTTCTTTTTGAAGCTTTCGACATCAAGCCGAGGTGCGTGATCCCTCACCGCGCGTTCAAGCGACCACCTGCTGTTGTAAAGCTTCGCGGTTATCATATATTTTGCTATGGCAAGGCTTCTTTCTGGTGAATCGGCAATTCTGTACTGTTCGCGGCGAAGAAAAACATTTCCGCTGACGCTGCCCTCGACACGGGCGAGAAAATGTCCGTTTTTCTTCATAAAAACAAGCTCGATGCCGTCCTCGGCGCATTTTCCCATAAGCGCAGGACTTGCGCCCGTATAGCCGAAGGTCATTATCCGCTCGATGTTGTGGAGCGGAACTCTGCCAACCTCGTTTCCGCCATTGCTTATAACGAGATTTTCGCCGTCGAGCGAAAGGTATCTGTCGGGATTGTTGACATAGACCGTGTTCATCAGCTTTTTCAAGCGGCATCACCCCTCTTTCGGCGGTTCTTCACCGAGCATAGATCTCACATAAGCGACGGCGTTTTTGTTTCCGCATATAACGGGCAGACAGATATTTTTCAGCGAGCAGGCATTGCAGGCCTTGCGCCTTTTCACCTTTGGAGTATGCTTTGCTTTGTATAGCTTGTGCATCTCGTCAATGATATTTTCGGTGCGGCGGCGAAGTTCCTCATCGAAACTGACCTTTATCCTATGCCGTGTTTCGCCGTAGTAAAGATAGCCGAACGGAATTTTGCAGCAAAGCATATCTTCAAGGCAAAGCGCCTGCGCCGTGAGCTGTAAAATGTCGCAGTCATCCTCTTTCGGTTCGCCGCGCTTGTATTCAACGGGCGTGACGGAGTATTTTCCGTCCAAACCGAAAAGAGTTGTCCCGTCTGTGCATTTTCTAAGCTCAACAGCGTCACATTCGCCCGATATTCCGAGCCTTGGGGACGAAACCGCCATTGCTCGGGTTATAACGAGGTCGCCGCGCTTCTCGTGGAAGCCTGCATCATGGACATTTTCGTGCATAATGCTGCCGTCAACGGTGCGATAGTTCTCGCTCCACTGCTGTTCGATGTGGATAAGCGCCCATTGTCGGCGGCAGAATGCGAAGTGCTGTATGCCCGAAAGCTGAAGATAATCATCTTCGCTGTACATTATGTAAGATCCTCGTATTTTTCAACGGAAAGACCGTCAAGCTCACCGAGTGTGATGTCGTAGTCGTCAATGCTCTCGGGACGGCTGACACCTTCCTTTTCCTTTATCGAAAGCAGGCGGTGAACCTTTGCGGAGGAATATTTCGGTGTTTTGCAGTCGTGCTTCCACCAGTAAAGGCGGCAAACTTCCATGCTTCCGCCGGGACGGGCAGAGGATTCATCGTTTTCAAACAAGGTCAGAAGTGCCTGCTTTATTTTTTCGGCATCTTCGGCGGTGAAACCTGTCTTTTCTGCAAGCTGGCAGTTTATGCTGCCGTTGACAACATAAAGTCCGAATGCAACTCTGTGCTTCATTCCCATAGTATCGGAAGCTTTGCCCTCTTTGCCGCTCTCGCTGTTGACGCTCTTTGTTATCTGCATGGAAACAACATCAACGGGCGAAACGCTTACAGCCTGCTGTATCGAAACAGGTCCTCTTACGCCGACAGATGCGGAATCGTCCTTGAATGCGAACACCTGACCGAAGCTGCGGACATCTATCCATTCCGCGCAGGCAGCCTTTGCATAAGCATCTCTGTCGGTATTTTTGCCCTTGCTCAAAGCCTTTAAAGCAGCATTTGCGTTAGCTCTGTCGTGCAGGCTCTTGCAGCCGTCGTCGCAGCGGTCGTCCGACTGGACGAATATCTTCTCTTTCATATCCTGCAGGCGGTTGCGTATCTTTCTCTTTAAGCATACATCGGAGATCTCGCCGAATCCGTCATAGCTCTCACGGGGGCGGTTTCCGTTGAGCGGATCACCGTTCGGGTTAGCGTTCTTAGCCGAAATAACAACTGTAAAATCGATCTTATTCTGTAAAGTTTCCATTTAATTTTCCTCCTCGTTTTTCTTCATATCTTCATTGAACATTTTTGTCATATAGTGGCTGTATCCGAGCAGATAAACATTTTCAAGGCGGCTGTTGTCCGTAAATGCTTTCATATCCATTTTATCAAGTATTTCGTTTATCCGCTTCTGATATTTTACCTGACCTTTGCCGAGCTTGTTGAAATAGACCTTGAGATTTTTCTCGATATTTCCCCAAGTCTGATACGGGCGCTGTGAAAAAACGTTCCAGTAGCGCTTTGCACTTGTCTGTCTTACGTTTCTTTCCTCCGCAGTGAAAGCTTCGTTCTCAGCCTTGTCCGCAACTGCGAGCAGACAGCCGTAAAGATAGCTTCTGTCGGTATTGTTTGGGTCGTATGCCATAAGATATTCGTCCTCCCTATTTATTTTTTCGTTGTCGATAATGCTTTTTCTTATCATTCCGCAGGCTGTTTCAAGAACTGTACGATGATTGTAGCTGTTCTCATAAGCGAGCGGATTTGAAGCTTTGTTATAAAGCGCGTGGATAATATCATCGGGTATCTTTTTTCCTGCCGTTACGCAGGGAAGAAGCCTTAAAACATTATCACCCTTTACTTTTTTATCGCAGTCGATAAATTTTCCACGCTCCGTTCCGAATGCACAGTTGATTATCTCAATTATGCTGAATGAGTTGACAACTGTCTTTTTCAGTTTTCCGCTGTAACGCGTCCAAGCCGTCTGCGAGTGCCATTTTTCGATATTATCAAGATAATCCGAACCTACAAGCTCCGTGTAAAGCGACATATTCATTCGTCCCTGCGTTGCGGCATCAATGCCCATAAGCATTACCTTTGTATTCGGCGCAAGCTTCGTTTTGTAACCATAGATATTCTTTTTCAGCAAAGCCATATACATCGGTGCTGTTGTCGGAATTTCCTTTTCGTCATCTTCATCATCGAATTTCTCATCATCAAAGCCTTTTGCCGTCGGCTTGGGGGTATCCTGCAATGCGCTTGCCCATACAACAAGCGTCATCGTATCGAACACTTCACCCTGCTTCTGTATAAGCCAGCGCAGAGCATTGTGTATCTTCTGCGAAAAATCATAGCTTATCGAAACGGCTTCTGTTTTGTTATTAAATCGTCCTCTGTAAGAAAAACCGCTTGTTTCATCATTTGCAGAAAAAAGCTTGGCTTTATCTCCTGCGTTGCGGAGTTTTGAGGGGTGCTTATAGGTCGCAGGGAGCATTTCACCCGTTGCATAGCAAAGCTGTTCCTCACCTACAAGTGTTGCATTGAACTTCTGAAAATCACCGACCATATCAAGTCCGTATTTTTTACAAAGCTCATTGTCCCAAGTCTTTAACGGCGGCTCATTTTCGATAATAAAACGAACGAAAGAATCCTCCTGAGCTATTGTCGCTATTTTCACACCGACTGCAAGCTTTCCTGTTTCTTCGTCGGTTTTGAGCACACCTGCTCGGACAAGGTCGGACATGACCGTCCGCTTGTCAAGGTAGCTGTACAGCGCTTTTACAGCCTTATTCGCGTAGGGACTTTCGTACCATTTGCGAAGCTGATTCATATATGACAGAAAGAAATTGTCATTGTCCGAGCGCTTTCCGACAACGTATTTGCCGTAATCGCCTGCAATATAAACAAGCTTATCATCGAACGGCATCGGCACAACGCCGCTTGTTCTTACGGCTGAATCCTCGGTGGCAGGTATCACCGTCTTGGCATTGTCCTTATCCACCGCCGAAGCGCCCCTGAATTCGCCGTCCTCGCTGATAGTCACTTCTATCTGCGCATTGGCGGTCGAGTGCGCTATAGGGAGCATTTCAGGCTCGCCATCGGAGAATTTTCTGCCGCTGTTATATTCATATATCTCAAGCAGTTCACTTGTCCAGCTCAAAATTACCGTCCCCCTCAAATTCTTCAAGTCCGATAAAGTTTTCCGTTTCTTTTCCGAATGGCTTTATCGGCATTTTTCTGATATGACGCGTTACCTCACATTTCTCCGGGCGGATAAAGCTTATCACGCCGTTTTCCATTGTGGGATTCCAGAAACGCACCGTCATAAGACCCTTGTCCTCTTCGCGTATCGCCTCATCGGCGTATGTTATCCCGTGATAGGTAAGGCTGTAAGGGATAGTTCCGCAGTGGTCGTAAGCACCTGCTCCCTCGCCGAAAACGCATGGCTCAACATAGCCTTGGCACTCTCTTGTCCCGAGGAAAATATCACGTCTGCCGCCGCGCTCTATCATTCGCTTTGCAATGTTGTGATGCTTGTTGTAATTGCGGTCTGCTTTAAGCTCGGGACGGTTTTCATTCCACTCGAAATGCGCTCTGACCTGATAGTGAACATTGTCAAGATATGTATAGTAAGCAAGGTCACCAGTTTTTTTATCCACTTTCACTAAAAGCATACCTTTTCTGACCGTTCTTATCGGGTTGATTATGCGAACTTCGTCTATTATCCAATAGAATGTTGGCTTCCAATAAATGCTATTTGCAATACCTTTCAGCGCTTCGTATGTTGGAATAGGGTACGAGGATTTCTCTCCGCCGGGTCTGGTGAGTATATCGGAAAAAAGCGCATATTTTCCGTAAACGGCAAACTCGACCGTGTTGTGCTTTTGTTGGTTTTCCATTTCTATCATTCCTCCTAATATATCAGTATATCCTGCTCTGCGCCCTCGGTTATTATGCCAAGCTCGCTGTCGTAAAAATTCTTTTCAAGTATCGCCGTGCCGAATTTCGTGCGGTAAATACCATTGTTTTCGTCAAGCTTTCGTCCCGTGCCGCTGTAAACGCTGACGGTGTATTTCTGCGCCTGCTTTGTAAGCTGAACAAGCCCGTTTTCCGCAGTCATCAGCTTTTCGATAAGCTTCTTTGCCTCATCGTTGTAAGGAACAACGATGTCCTCGGTGTTGTTGTCAATGACAGTGAAAATAGTTCCTGCCGTTCGGAACGCCTGCGAAGTGAATTTGCTTGAAGTTCTCTCGCTGATCTCATATCGGTTCGTATCGAGCGACAAAAGGTCGATGAGGTTCGTACCCACGCCGTTATCTCTTGCTGTATAGCAAAGCTCTTTGGCTTCGGTCTGATAAAGTGAACGAAAATACTGCCGAACCGCTTCGTCCGATTGGAGATCTGCATATCTTTCGCTGCCGAGCATTTCCTGCAAAATGCCCTGAGCATCCTTTATCTCGGTAAGGCTGCCGAGTTTTTCGTCTTTGAATTTTATGATATAAACTGGGCATATACCGTCCGCATCACCGTGACGGTTGCATCGTCCTGCAGCCTGAACTGCATTGTCCAATCCTGCCAAGGCTCGCACAACGCATCGGAAAGATATATCAACGCCCGCTTCGATAAGCTGTGTGGTCACGCATATTATGGGACGCTTTTCATTAAGCTGTTCCCTTATATGCTTTATTCTGTCGCGCCTATGTTCGGGACACATATTCGTGCTGAGATGTATTATCTCCGCTTCGTCCTTGCAAAGCTCTTTTATCCGTTCAAACATTGCGAGCGCTTCGGATTTCGTGTTTACTATAAGAAGAAGATCGCCCGACTCGCGGAATTTTTCCGCACAGAATTCAGCCGCTTCATCATAGTCCCAGCCGTAAGGGTCGATCTTCGATACGATATCGGTTCGTCGGAACACCTCAAAATCCTTGACGAAGTCACCCGTCATACTGTATTTTTCGTCCATTATCACTGGGAATTTTACTTCGTCCATAACGGGCTGAGTTGCCGAACACAATACGACAGTCGAACCGCATATCTGCGTGAGAAAATTCACGGCGAGGTTCAGCATATTCACGCATTTGAGCGGAACTGCCTGAATTTCATCTATTATTATCACCGCTTTGCTAAGTCTGTGCATACGCCGAACCGATGATGATTTTGCCGAAAAAAGCGTATTCAAAAACTGTACCATTGTTGTCGCAATAACGGGAGGATCCCAACGCTCCGTGTGAAGCTCGTACTCGCTGTATTCGTTCTGCTCTGCTTTTTCAAACCGCTCCGCAACAACGTTTGAATGATGCTCAAGGAAGTTTTCTTCGCCCGAAACAGCACGGAATTCATCGCTGTTCTGCTCGAGAATTGACATAAACGGCGCGATGTAAATTATCTTTTCCATATCGTGACCGATGCAGTATTCTATTGCAAATCGAAGCGAAGAAAGCGTTTTTCCTCCGCCCGTCGGAACTATCATTCGGCAGACCTTAACATCATTTTTCGCAAATTCCGCACATCGGTCGGAAATGCTTCTCCTCTGCTTTGAAATGGTGTCAGTTTTTCCGTCGAACCTGCTCAAACGCTCCGCAAGGCGAGCTTTCATTTCCGTCCAAAGCCGCTTTTTGTCGGCAAAAGTTTCCGTTGGCTCGCAGGACATAAACGAAGCCGTATCTATTCTGTCCGCATCGATAAGCGCCGACTGCAAAATTCGTTCCAACATACCAAGATAAAAGGCAAAATCCTCTTTACCATTTGAAATTTCCTTTATTTCCGCACGAATACGCTTATATTCGTCATCGGCACTTTCAAGAAGTGAAAGCAGCTCTTTTTCAGGGAAAATTTCGTCCGCATTTTTGCGTATCTCATCGTAAAATTCCGTTTTCCCTGTTCGTTTGAGGAAATAATCCACTCCGTTCGGTTCGAGCCAGTCATTCAGACCATGATGTGAGATCATCGTTCGTGCGATAAGGCGCGAAACGCTGTAAAAGCGCTTCGGGTCAGCCTTATCCGCTATTTCGCAAAGGTATTTTGCGCCTGCGAAGCTGTGGTCGATCTCACCTCTTTTTGTCGAAGATTCACCCATAATATATCGGTTGAATTTCTCGCAAAGCTTTCCGATATCGTGGAGCAGACCTTGAAGCCGCCCGATGTTTTCCGCATCAAAAACGCGCGCAAACCCGGCTGCCATTTCAGCGGTGTTCCTGCAATGCTCCCCAACCGTCTGGATTTTTTCCTCATTTATGTGCGCCGCAAATACCATATTTCTGCCTTTCGTTTAAATTATACTCTTTATCAGAGAATGATTTGTATTTATATAATAATAACTCTTTCGACAAAATTTGTCAATATGCTCTGACGAGTAAACATTGTTTTATACAATTTCTGACAATATAATTTATTTATTTTCACAATAAAATTATATAATATTGACTTTTATTAACCACAATGGTAAAATAATACCATTATATCTGTCTCTTATACACATCTGACGCTGCCGACGAAGAGG
>CALANW010000098.1 GCA_937926145.1 uncultured Ruminococcus sp. | reverse complement strand
CTGTTTTCCCTAAAAATTTGGATTAGGGTATTGACTTTTTATAGCTGGTCTTTGATCTTCTGTATTTCTCAACTCAGAACAGAATGAACGCGCACTTTGATATTTCCATTATAAACAAAAAGACAGAAAAAAGCAATAGCCTTATAAAATATTTCGGCATTTTGCGGTTTACTTTTTCCGAAAAAAGTTGTATAATGTTCCTACTGAGTTTTCAAAGGAGAATTTCTATGCAGATAAACATACGCAAAGCCTGCGCAGGCGACCTTGACGCTATCGCAGAGATATATGACCATATCCACACTGCGGAGGAGCAGGGACAAGCCGCTATCGGTTGGATAAGGGGTGTTTACCCCGAGCGCGCGACTGCTGAGGCTGCTTTGGCGCGAGGTGATATTTTCATCGAAGAAGCGGACGGGAAAGCTGTCGGAACGGCGATAATCAATCAGATACAAGTCGATACCTACGCCGATGCGCCTTGAGAATACGATGTTCCCGACAATAAAGTTATGGTTCTCCACACGCTTGTGATAGACCCGTTTGAAAAAGGCTGCGGCTTCGGCAGGGCGTTTGCGGAATTTTACGAACGCTATGCGCTTGAACACGGCTGCAACTATCTTCGCATCGACACAAATGCAAAAAATGCTGCGGCTCGGAGCTTTTACAAGAAGCTTGGCTACAGGGAAATTGCTGTTCTCCCCTGCGTTTTCAACGGTATTCCCGATGTGAATTTGGTTCTGCTTGAAAAGAAGATATAAGATAACCGCCGAACGGAATTTTGAACCGTTCGGCGGTTTGTTATAATGATATGCAGTTAAAACTTAAACAAATTCAGACCTATCTCCTCGCTGAAAGCTCGGTCAACTCTGCCGTTGATGAGAGTTATCATCATTTCGCAGGTCGCGCTGACGATCGCTCTGTTGAGGTGACCGCCGAATACCTCGCCCTTTTCGTTTCCTGCGCTCAGGTGGAGGTGAGCATAGAACTCATCGTTCATCGTATTTATCGTACCCGTGAGCGAAACTATCTCGAAGCTGCCCTTGAACTCGTTGGCATAATATTTTTTCTCGTCCGTTTTGAAAGCGCCGACTGTGAAGTCGTTTATCGCGCCGAGTGCGGTTATGCTTGCGAGCTTTATATTTTCTTTTAAGGCGATATTTTTTACCTGCTCAAGAATTTCCTCGCCTTTATCTATCCTTGCTATAATGGTGTTATCGAATTTTCTGTAGTCCATTTTTTTGACCTCCTGCGAATAGGTTTCTGCTTTTATTATAATTTTTTGCAGGTGAAAAGTCAAGTGTCGGTTTTATGCTAAACATATCTCCTCGACCAAAGCGCACCACTCGTCGGGGTGAAGTCCGAAGAACTCCTCGTGGCGCATATCCTGCTCGTGAATGATAGGGTTTTTGAAGTATTTTTTGTATCGTTCGAGATACTTTTCGCCCATTTTTTTCGCATAGAAAACGTGTATCGCCGTTTCGCCGTTGTCGATATGCTCGGGGAGCGGCGTTGTCAGGTCGGACTTGAACTGATTTTTCAGGCTTTCCTTTGTGATAAAGCTCATATCGTACTTATCTCTGCCCGTCATTGCGACGAATGTACGGTTGTACGGGTCGGGGTCAGCCATTTGCTGTTGAAAGCGCTTTTTCATCAGCTTGGACTTATACTCGCCAGTATGGATAAAGTTATAGGTCACTTTGAGCATAAGCGCGGTCATTATGCTGGCCTTGAAGCTGCCGCTCTGATCCATATCGGAACTGCCGATGATGCCGTACTTCATTCTGATATTGTGCCTTGCGGCGAGCTGTGCAACGAAGCTTCCGCCGAGCGAACAGCCGTAAGCGGCGCAAATCTCGCCGTTATAGTTTTCCTTGATATATTTTTCAATTCTGCCAAGCTCGTCCTCAACGCTGACGTAGCTTTCGGTGTCATTCTCATCAAAGCCAGTATATGCTACCGCCGCAACGAGAAACTTTTCCGCCAGTTTATCTATCACTCCGCCGAAATTGCCTTTCCAGAAGCACATCGTTCCCGAAAAAAGCATTATAACGGGATTACCCTTTTCTCCGAATTCGTGAACTGTCATTTTTATCTCTCCGATTTTTTGCGATTTATAATTATTATCCAAACGACAAAGATAACCACTGCGCCGAGGCTCATATTCGAGCAGCCGATGCCGTTCCAGAATGCAGACGTGCTCATTTTTCCGAGCATATTGAGCAGTATTTTGAACGTTATCGGATTGATTAGCCATAGGTAACTTGGGAGCATAGTTTTTTTCTTCGCAATGATGATGATAAGCGCTATGACGTTCACAAGGTAGATCGCAAAGAAAACGACCATACATGGGATAACATATCCGCCCTGCTCGTTCAGTATCACCGTCAGCATATCGGAATTGCCGGTTCCCGTTTCGAGAGCCTTTTTCATACCCGTGACGAGGTAACAGCAGATTATATGTATCGCGCCGCCGAAAGCAACATAGCCATAGACCGAAGCCTTGTAAAGCTTTGCGAGGGTCGATGTCTTGTCGCTCATAAGCTCATACAGAACGAAATATCCGAATGCTGTAATGGGTATTCCGATAAATCCGAACGCACCTGCAAGACCTATTCTTGTGTAGCTGAGTTTTTCTGCGGCGATGATATACTGTCCGAGTGCGCCCTCTGCACCGACCGAGTCAACACCGAGCAGCAGGAAGTCGCCTATCATCGTCAGAACTGCACCGATAAGTCCATAGACAAGGTATCGGTTCTGTTTGGTTAGATCTTTATTCATCATAATCCTCCTTGAAAAAAATAACCCAAACAGAGGAAAACCGTTATGGCATTTCCTCTGTTTGGGTTTATATATTAGTCGAGGCTCTTCATCGTTGGGAAGAGCAAAACATCACGAATTGCGGGTGAATTTGTGAGAAGCATAACAAGTCTGTCGATGCCGTAGCCGATACCGCCCGTTGGAGGCATACCGATCTCAAGCGCACGGAGGAAGTCCTCGTCGATATGGTTTGCTTCGTCGTCGCCCTTTTTGAGCAGTTCTTCCTGCGCAAGGAAACGCTCACGCTGGTCGATAGGGTCGTTAAGCTCGGAGTAAGCGTTGCACATTTCCCAGCCGTTGATGAAAAGCTCAAAACGCTCAACGTGGTCAGGCTTATCGGGCTTTCTCTTTGTGAGCGGAGAAATTTCAACGGGGTGATCCATAATGAATGTAGGCTGGATAAGGTGTTCTTCAACGAATTCCTCGAAGAAGAGGTTGAGGATATCGCCCTTTGCGTGGCGCTCTTCAAACTGAATGTGCTTTTCCTTTGCGATTGCGCGTGCTTCTTCAAGTGTCTTTATCTCGTCGAAGTCAACGCCCGAATACTTCTTTACAGCTTCGGTCATTGTAAGACGCTCGAAAGGCTTGCCGAGGTCGAGCTGATGCTCGCCGTAAGGAATTGTGGTAGAACCGCAAACTTCGTTAGCAAGGTAACGGAACATATTCTCGGTGAGATCCATCATACCATGGTAGTCGGTGTAAGCCTGATAAAGTTCCATAAGTGTGAACTCGGGGTTATGACGTGCATCAACGCCCTCGTTACGGAACACACGGCCAATTTCATATACTCTTTCAAGACCGCCTACGATAAGACGCTTGAGGTAAAGTTCGAGTGAGATTCTGAGCTTAACATCTTCATCGAGAGCATTGTAATGCGTGTCGAATGGACGTGCAGCAGCGCCGCCTGCGTTTGAAACGAGCATAGGGGTTTCAACTTCCATGAAGCCCTGCGCATCGAGGTAGCGGCGGATAGAAGCGATTATCTTTGAACGCTTCTTGAAAGTTTCGGCAACATCGGGGTTTACGATAAGGTCAACGTAACGCTGACGGTATCTTGTATCCTGATCCTTTAAGCCGTGCCACTTTTCGGGGAGTGGGAGGAGCGACTTTGAAAGGAGGGTGATCTTTTCGCAGTGAACGGAAATTTCGCCCTTCTTTGTGCGGAAAACGAAGCCTTCAACGCCTACGATATCACCGATATCCCACTTCTTGAAGTCAGCGAATTCGTCTGCGCCGATCTCGTTCATACGAACATAGACCTGAATTCTGTCGGAGGAATCGCGTACATCGATAAAGTTAGCCTTGCCCATATCACGGCGGCTCATAAGTCTGCCTGCGATGCTGACGTGCTGACGGTTTTCTTCGAGGGCAGCTTTGAGAGCTTCCTCATCGTCGCCGACCTTAGCCTTTAACTCAGCTTCGAGCTTTTCATAAGCAGCCTTAGCCTCGCCGCAGTGAGCGGTAACATCGTACTTTGTTATTTCAAATGGGTTCTTGCCTGCGGCTTTGAGCTCGTCAAGCTTGTCCATACGGATCTTCTTGTATTCACTGACGTCCTGAACTTCTTCCTCTTCAGGAGCAGCGTTGACATTCTGATTTTCTTCTGCCATTTTCATTTTTCCTTTCATATTTATGATGAAAATACCGCTGACCGACTTTCAATCAGCGGCATAAAGTTCATAGTTCCATTACTTGGAGATGCTCAAAATTCTCATATTGATGATGCCAACAGGAGCGTCAACTTCGATCTCATCTCCTGCTTTCTTTTTAAGGCAGGCAATGCCGATAGGCGAATCCTCGGAGATCTTGTTGTTCTCGGGGTCAGCTTCGGTAGAACCAACGATCTGGAGATTCATCTTTTCGTTGAGTTCAAGGTCGAGAAGCTCAACATAAGAACCAACGCCGACTTCATCGCTTGAAATATCATCATCGCTGACAACGATAGCGTTTGCGATAGTCATTTCAAGTTCCTGGATACGAGCTTCAACAATACCCTGTTCGTTCTTAGCTTCATCGTATTCAGCGTTCTCGGAAAGGTCACCGAAACCGCGGGCTTCCTTTAACTTCTGAGCAACCTCTGCTCTTTTGACGGTAATGAGATATTCTTTTTCTTTTTCAAGATTAGCAAGTCCTTCAGCGGACATTCTGACTTTTTTAACTGCCATTATGATCTGCTCCTTTCAGAAATGGGGCGAGTAAGCGCCGCCTAAAGCATATATACATTTATTATATCGTATTTTCGGGAGTTTGTCAACAATTTTGAATCAGAAATGTGGAAATCCCCCACACCTCGAAGCGCCAAGCTGGTCAAGCTGAGCACAGCTTGCGGGGTCGAGGGGCAGCGCCCCATATGCACTAACTTAATCTTGCAATTACCCTAAAAATATGGT
>CALANW010000097.1 GCA_937926145.1 uncultured Ruminococcus sp. | reverse complement strand
ATGTTATCTGGAATTATCATCATAAATTTTTGTAAATCATTTAAAAGGTTATCGTAATTCATATTGGATCTCCTTTTGTTTATAAAGGTATATATGCAAGCAGGATGATTCTTGTAAATCTATATTTTTACACTTATTTAGTTTTATTATATCATATATAAGGTAAAAAAGCAACAATTTTTTCTGGAAAATCTGGATTATTGTTCAAAAATGACGAAAGGAAAATATCATATGGCAAAACATTGATAAGTACGGCTATTGCGGCGCAGCCGCCAACTTAGCTTTGATTCAGTCAAAGCTAACCCCTTAGTACTTTTGACAAGGCACAAGACCTCATCAAAAGAACACGGGGCTCTCCGAGGGTGATTCCGCAAGTGAACTTCGTTCACTTTTCTGCGGACAGCGGGCAGACGTTCCCTCTGCACTCCCTGTTGACGGAAAAGCAAAAATCCGTATCGGGCGTGATACGGATTTTTAATATATATGGGGATAGGGTAATCAATAAAATTATCGTTCCCGACCGTTATCTCCGAAAATGTATTTCAGAGAATAACTGTCAAGACGTTTATCAACAATTCGGTCAAAATCAATTTTTAACCTGTTGCAGATGAATCTGCCGATCTCATACAGCGTGTCGATCAGACCGTTCAGAAAATTATTGTTCTTGCTGAGCTGTTCATTTTCGCCCGACAGACTTTTATTCTTTTCCGATAAACTGCTGTTCAGAGAATTTGCACTTTCAAGCTTTTCATTTAATTCAGAGATTTCTTTCCGATACGATTCGGAGTTTGTTTCACTTTCGGTTTTTAGCCTGCTGATTTCCTTTTCGGCTGTTCTTTTATGATCCGAATATTCGTCTCTGATTGATTTTTCGGACCTCCTCAATTCCGTCAATTCGGATTTAAGGTGAGAATTGCTTGTTTTATAGCTTTCAAGAACCTTGTTTATATCTTCCTGCTCGGATTTCATTCTTTCGGCTTCTTTAAGTGCCTTTTTGGCTCTTTGAAAAAGCGGATCGACTTCGGAAGCCTTTGCAAAGGCTTTGTAGCTGTCGTGCTTGGCATATTCTTCATGTTCGGCGATCTCCTTTAATTTTTCTTTGATAGACTGCTCCTTTTCGGAAATGCCATTTTCTCTTGCGGTAATCAGTACATGGCTTTTATTAAGCTGTTCTTCACGTGAATTAAGAGCTTTTTCCCTGGCAGACAGTTCTTCTGATTTTACTGCTGCGGATTTTTTCATATTCTCAATTTCCGTGATTTCGCTTTCATCTATCATAAGCTTATGCAGTGGCATTTTCACGGCTTTGATTTTTGTTGTTTCGATTATTTTCCTTTCTGCTTTCAGTAAATCTACTTCATTCTGCAATGTGGATTTTTTATCATTAAGCACACTTAATTCCGCAGATTTATTTTCAATATCCGCAGACAGATCATTTACCTTGCTTTTTAGCTCGGAAACCTGTTTTTCATAGCCGCTTATGGTTTCCCTGTATTCTCTGTACTCCTCGCAGCTGTAATTGAACCCTCGTCCCTTATCTTCATCGGCAACGTGTATTTCGTGAATTTCACATATCTTGCGAAGCTCCTCACGCTCTGCTTTGCGCCATCGGTTAATGGCATCTTTCCCCTTTCCGCAGCCCATCTCAAAAAGAGCCTGTGCAAGTCCGTTCTGAACGGAAAGACCTCTTTCATAATGACCGATGGGAATATAGTCAATATGCAGATGCGGAGTTGCTTCGTCCATGTGCAAAACTGCATTGAATACATAGAAGTTCGGATTGCGTCTTTGAAAATTCTCCATATATTCCACTAACGCCCACCGTGCCTTTTCGGAATCAAGAGTATCACAGCCCGTGTCATCTTTTGTACCGATCTGCACAACGTCCTCATAAAAGCTTTTCTGCCCGTTCGGTGATTCAAGAACCGTGCTGCAGGGTGAGTGGTGAAACAAATGCTCAAAATATGAGCAGGTTATTTTTCTGTCATTTCGTTTTTGCCTGCTGTTATATTCTTTTACAGCATTTCCAAACAGTTTTTCATAACTGTCGGCAATGTTTTCACGAATAAAATATGTGTTGAAGCTTTTTCTTTCGGGATTTGTGTTCTTTGGCGTAAACAAGCGGTTGTTGTGGGAAAGACAACCCTTTCCCTGAACATGGGATAACTTCTTTTCACTCATCTTCTGTCACTCCTTTCCGTATATCCTGCATTCTTGCGCCCTTGCATTCTTGCATCAAAATGGCTGTACAGCGTTGTTTGGCTCAACATTGCAAGAATGCAACAATGCAGTTGTCTGTCAATTGGGGAAAATATAAAACCAATAATCTCCCGATTTTCGTGACGATATGTTCAGATTTTTCTTTGCCGTGTCAAGAACACGCTTGCATATTCCGTGTTCCTTAGCTCGGTTTTCAACTTCCGAACTCCGTATTTCCGTTCTTCCGTCAAAAAGCTCTTTGAGAAAAAATTCAGCCTGTTCGACCTTTGACAGAGCTTTATCGCTGCTGCCGAGATCGGAGCATATTTTGTTTATGTCAAGATCGGCAAAACCTTCCCAAGTGAGTCGGTCGCCAACGCTGAAAAGGACGGCACGTCCTTCCGGTGCAAGGTTTGATTTTATGGGGATAATGCAGCGTTTCTGTTTATCGTTGTCCCTGCGTCCTACAAAAAGAACGCTTCGGGCGGCTGCCGTTATGTCGATAGAACCAAGCCCTTTGTATTGAGCTTTCTTACCGCTTTTGTTCATGTGTCCTATAAGGACAACAGCACAGCCGTACTTCTCTGCGAGTGTTTCAAGCCGTGACATTACGGGACGTATCTCGTTGGCACGGTGCATATCAACATCTGCGCCGAGGTATGCCTGTATAGGGTCCATTATCAGCAGCTTTGCTCCCGTTGATGCAATGGTTTCTTCAAGTCTGCTGTCACAGAAATGAAGCGAAGCATTGCCCTCGATAATGGTACATATTCGGCTGCAATCGGCATTTGCAGCTGTAAGCCTGGGTTTAATAGTATCGGCAAGTCCGTCCTCGGCTGTCTGATAGATTGAAGTAATATTATCGTATGTGTAGCTATATTCAAGCTCCGTAGGCAGATGTTCACCTCTGCTCAGAATAGCGGCGATATTAAGTGCAAGGGTTGTTTTTCCCTCGCCGGGGTCGCCCTGAATTATAGTTATCTTGCCGAAAGGAATGTACGGATACCAAAGCCAATCAACGGCAGATGCTTCAATCTCCGAGAAAAATCTGATGTCGGCTGTATTGCATTCCGACTTTTCGTATGGTATAATTGATTCATAACAATCATACGGAAGCTGCCCTTCGACTGTACTGACAGTCGGAGCAAGGGCGGCTTCTTCTTTTTCATACATTCGGTCCCGCCTCCTTTACATAGTTGTCGGGATCGTTGAGGAAAGAAACAAGCACGTCAAAATTGATAAGCGTTCTCTTTCCGATATGAAGGCAGGGAACTTCGTTATTCTTACACATACGTCTAAGGGTGTTTTCAGGCATGATACCTGTTTTGGCTGCTTCGTGAATTGTCATAAGGGCAACAGGTTTAGTATTTTCAGTCATCTTTTGACTCCTTTCAAAATCATGTGATGTGTGTTTTTGATGTTGAAATATATAAAAATACAGTCCAACTGCTTTGATTATAGCGCAGCAAACACTAAAAGTCAAGTGAGTTTTTTGCAAATTGTATAATTCTGATATTTTGCATAAAACTATGTAGGTTTTTTGCAACAGTTTTGCTATTGATATTTCCGAGAAAATCTGATATAATGCAAAATGAACCAATAAAATAGAAAAAAATCAATCAAAGGCGTTGGGAAATGGGGCTGGATAATGGCTGATTACAAATTTTTTGCAGATATGTGCATAGCTGTAAGTGTTGACTGCGATAAGCTTACGGAAAAAATAATATACGGCGAGCCGAAAAAAGTTTTCAATTACGTCAAAGGTGGGCTGTTTGCCGAAAAGAGCGTTGAGATCTCGGAAAGGGAGATAGGTTCGTTACTGTTTGACCTATCTTCCGACTGTAAAATGCTCAATTATCTTAAAGGCAGCAGAGTTATTGTTCCTGACAGTAACGTGACCTGCGGTTATCTGAAAAAAGTGATTGATAAAGCGTATTTTGGAAATTTGATATCAAATGAGGACGAACTGGAGTGGCTTTGCAATCACCTTGAAATAACACAGACCGCATTGATAAACAGAGATTTTGAATATAATCAGCGACACATCAGCTTTACCCCTTCGAGAGTGCCGAATACAGATCAGGCTCTTGATTGTTTGCTGAACGGATACGTCAGGGACGATATGCCTATGATGATAATCAAGGGCAAAAACGGCGAGGAATACGCTGTTACCGATGTTTCTTTGGTTTCAATGGTAGAATATTATATCCGATTGCTGTACAGCAAGAGCCTTTTTCCAAGATTTTGTCTGAACTGCGGAAGATTGTTTATCGCAAAGTCAAGTTTGTTTGATGTGCTTTGTTCCGATGCCTGCAGGAAGCAGAGAAATTCCGAAAAGCTTAGCAGATACAGGGAAAAGCACAATGACGAATACGAAGCTCAGTATATGAAAGTGTATCAGCGTTGGTACACTAAGATAAGACGTGCAAAAGAAAAAGGGATGTTGACAGGTGATAAGCTGCAGCTTTGCAATGATATTTTCACGGGCTTTACGTCGGAAAGCTATGAAAAGCGCAACAGTGTACGAAACGGCGATATTACGCCCGAAGCATTTTCTGAATGGATAGATAATTTTAATATCCAAATGAATATGTTTTGGGCTGATATAAAATAAAAAATCTCCCTGTCTGCGGCAACAGACAAGGAGATTATAGAAGGTATCCACCCTGAAAGGACAGATTCCATTCCACACGTTATTTGTCCTTTCGCAACTGCGAAAGGAGTAATGTCAATGAACATTACCAAAAGAGAAAACGCTTACCGTATAAGAGTATTTAACGGTAAGGACGCAAACGGCAAGTTTCTTTACACGAGTATGACCGTCAGATTTGACGATCCACGTTTTGAAGGAATGACCGAGAAGAAACGTGACAAAGCAGCCGAGGCTATCGGATTTGAGTTTGAGCAGCAGATAAATGCGCTTGCGGTTCTTCCGAATATCACGTTTAAAAGCTTTGCCGAAAGATGGTTCGTTGATTATGCGGACATTCAGCACGCAACGACCACCCGTGAACGCTGTGAAGACTTCAAGGAGCGGACTTACGAAGCACTCGGTGATATGAGAATGGATAAAATCAAAACCATTCACATTCAGAGCTTTATAAACTCGCTCACCAAACCGGGTGTTAATAAGGTTGACCCCGAAAAGGGACTTTCGAGAAAAACGATAAAGCACTATCTGTCATTTGTATCAGGCATTTTCGATTATGCCATAAGAATTGAGATGCTGACGAAAAATCCCTGCACGAATGTAAAGCTTCCGCCCGAAGTTCACAAGGAAAAGAAGATATACACACCCGAACAGGCAGAAGAATTTGTTGATCTTCTTTATTCGGAAGCACCGCTCAAACATCAGCTTTTCGCAACGATAGCTATTATCTGCGGTTTAAGACGTTCGGAGATCGTTGGGCTCAGGTATTGCGACATTGACGTTGACAGCCATATTCTCAGAATAAAGAGAGCTGCCAACTATTCCCGAAAGAAAAAGGAGATGTATGTAGGCAATACCAAAACGGAAAGCTCTATGCGTGTTATAAGGCTTCCTCAGATCGTAATTGATCTTTTTGAGAAGTACAGGGCAGAAGAAATTGCCGCAAAAAAGTATATAGGTATAAGGCACACAGATAATGATTATCTTTTCTGCGATATTACATACACCAAGATAATGTACAACGGTATCCCTTACAATTATCTCAAAAAGATGTGTGCAAAGCACGGAATGGACTTTTACGGGATTCATTCAATGCGCCATTTTGTAGCTTCCGCAATGATCGCAAAGGGGACCGATGCAAAGACGGTATCGGAGATACTCGGTCATTCGACACCCGCAACCACGCTTAATATCTACACTCACGCATTCAATGAGGTCAAGGCAAGGGCAACGGACGAGATAGTTGATATGCTTCACATCAACGAAAAATACTGCCGTCACGCCTGATTTGACCATTATTTGACCAAACCGTATATTCGGATATAAGAATAACCTCTCAATCGGCGTATTACAGCCATTTGAGAGGTTATTTCCATTGGTCGGAGTGACGGGACTTGAACCCACGGCCTCTACCACCCCAAGGTAGCGCTCTAGCCAAACTGAGCTACACCCCGACATATTAAAGGGGATAAACAAGTAAGAAGAATAAAAAGACTTGTTTGCAACATTATATTGAAACAAGTCTTTTTATCTGGTCGGAGTGACGGGACTTGAACCCACGGCCTCTACCACCCCAAGGTAGCGCTC
>CALANW010000096.1 GCA_937926145.1 uncultured Ruminococcus sp. | reverse complement strand
GAATGGCAGGGTTCCCCAACAGAATTAGTATCTGTACTTGGTATTGATATTAAGCCAAATACACTTACACTGAAACTGAATGTTAATTCAGGTAAACTATATAATGAATATGGGATACGTTACGAAAGCAAACGAACTCACAGTGGGCGTTTTGTGAGATTTTTGTTGGAAAACAAAAACAGCCGTGACGATGCGTGACGGTCGTGTCGATGTTTTGAAGAGTGGGTGCGGTATCAAAAAGACCGTCACCATCGACACGCATCGTCACGCACTCGGAAAAGCGACAGCTTTTCATCGCTTTCCGCAGAAAGCGAAATCCCCCTCGGAGAGCCCCGAACTATTGGATAATGGAGTGTGCGGATTGTCCAATAGTACCTCGGGTTTACTCTTGGAAAGAGTAACAGAACCTTACCTGCACACTTCCGAAAATTCACCCGAAAGGAGACTCATAAAATGACAGAAAAAAGAATATCCCACGAAATGGGAAAAGGCAGCCTTGCACACAACAACAGGATGTTCACTGCAAAGAATATTGACCCGTCACGCACACCGCAAAATGTTGTGTTAGTCCATATTCCTTTAGAAGAAGCATATAAGAAACTTTTTGATCCGTCAATAGAACGTTATAATAAGAAGCAGTCACGAAAATGCCGAAAAATACAAACTGACTATTTTACTCATTTGTTCAATCACAAGATTTGCGAATATACCATTATTGGAAATAACAAGCAGAAGAGCTTTTACGAGGATATTGTTCAGGTTGGGACAATGCACGATACAGGCTGCGGAACTCCCGATGCGGAAATCGCAAAACAATGCTTACAGAAATATATGGAACACTACCTGAAAAATAATCCTAACTTTTTTGTATTCAATGCAGTTATACATATGGATGAAGCAACACCGCATCTGCACATTGATTACATTCCTATAGGTCATTACAAAACAGGGATAGATACCCGTAATGCTATGGCTCGTGCCCTTGAAGAAATGGGTTATACGGGAATTGATGCAGCCACTAAATGGCGAGCCAATGAACGTTTGGTGTTTACTGAGATATGTGAATCTCACGGTTTTACTATAGCACCTCCGGAGGAAAGCAGAAAGCATAGCTTTACCTGTGAAGAATACCGTGAGATACAGGAAGAGAAAAAAAGACTGAATGAAGAATTAAAGCCACTTCGTGAAATGGAACTCATCGCAGATGAGAGCGTGATTGTCGGCAAGAAGCAGCTCTTTTCACATAACATATCGGTATCGCCCAAGGAATTGGAGCAGCTTGAAATGCAGAAAAAAGCTGTTGCAGTCCAAGCGATAGATAATGAGCGTGAAAATGAAAGCATTGAGCAGCGCAGGCGGTTTCTTGATAAACGTGAAGCTGATTTTGCCGTCAAAGAGGCTGACAGTATGTCACGTCAGGATAAGCGCAGCAAGGAACTTGATGAACGTGAATGTGACATTGCTCAGTCCGAAAATCGTGTCAAAAAAACATTAGCTGCTGCCGAAGCAAAAAATTTGGATGCGGAAAGAAAAATGGAATCAGCAGATCGTATGTATAATATGCAGCTTGAACTTAATCAGCGATATGAGAAATTACAATGTGAGCTTAGAAATGTTCAGACGGAAAAG
>CALANW010000095.1 GCA_937926145.1 uncultured Ruminococcus sp. | reverse complement strand
TAACTATATTATACCATTTTTCTTCCTGATTTTCAATGGTTTGTGCGGTTTTGCCTTAAACGAAATATCAAGCTTATTGTTATGATAATTAACAAATACACGCTTGACAGGACTGTTTAAGCATTGTAATATAAATGTATAACATAAACCTCTGAAAGGGGTAGATAAAAATGAATGGAAAAAATAATAAGCTTCGCAGCTTTCTGTTAAAATTCACCGCACTTTTTTTCGCAGCGGTTATGCTGACTTCTGCGGCAGGATTTACCGTTTCGGCTCAGAAATATTCGGCAGACGATTTCGTTCATGCCGAGGGAAGCAGGATAATCGGAACGGACGGAAAGGAACTCCACATTCAGGGAATGGCTCTCGGAAATTCTGTGTGGGGCAATCCATCCCTTCCCGATACATCGCATCATAATGAAAAAACATACAAAGAGCTTTCGGAAATGGGTTTTAACAGCGTAAGATTTTATATCAACTACGGCTTGTTTGAAGACGATAAAAAACCGTATAAATATAAGAAATCCGGTTTTGAATGGCTCGATAAAAACATAAAATGGGCAAAAAAATACGGTATGGGCATAATCATAAATATGCATTGTCCGCAGGGAGGCTATCAGTCAACGGGCGGCGGAATGGAGCTATGGACGGATAAAAACAATCAGGACAGGCTGACCGCACTTTGGCAAACGATTGCAAAGCGTTATGCGAATGAGCCGACTGTCTGGGGTTACGGACTTATAAACGAACCCGTTGTTCCTATGAAGGATACTATGGAACAAACATACGAACAGTATAATAAACTTATGCAGCGAATCACCTCGGCAATAAGAAAGGTTTCACCATATCAGGCAGTATTCGTTGAAGGTGTAGGCAGCGCAGTTAAGTCTGACGGAGAAAGAGAGTATGAATACTTTACTCCCGAACACTCTTTTGCAAGAATAAACGATAAAAACGTCATCTATGAGTTTCATAAATACGATGCTTTTTACTTCACGCACCAGAACACCGACTGGGCAGTTACGAAAGGACACACAATGACATACCCCACCGAGGAGATAGTTGGTGAGGATGTTGTAAACGGCTGGGCGAACTGCGAAGCCGCCTCGAAAAAATCGTCCAAAGGAAACGGCTGGTCTTATTTCCAAAGCAAAACTATTTCTTTATCGAACAAGGCAAATGTCGTGGCTGCAGTCGTGACCGCTTCAAACCTCGGAGAGGGAGGTACAGCATATTTCGACGATATCACGCTGACTGAGATATCCCCGAAAGGAAAGCGCAGAACGCTCTTTAAAGCCGATTTTTCCGGTGGGATCTTGAACAGCAGTCCGTGGAGCGAGGACGGCAGCGGCATTTCCGAATACTATGATGGTGACGGAAACAATGCTAAGGGCTGCTTGAAGATATCGGGAACCACCTCGGTGTATGTACAGAATTT
The DNA here is from genome assembly GCA_937926145.1 of uncultured Ruminococcus sp. Lineage (GTDB taxonomy): Bacteria > Bacillota > Clostridia > Oscillospirales > Ruminococcaceae > UMGS363. The sequence continues at coordinate 499 of CALANW010000095.1, read as the reverse complement.
CAAGCGGTTTGAGATGAAAAAGGGATATAAGTATATGATATCGGGATATATAAAATCCGACAGCAGCTCGCCCGAGATAAGAATGGATATGTCACTCAGCGAAAATATCCGCAGCTTTGACAAGGATTATCTTGAAGAAAGCTTTATGCCGTATGTAAAGTTCTCCGAAAAGCATAACGTTCCGATTTATCTCGGCGAATTCGGCGTTATTTCGGAAGGCTTTGAAAACGGCCGCAACGGTGTCGGTTGGGTAAGAGATATGATAAGTATATGCCGCAAATACAACATCGGATTTGATTATCATGTGTACAATGAATTGCCTTTCGGACTATATGACGATTATCCAAATGGAAAAAACGAGGAGCTTGCAAAGCTTTTCGGAGAGGTGCTGAAATAACGCCCTGTAAAGATCCGTAAACAATTCAAACGAAAACGAGTTTAATTCTAAGGCAATACCGCACAAACCATTGAAAATCAGGAAGAAAAATGGTATAATATA
>CALANW010000094.1 GCA_937926145.1 uncultured Ruminococcus sp. | reverse complement strand
CAGCCTGTTTTCCCTAAAAATTTGGATTAGGGTATTGACTTTTTATAGCTGGTCTCGTATGAGGGAGTGGATTGAAATAGCTTCTTGTCGTCGCTGATCTTGCTGTCAAAATGTTCTCCCTCGTATGAGGGAGTGGATTGAAATCGCCGAACGGCTTTGAAAAACTGCGCCGTGGCGTTCTCCCTCGTATGAGGGAGTGGATTGAAATGTCATTGGTGAAATACTTGTTTTCTGCACTGTCATGTTCTCCCTCGTATGAGGGAGTGGATTGAAATTTTTACAGAGATGGCTTCTGCAATAAAGCTGCTGGTTCTCCCTCGTATGAGGGAGTGGATTGAAATACAGTAAAAACTCATTTTACCCTCAAAAATCTGTTGTTCTCCCTCGTATGAGGGAGTGGATTGAAATAAGCATAGCAGTAGAAGCGTAACAACGCATTATGTTCTCCCTCACAAGAGAAGGTAAATTTAAATATGTCATATTTTTCTGCGTAATCCATGCTCTGGCAATAATATTAAACAAATATGTCAGAAAATCGTTGCAATTAGTTTAAATGTGTGTTATAATTAATTGAAGTCTATTTTTTCCAAACGGGGAGAAGTATGCTTGGGGCGCTTTTGGCGCAAAAAACGGGGTATTATATGTGGCACGTTGAAACGGATTACTTTTCTCTGGCTGTTTTTATCATTATGTTGTTCAAGAACCGCGAACACAGAAAGGATAGTTATAATTTTCAGGGCAAAGTGTTCTATATTGTCCTTATTTTCAGCATAATTTCAAATGTTGTTGACATTGTTTCTTCGACTGCTATGAATATTATTCAAAATTGGTGGTTCTATCAGATAAGCATGACGATATATGTTGTGACGATGCCTATGCTTGCCGCCGTTTGGGTCTGCTATGCTTATGTTATCATACAAAACGGCAAGTCTATCAAAAAGCTTCGCCGCGATATGGCAGTCATTCTTTTGCCGTATATGGTATACAGTCTGCTGGCGCTGACAAATCCCGTGACAGGGTTATTCTTTGAGCTTGGACCGAATATGGAATATTCAAGAGGTCCTTTGTTTATGTCGGTCGGCGTTGGTTCGATAATGGTTTATTCCGCGGTAGGTCTTGCTCTCGTTTAATTTAACATAAAGAAGATAACTCCGAGGGTCAATGCTGTTTTGATAATGGCATTCTTCGTGACGACGGGAGTTTTTATATGGGTACAGCTTGGAAATCCGGGCTGGCTTGTTATCCACGCAAGCTATGCGCTCATTTATATATGGTGCGATATCACGGTCGAAGAACAGCGCAGAAAAGAGCTTTACAGTGAAATCAGCAGGAAAAACTAAGAGCTTGAATCTATTGCCGAACGTTTAAGGGAAACCGCTGAAGAAGCTGAGCGCGCCAACGATTCAAAGACGAATTTTTTCGCTGTATGAGCCATGACCTGCGAACGCCTATAAACGGCATCAGGGGAATGGTCGAGATCGCGGGACATTACGAAAATGATGTTGAAAAACAGCGTGAGTGCCGCCGCAAGATATGGAATTCGTCAGAATATCTGCTCAACCTTGTCAATACTATCCTCGATATGAATCGGCTCAAACTCGGCAAAATAACTCCCTCGGAAGACCCTTTCGAGCTTACGGACGTGTTCGATGATTTCAACAATGTCATCGGACTTCAGGCGCAGGATAAGGGGATAACCCTCGTGAATAAGGAGCGGAGCATAGAACATTCCCACCTGACGGGCTGAGCGCTCCATCTGCGTGAGATACTTATGAACCTCGGCAACAATGCGGTGAAATATACAAATAAGGGCGGAACTATCGAAACCTACTGCATCGAAAAATCAAGCACCGAGGATACCGCGACCTATCTGTTCGTAATAAAGGACAACGGCATCGGTATGACAGATGAGTTCCAGAAGCGCGCGTTTGAAGCATTCACGCAGGAAAGTTCGGTAACATCGGGCGGTTACATGGGAATTGGGCTCGGACTTTCGATAACGAAGAAGCTCGTCGATCAGCTCGGCGGAACTATCCGCCTTGAAAGCGAAAAGGGCAAAGGAACGACTTTCTATGTCGAGATACCGTTTAAGATAAATAAACTAAACAGCGGCACGGCGGGAAGCGCTGATGATACGCAGGAAAGCATCGACCTTTCGGGAATGAATATCCTCGTTGTCGAAGATGACGACCTTAACCGCGAGATTGCGCGCTATATCCTCGAAGATTCTGGCGCGGCGGTATTTGAGGCTCTTAACGGAGAAGAGGCCGTCCAAATGTTCAAGGGCTCGGAGCTGTATCAGTTCGATGTCATACTTATGGACGTAATGATGCCGCTTATGAACGGCTATGAAGCTACGCGCGCGATAAGAAGCCTTGACCGACCCGATGCGGAATCGGTGATCATCATTGCTATGTCGGCAAATGCGTTCCAAGAGGATATCGAGGAAAGCATAAAGTCGGGTATGAACAGACATCTTGCAAAGCCGCTCAATTCAAAGGAGCTTATTTCGGTGATAAATCAGTATAAAGCGACTGATGATATTGCATAATTTTATTGTTTTGCTTGACAAACATTGCTGTGAAGTGGTAAAATATAAATATAAGATGTACATTTTGTTTCAAATCAGTCGCCGAATATAAAAGGAGAACTTATGGCAAAGCTCAGACAATCGGGCGAGGACTACCTCGAAACGATATATATTTTAAGCAAAAACGGCGATGTCCGTTCTATTGATATCGCGAATGAAATGAACGTGTCGAAGCCGAGCGTCTGCCGCGCGGTGGGACTTCTCAAAGACGGCGGATTTATAAAAATGGACAAGGACGGCTATATAACCTTCACCGAAGAGGGCAGAGCTGCCGCTGCGAGCGTTTATGAGCGCCACACTGTCCTTACAGACTGGCTCGTAGGCATCGGCGTAAATGAAAAGACAGCTGCCGAAGATGCCTGCCGCCTTGAACATAATTTCAGTCAGGAATCCTTTGAGCATCTAAAAAATCATATCGAAACCTGCCATAAAAAGAACTGACCTTTTTATTTGGCTTTGCAAAAAATATTGCGGCACAGTAAAAGTTATGCTTGACAAACAATACTGTGCCGTGTTATACTGTGTACAGGTTAGCGAATGCTAACTAAAAAAGCAAAACGATAAATACTGCATCGAAAATCATTTTGGGCGTTTTTATCGTTCGGTAAAATGCAAATGGCACGGATTTTCCGCATAAACGAATTTTTCTTGACGATGTGAGTATAATAATCAGGGAAAAGCATTGCTGGTGCGCAGCGATGACTTGTTGAGATTCATTGTCGGAAATCTGGTTGCAGCAGCTTGTACAATATGGTTAGCGACAGCTAATCGAGAATGAGGTGATAGAATGTCAAAAGCGGAGTATAACAGCTTTGGAAGAAAGCTCGCGTTCCATACAGCGCCGACTTTGCTCGGAATAAAGTGCGCAAGCCTTTTTTCGCTTTCATCTTCGGAATTTGACCTTGAATTTCATTCTCAGTATTTCAACCGCAGAACTGCGGCGCTCGGACTTGCGAGCAGGATATTGTGCAGCTGCAAAAACCGCTCGCTCATACTTGTTTACAGCAGGGAACAGCTTGCGAAGCGTCTTGCAGACAGCTCGGTGAAAACGATACTCGAACGTTACGGATACACCTCGGATATGACGGCCGATGAATGTCTTGACCGACTTTCGGAACGCATCGGCGGAAGTGAAAGTTTCCCTCACGAGATCGGCGTTTTCCTTGGCTATCCCGTTGAAGATGTTATGGGATTCATTGAGAACAAGGGCGAGAATTTCAAGCTCTGCGGTGCTTGGAAGGTTTACGGAAGTGTCGAGAACGCTCGGCGTACATTTGCGGATTACGATAGGTGCAGAAATTTTCTGTGCAGTAAATTAAACGGGGGAGCGGATATTTACCAAACCCTTGTGAACTTATCAGATTAATTAGGAGGAAAAGTTTATGAAAACAGCAGTAATTTATTGGAGCGGCACAGGCAATACCGAGGCTATGGCAAAGGCAGTTGCAGAGGGTGCAGGCGCAGAACTCTTCACAGTTTCCGAATTCTCGGGCAATGTTGAGGATTATGACGCTATCGCATTCGGCTGTCCTGCAATGGGTGCTGAAATGCTCGAAGAGGGCGAGTTTGACCCGTTCTTCACCGAGATCGAGAGCAGACTCAGCGGCAAAAAGGTAGGACTTTTCGGTTCTTACGGCTGGGGCGACGGCGAATGGATGAGAAACTGGGAAACCAGAGTTGAATCCGACGGTGCTGTTCTTGTCGGCGGCGAGGGTGTTATCGCAAATGATGCTCCGTCCGATGATGATCTTGAAAAATGCAAGACTTTGGGCAAGGCTCTTACAGAATAATCATACTATATAGACAAACTCTCGGCTATAATAAGTTCATTCTGCGTCGAGCTCCCTTGTCAGGCAACAGCCTGCCTGCGGTAGCTCTCCAAGGTCAGCACAGTGACCTGACTGAACTTATTCTATCTGTCGATTTTGTCTATAGAACAATTAAAAATTAGTATTACTTAAATTTTATCTGAATATTAACAGTTATCTAAGGCTAACAAAGTTACCTAAAACTAACTCGGCGAGTTTGTGCAGATATACAAATCTGTGAAAAACTATTGACAACGGAGTAAAATGATAGTATTATTAAGTACGGTTAGTAAAAGCTAACATAGTTAGCGGATACTGACCGTACTTAAAGTTCAAAGGTTAGCAAACGCTAATGTAAGGTCGGAGTTTGCGGAAATATCGTCGCAAAAGTTCATATTCGGGCAGCTTGCGGGATTTTTCCGAAAACTTTTGGCTATAAGGTTAGCAATTTCTAACGATATAAAGGAGTGAAGTTATGATGCCGCTTACGCTTGCCAATGCCGGTGAAGAAAACATCATCAAAAAGGTCGGAGGAAATCCCGATACAAGAAAATTCCTCGAAAATCTCGGATTCGTTGCAGGAGGTACGGTAACAGTCGTCAGTGAGATCGGCGGAAATGTTATCGTCAATGTCAAGGAATCAAGAGTTGCTGTTTCAAAGGAAATGGCTTGCAAGATCATGGTATGATCCTTTTGAATTCGGGATCTGGAATTATTGGTCATTGTAAATTTGCATCAAGATCTGTAAGAAATGGTTCTTTTCTTGATGCATAACATAATTTGAAATGAAAAGGAGAAATGGAAATGACACTGAAAAACGCTGCGATCGGTTCAACTGTCACTGTAAAGAAGCTGAACGGTGAGGGCGCTGTAAAGCGCAGAATCATGGACATGGGAATCACAAAGGGCACTGAGATCTATATCCGCAAGGTAGCTCCTCTTGGCGACCCCGTTGAAGTAACTGTCAGAGGCTATGAGCTTTCACTTCGTAAAGCTGATGCTGAAATGATCGAGATCGCTTAACTTTTTACTTATTTTGCATATTGGTTAGCAAAGACTAATAAAGTTAGTCGAAACTAACATTAAGAAAGGATAAATTGGATATGGAAATTAAAATCGCGCTTGCGGGTAATCCGAACTCAGGCAAAACAACGCTTTTTAATGCCCTCACAGGTTCCAACCAGTTCGTTGGTAACTGGCCTGGTGTAACCGTTGAGAAAAAAGAGGGTAAGCTCAAGGGTCACAAAGATGTTATCATCACCGACCTTCCGGGTATCTACTCGCTTTCACCTTACACTCTTGAAGAAGTTGTTGCAAGAAACTACCTCATCGGTGAGCGTCCGAACGCAATCCTCAACATCATTGACGGTACAAACCTTGAAAGAAACCTTTACCTTACAACACAGCTCGTTGAGCTCGGAATCCCTGTTGTATGCGCTATCAATATGATGGATATCGTTCGCAAGAACGGCGATACGATCAATATTGAACAGCTCTCAAAGGAACTCGGCTGCAAGGTAGTTGAGATCTCTGCTCTTAAGGGAACTGGCGTTACAGAAGCTGCTGAGGCTGCTATTGCTGCTGCTGAAGCAAAAGAACCGATGATCCCTCAGCACAAGTTCTGCGGCTGCGTTGAACACGCTATCGCACACATTGAAGAAGCTGTTCTTCACGATGTTCCCGAGCAGAACCAGCGTTGGTACGCTATCAAGGTATTTGAGCGTGATGAAAAGGTTCTTGAAATGCTCAAGATCGACAGCGCAACAATGGCTCATATCACTCAGGATATTGAAGCTGCCGAAAAGGAAATGGACGACGATGCAGAGAGCATCATCACCAATGAGCGTTACATTTACATCGGCACTATTATTAAGGAATGTTATAAAAAGAAGAACAAGGGCGGACTTACAACTTCCGATAAGATCGATAAGATCGTTACAAACAGAATCCTCGGTCTTCCTATTTTCGCATGCGTAATGTTCCTTGTTTATTACATAGCAATGGTTACAGTCGGTGCTTCCGCAACTGACTGGGCAAACGACGGACTCTTCGGCGACGGCTGGCACCTCTTCGGAATCGGCACAAGCGCTTACGAAGAAGCTGCTGAAGAATACGGCGATTCTCCTGCAATTATCGAAGCATTCATCGAAAAGGCTCAGGAAAACGGCATCGATACAGCAGCCGTTGAAGAAGCTATCGACAGCGAATCCGAAACATTCGATGTTGACACAGCTAAGACAGAGCTCGATGCTCTTGCTGCTAACTTCACAGAAGCAGATACAGTAACATACACCGTTGAAGATGAAGAAACTCTTGCAACGGAAGATATCGAAGCAACAGGCGCAGACCTTGCAGATGCAGTTGATGCATTCGTTAAGTATGATTGCGCAGACCCAGATCCTGCTGCTTACGGCGTATGGGTTCCCGGTGTTCCTGTTCTTATCGGAAATCTGCTTGAATCTGTAAACTGTGCTGATTGGCTCAGCGGTCTTATCCTCGACGGTATCGTAGCAGGTGTTGGTGCAGTCCTCGGCTTCGTACCTCAGATGCTCGTACTCTTCCTTCTCCTCGCATTCCTCGAAGCTTGCGGTTATATGTCCCGTATCGCATTCGTAATGGACAGAATCTTCAGAAAGTTCGGTCTTTCCGGTAAGTCCTTCATTCCTATGCTTGTCGGCGTAGGCTGCGGCGTTCCGGGTATCATGGCTTCAAGAACCATTGAAAACGAACGTGACAGAAGAATGACAGTTATGACAACAACATTTATCCCCTGCGGCGCTAAAGTTCCTTTTATCGCAATGATCGCAGGTGCTATCTTCGGCGGTTCTCCTATCGTTGCAACTTCCGCATACTTCATCGGTGCAGCTGCAATCATTGTTTCGGGTATCATGCTCAAGAAGACAAAGATGTTCGCAGGCGACCCTGCTCCGTTCGTAATGGAACTTCCTGCATACCACCTTCCTACGATCGGAAACCTTCTCCGTTCAATGTGGGAAAGAGGCTGGTCCTTCATCAAGAAGGCCGGTACAGTTATCCTTCTTTCAACTATCTTCGTATGGTTCACAACTTACTTCGGTGTAGTTGACGGAACATTCCGTATGCTTTCCGAAGAAGAGATCGACTCCAGTATCCTTGCTGCTATCGGCGGTGTACTTGCTTGGATCTTCAAGCCGCTCGGCTGGGGCAACTGGCAGGCAACAGTCGCATCTATCACAGGTCTTGTTGCTAAGGAGAACATCGTTGGTACAATGGGTATCCTCTACGGCGGCGGAGAGGGCAGCGTTTATGACGCTATCGGTGCTGCATTCACAGGCATCACAGGTTATTCGTTCCTCGTATTCAACCTCCTCTGCGCACCTTGCTTCGCTGCAATGGGCGCTATCAAGAGAGAAATGAACAACGGCAAGTGGACAGCATTCGCTATCGGCTACCAGTGCGGATTTGCTTATGTAGTTGCACTCTGCATCAACCAGTTCGGCAATCTCTTCACAGGCAACGTAAATGTTATCGGTCTTATCGCAGCTCTTATATGTCTTGCAGGCATCATCTATATGCTTGTTAAGCCTTACAAGGAAAGCGAAAAGCTCACAACAAACGTTAAGGTAAAATCATAAAGCAATAAACTGAACTCACCTGCGCTCCCGACAAATTCACGGGAGCGCAGAAGTTTATAAACTTAAGAAAGGTCGTGGCAATATGTCTACTTTGATAGTCGGTCTTATAGTTGCAGGAGTTGTCTTTTTGGCGGCAAGGCAGATATATAAGGATAAGAAAAAAGGCAAGTCATTCTGCGGCGGAAAATGTTCCTGCTGTCCTAACGGATGCGCTTGCAGCGGAAGCAGTTGTCACGGGGAGAAGAAAAAGTGAACGGACTTACATATTCCCAGAAAAAATATCTCTTCGCAATATATAAGCTCGGTCAGAACGGCGGCGAGGTGAAATCCTCCGACGTTGCAAAGATAGTCGGCGTGAGCAAAGCAAGCACCGCCGCAATGACCGCAAAGCTCTGCGAGAGCGGATATATCGAGAAAGAGCATTACGGTCAGATAAATCTGACAGAAAGCGGCATCAAAGCTGCAAATCCGATCTTCACAAGCTGCATAATCATTCGCGATTTTCTCGAAAATGTCCTCGGACTTGACCCGAAAGCGGCTGATGACGATTCGGTAAAGATAGTAAGCCACGTTTCGGAAAAAACAGTCGAAAGGCTTGCTGAATACTTCTTAAGAAAAAAATAAAACTTCGGTATTTTTACATCACATCAAGGAAGGGTGAAATACAAAATGGCAACGGGAATAATAATCGCTGTGCTTATCGTTGTATGTGTAACAGCGATAAAGAGCTATATGAACAAGCTTGCACACGGCTGCTGCGGAGCAGGCTCGGATAATGTCAAGGCTGCCGAGAAAAAGACCGATTTTTCGGAATATAAATATAAGACGACCGTTCAGATCGGCGGAATGTCCTGCAAAAACTGCGCCGAGAGAATAGCGAACGCACTCAACAGACAAGGCTTGTATGCGGAAGTAGACCATAAAAGCGGTATTGCCGAGGTTTATTCGGCTGAACCCGTTTCCGATTTCACTATCCGCCAGACAGTAATAGGACTTGGCTACACCGTGGAAAGGACAGAAGAAAATGAGCTGTGACTGCGAGCTGAATTTTGAGTATCACGAGTTCGTCGAGTGCATAACATCGGCGCTCGATGCACGCGACCCTTATACGGGCGATCATTCGCGGCGCGTGAGTGATATGGCTTGCTTTATATGCGGTAAAATGGGCATTTCGCACCATGAAACGCAGGAAATACATATCGCAGGACATCTCCACGATATCGGAAAAATAGGCGTTCCCGACCGCGTTCTGCTCAAACCCGAGCGTCTGGACGATGAGGAATGGGCGCTGATGAAAAAGCACCCCGAAATAGGCGCGGAGATACTCTCAAAATCGCAGCATTTTTCAAGAATAGCCGCCATAATCCTCCACCACCACGAACGCTGGGACGGAAAAGGCTACCCATTCGGCGCAAAGGGCGAGGAAATACCCCTCGGGGCGAGAATAATCGCTGTCTGCGACTCGATCGACGCTATGGCATCGGCAAGAGCGTACAGAAAAGCGCTTCCGCTCGATATCTGCCGCGGCGAGATAGAGAAAAACATCGGTCTTATGTATGACCCGAAAGTTGCGGAGATAGCTTTGCGGAATTGGGACGAATTAACGTCCGAGTACAGTAATACTAATTTTTAATCAAAGTGTAGACAAAAAATCGGCGCAAAATCCATATA
>CALANW010000093.1 GCA_937926145.1 uncultured Ruminococcus sp. | reverse complement strand
TTTATATATTTATCATCAAAATATTAAAATTTTATGAAAAACATTGATAAATATGTCGGAATAAGCTATAATTGTATAAAAGGGCAGTCAAAGCTGCATAAAAAAGGAGGTCGGGTGATTTGCTGAAAGTTCTGTTGGTTGATGACGAACCGAACGTGCGCCTTGGCGTAAAGATGATGATACCGTGGGACGAACTCGGACTTGAAGTTATTGATGAGGGCGAGGACGGCGACGACGGACTTAACAAAATACTTATACACGATCCCGATATAGTTATTGCCGATGTGAAGATGCCGGGAATGACGGGGATACAGATGATCGATGCTGCGATAAAGAACGGCTTCAAGGGAAAAGCCGTGATACTTTCGGGGTATTCCGATTTTGCTTATGCAAAGGAAGCTATGTCGCTCGGCGTGAAGAGATTCGTTCTCAAACCCGTTGATGAAGATGAGCTTATCGAATGTCTGAAAGCTCTTGTGTCCGAGATAAAGGCGGAAAAGGAGAGCAGCTTGCAGCTTCAGAAGGGCAGTGAGTTCCTCAACGAAAATGCTATCAAGGAGCTTCTTATCGGCGGAGCATCGGCTTCGGACAACAGTGCTCTTAAAGAATACAGCAGCGGACGGAAGTTCAACGTTGTGCTTATCAGTGCGACCGAAAAGAACAGCTTTGAATCGCGCCAGTTCATTCTTGACAAAATACGCAGCCGACTTTCCGAAATAGAGAACGTTGACGCTGTTCCTATCGACCTCAACGGTATGCTTGCCGTTATATTCAAGGACAGTCCCGACGAGCGCATACAGGAGTGTATGAGCAGGCTGAACTTCGATTATAGGGGAATGATATTTGCAGCGATAGGCGAATCCGTTCATTCGGCAAAGGAGATATCGGCTTCCTACCGCTCGGCGAACGAGATATACAACAACCGTTTCCTCTATCTTCATTACGGTGTTATTTCCGCTGAGAAGATACGCAGCCGAAGCGATGAGGACATTCCAGCACCCGAAACGATAGCTGCGCAGTTCTTCCCGTTTATGGAAATAAACGACAAGGAACGCTTGGAGGGTTGTTTTGCACGTTTTCAGGAATCGCTTTGCAGAAACAGCTTCACGCCCGAAAAAATTCGCGTTATCTGCATAACGACCGTACTCAACACGAAGAATCTTATCATAAAAAGCGTTGGCGAGAAAAAGGCAGAGCCGTTCAAGGACGATTACATCGTCAGTCAGATAGGCTCGCTCGGCAGTCTGCACGACATAATCGAGCTGATGAAGAAAGAGTTCACCGAATTCTCCGACAGTGTTTACGGCAGGACAACGAAAAGCACTATGGAGCGCGTAGTTCAGTACATACACGCGAACTACAATCAGGAGCTTCGCCTTGAGATGCTCGCGAACATATTCGGCTACAACAGCGCATATCTTGGAAAGGTCTTTCACCAGTATATGGGTGACAATTTCAACAATTATCTCGATAAAATACGCATCACCGAGGCTAAAAGGCTTCTTGCAGAGGACGAATACAAGGTCTATGAGGTCGCGGAGAGGGTCGGCTACACGAACATCAACTATTTCCACAACAAATTCAAAAAATATGTGGGCGTGAGTCCGCTGAGCTACAAAAAGGCTTGCCTTGCAGGGGAGAAGCCTGATGAAAACGACGGAAAAGGGCAGGACTGACCGCTGTTTTGCGCAAAATCCGATATTTTGTAAAAAAATAAAAAAACTCTTGATTTTGGACGGAAAATGTTATATAATTAACGAGTATGCAGATGGCATTTATTTGCCGTTAATAACGAAAGGAGTCATAGTATGAATTATACTCATGAAGTTGAAACTATGTGCAGCGTCAAGCAGGGCGTAGCACACGGCTGTGCACCTATCCCCGAAGAAGCAAAATGGGTCAAGGCTAAGGATGTCAAGGACATTTCCGGCTTTACTCACGGTATTGGCTGGTGCGCTCCTCAGCAGGGTACTTGCAAGCTTTCCCTCAACATCAAGGAAGGCGTTATCCAGGAAGCCCTCGTTGAAACTATCGGCTGCTCCGGTATGACACACTCCGCAGCTATGGCAGCAGAGATCCTCCCAGGCAGAACAATTCTCGAAGCTCTTAACACAGACCTCGTTTGCGATGCTATCAACACCGCTATGAGAGAGCTCTTCCTCCAGATTGTTTACGGCCGTTCACAGTCTGCTTTCTCCGAAGACGGACTTGCAATCGGCGCAGGACTTGAAGACCTCGGTAAGGGACTTCGTTCACAGGTCGGCACAATGTACGGTACTCTCAAGAAGGGTCCTCGTTACCTCGAAATGACCGACGGTTATGTTACAGGTATTGCTCTTGATGCAGATGATGAGATCATTGGCTACAAGTTCATCAACTTCGGTAAGATGATGGACTTCATCAAGAAGGGCGACGACGTTCAGACAGCTTACGAAAAGGCTCAGGGCCAGTACGGCAGAGTTGCTGACGCTGTTAAGATCATCGACCCCAGAAAAGAATAAGGAGGATTACAACGATGGCTTTATTTGAATCATACGAGAGAAGAGAAAAGCAGATTCTTGACGTTCTCAAAAAATACGGTATCAACTCTATCGAAGAGTGTGCAGATATCTGCAAGGCAAAGGGCTTCGATCCATATAAGATCACAGAAGGCATTCAGCCTATCTGCTTTGAAAATGCAAAGTGGGCTTACACAGTAGGCTGCGCTATCGCAATCAAGAAGGGCTGCACAAGAGCTGCTGACGCTGCTGCTGCAATCGGCGAAGGTCTCCAGTCTTTCTGCATCCCCGGTTCTGTTGCTGACCAGCGTAAGGTTGGTCTTGGCCACGGCAACCTCGGCAAGATGCTTCTTGAAGAAGACACAGAATGTTTCGCATTCCTCGCAGGTCACGAATCCTTCGCTGCTGCTGAAGGTGCTATCGGTATCGCTGAGAAGGCTAACAAGGTTCGTAAAAAGCCTCTTAGAGTTATCCTTAACGGTCTTGGCAAGGATGCTGCACAGATCATTGCTCGTATCAATGGCTTTACATACATTGAAACAGAAATGGATTACTACACAGGCGAAGTTAAGGAAGTATTCCGTAAGGCTTACTCCGACGGACTCCGTGCAAAGGTTAACTGCTACGGCGCTAACGACGTAACAGAAGGCGTTGCAATCATGTGGAAGGAAGGCGTTGACGTTTCCATCACCGGTAACTCCACCAACCCCACACGTTTCCAGCACCCCGTTGCAGGTACATATAAGAAGGAGTGCATCGAAAAGGGCAAGAAGTACTTCTCTGTTGCATCCGGCGGAGGAACAGGCCGTACACTTCACCCCGATAACATGGCTGCAGGTCCTGCTTCCTACGGTATGACTGATACCATGGGCAGAATGCACTCTGACGCTCAGTTCGCAGGTTCTTCTTCCGTTCCTGCTCACGTTGAGATGATGGGTCTTATCGGCATGGGCAACAACCCTATGGTTGGTGCTACTGTTGCCTGCGCTGTTGCTGTTGAAGAAGCTATGAAGGCGTAAGAGTAACGCATTTGCGTGCTTTAAGCCTATTTTCAGAACGACTGAAACGGCTGTTTTTTACCATGTAATACACAAATGCAAGTCTGTACAGAGAATTATTTCTCTGTCGGACTTGCATTTTTCTTTTACTTTATTTTTTCAATCTCTCTGCGAAG
>CALANW010000092.1 GCA_937926145.1 uncultured Ruminococcus sp. | reverse complement strand
CGGCAGGTTCACGCCGTGCTCCACTTCGTTTCGCTTGTTTTAGCGTAAAATAAGTTTGTGTCCGCGAATAGAGTTTGGCTTATATGTCAAAGAAAATATATGGTGTGGGAAGCCCTGCGGCAGGTTCACGCTATGCTCCACTTCGTTACGCTTGTTTTTGTGGGAAATAAGTTATTTCCGCGCAGATAGATATATTTATTAGCAAAACAGTTTGGCTTTTTAGCCGTAAAATTTAAATGGAGGTAATCACAATGGAAAAAGTTTATACTAAAAATGCTCCCGATGCTATCGGTCCTTACTCTCAGGCAGTAAAGGTTGGAAACCTTGTTTTCACATCGGGTCAGATCGCTATTAACCCTGCAACGGGCAATGTTGACGCTGAGGGCATCGAAGCACAGACAAAGCAGGTCTGCGAGAACCTCAAAGCCGTTCTTACAGAAGCAGGCACATCACTTGAAAAGGCTGTAAAGACAGTATGCTTCCTCGATGATATCAATGACTTCGCAGTATTCAACGCAGTTTACGGCGAATATTTCACCAATAAGCCTGCACGTTCCTGCGTAGAGGTTGCAAAGCTCCCAAAGGGCGTTAAAGTCGAAGTTGAGGTAATTGCGGAACTTTAAGATAAATTCGGAATTATGAATTCGGAATTCGGAATTATTTATGTTACGCGAATTTGTCGCGAATACCAATTTGTAGGGGCGGATTCCATATCCGCCCGATAATTGCACCGATTTGTTTCGTATAATTTTTAATTGGTGTTTAGCAAAATAACAAAAACAGACCTGTTTTCAAAGGATAAATTCCAATGGAAACAGGTCTTCTTTTATATTATAATGTCTTGCAAAGTGGGACGAAAAGCGTCACCTACGGAAAATTTGCCTAAAAATCAAGGTTTGCAACGGGCGGATATAGAATCCGCCCCTACGATTTTCATTACAAACTAACGGAGCAAAAATAATTCCGAATTCCGCATTCCGAATTAATCTACCAGTTCCGGATCAAAAGATTCCTTCCAAGGAAGTCCCCACTTGTTGAGTGCATCCATAAACGGATCTGGGTCGAATTCTTCAATGTTGTAAACGCCCGGCTTCTGCCACTTGCCCGTCATTACCATCATTGCGCCGATCATAGCAGGAACGCCCGTTGTGTAGGAAATTGCCTGAGAGCCGACTTCCGCATAACACTCTTCGTGTACGCATACGTTGTAAACATAGTAGTTAACGGGCTTGCCGTCCTTTTTGCCCTGCATGATGCAGCCGATGTTCGTCTTGCCCTTTGTTCTCGGGCCGAGCGAAGCAGGGTCGGGGAGAACTGCTTTGAGGAACTGGAGCGGAACTATCTCCATGCCATTGTAATTGATAGGCACGATAGAAGTCATTCCGACATCTTCAAGGCACTTGAGGTGGTTGAGATAGCTCTGGCCGAACGTCATAAAGAAACGGATACGCTTGATACCCTTGATGTTGAGTGCAAGCGATTCAAGTTCTTCGTGGTGGAGGAGGTACATATCCTTCTCGCCGATCTCAGGGAAGTTGTAAACACGCTTGATCTCCATAGGCTTCGTTTCGACCCACTTGCCGTCCTCAATGTAAGAACCGTTTGCGGAAACCTCACGAATGTTTATCTCGGGGTTGAAGTTGGTAGCGAACGGATAACCGTGGTCACCTGCGTTGCAGTCGAGGATATCGATGTAATTGATCTCGTCAAAATAGTGCTTCATAGCATAAGCGCAGAAAACACCCGTTACACCCGGGTCAAAACCGCTTCCGAGGAGCGCAGTGATGCCTGCTTTCTCGAATTTTTCACGGTATGCCCACTGCCACTTGTACTCGAACTTTGCAGTGTCCTCAGGCTCGTAATTTGCAGTGTCGATGTAGTGTACCTTGCATTCAAGGCAAGCGTCCATTATCGTAAGATCCTGATAAGGGAGCGCAAGGTTAAGGCAGACATCGGGCTTGTATTCTTTCATAAGAGCAACAAGCTCGGGAACGCTGTCAGCGTTGACCTTTGCAGTTGAAATGTTCGTCTTTCCGCCGTACATAGTGTCAAGTTTGGCTTTGAGAGCGTCACACTTTTCCTTTGTTCTCGATGCGATCATAATATCCGTGAAAACCTCGGAATTCTGACAGCACTTGTGGATAGCAACGCTTGCAACGCCGCCGCAGCCGATAATTAAAGCTCTTCCCATTTATTCAACTTCCTCTCAAATTATTTTCAAAAAATATTTGCAAGAAAATTATATCATATTGCAAACGCATTTTCAATAGGATAAAAAAATTTTAAAAAGAATTAAGAAAAACTATTGACAAACGTAACTTATGATGATATTATTGTATTAGTTGATTAGTACAAACAAGTAAACAACAAAAGGAGAAACAGCTATGAAAGTTTTAAGAAAGATCGGCAGCTTTTTTATCGCAATGGCACCATTCTGGGTATATATCGCCGTGCAGCTTTTCGCAGGATTTGGCTATGGGATAGTTATGTCGTTAAAAGCGGCAGTTTCGGGTGAAGTTCCCGATATAATGAGCGCAGACTCGCAGATGGCGATGTCTGTTATCGGACAGGTCGCAGCCCTTATCGGCGGAATTTTAACAATGCTCATATCAAGAACGAAAATGTCCGATATGTCGCCCGTACGACAGAGCGGAAAGGTCTATGGTCTGACGGTTCTGTTCACAATAGGCTCGTTCTTTGTGCTCCAGCTTATAAATTCGCTCTCGCTCTCGCTAAGGGGCATCACCGAAACCGACTCCACGCAGGATCTTCTTGCGCAGTCAGTGCCGTTTATGTTTTTTACAACACTTTTTGCACCGTTCGTCGAGGAACTTATTTTCAGAGGTCTGCTCGTTACATTCTTTAAAAAGCGCGGCTTCTCGAATTGGTTCACTATCGTAGCAATAACGCTCACATTTGGACTTATCCATTCGCAGAATATGATGATATATGCGCTCGTCTTCGGACTTGTACTTATGGGAATAAGATTTGCAACGGGCGACTGGAAGCTCTGCGTTGTGCTCCATTTTATGGGAAACCTTATGAGCTGTCTTTACTCTGTCATTGTGCCTGACGAAGAAACGGGTATGAAAGTGTTTATCATTGGTTCGATAATCGGAGGCATCGTTGCAGTTATCACAGCCGTTATCGGCATAAAGGCTGCAAAAGAGAGAAATCACAAGGAAAATCCTGCTTTGGAAACAGCCGAAATCTGCTGATATTTGCAATTCTGTAATAAAGTAACAGCCCATACGGGTACTCCGTATGGATTCAGACTGTTGAAAAATTGTATTATTGAAAAAAGTTGCACAAAATTAAAGTTTACGTCCACGCTTTTCAAAGGGTGGTGGGTGTCCAGAGGGCAAAGCCCTTGGTCGCTCTCCGCAGAGAGCGAAACTCCCTAAACTAACAGCTAAGACATTGTTGCAATAGCGAAAATATTTATCAGCTAAAAGGCGCAATTCACAAAAATTAAGGAGAACGAAATATGAGAAATCAAGTTTCGGAAACCCAAAATGTGAATTGCGCCAATTTCTATTTACGGAACAACTATCCTCGGTGTGAAATGCGAAGAGCGAAGCGATAAGCATTTAACGCCAACGGGATATGAGTGGCGGATTTTCTTTTAGCAATCAAGTAATAAAATCTTTTTTGTCAATCTGCATAAATGCAATATATTTTTTGGACAGACTGAGTCCATACGGGTACTCCGTATGGACTGTTTTGTCTGTATCAGTTCTTTGCAAGGTCTTTTATAACTTCTCCCGCAATAATAAGTCCCACAACCGACGGAACAAAAGCGTTTGAACCTGGGATATCTCGGCGTACGGTGCATTTTCTTACAGTTCCCGGAGGACATACGCAGTGATTTCGGCAGGATATCTCCATATCTTCGATAGGACGTATCGGCTTTTCTTCGGAATAGACCACTTTAAGGCTTTTTATCCCAAGCTTTCTGAGTTCATACCTCATTACCTTTGCCAGAGGACAAACTTTTGTCTGATAAATATCCGCAACACGGAAAGCGGTCGGGTCGAGCTTGTTTCCTGCGCCCATTGAGGATATTACAGGAACATTCAGAGCCTTTGCGCGTTTTATTATCTCAAGCTTTCCCGTCACAGTATCTATCGCATCGATTATGTAATCATATTCCGAGAAATCGAAATCATCTGCCGTGTCAGGCATATAAAAGCATTTGTATGTGTTTACCTTTATATTTGGGCAAATGTCGTGCACCCTCGCTTCGGCAACATCGACCTTGTATTTTCCGACAGTGCTTCGTGTGGCGAAGATCTGTCTGTTCAGATTGGTGATGCATATCTTGTCATCGTCAATAAGGTCAAGCGTCCCTACACCGCTTCGTGCGAGCGCCTCAACAGCGTATCCGCCTACGCCGCCGATGCCGAAAACAGCAACTCTGCTGCCTTTCAGCTTATCCATTGCTTCTTTTCCGAACAAAAGCTCGGTTCTTGAAAACTGATCAAGCATAAACTTATCCCCTTAGTTCATAATAACTTTTTGCTCTTTTATTTTAATGTATATAAAGTATATCGTCATAGTAAGCATTGAATATATTATCACATTTTAAAAAAAAAGTCAAGAAGCCTAACTTAGATTTTGGGGGAGAAATAATCTCAATTCGCTATTGATATCACAGTTTAATTCTGATATAATACTTGTAGAATAATTATTACAAAAAACGGCGAGGGGATGTTGTCGTTATGAGTATTGAGGCATTTGAAAAGCACGAAGAACTTATCCGCCTGCAATCAAAATTAAAAATTGCCGAACAGAGAATGATGTCTGGAGAACCCAATGTATCTTTAACCGATGCAAGAGCAAGGCTTCAGGAGAAGTACAACAATGCAATACCAAATTGAATTGCTTGCTCCCGAAGAATATTACCTTATTGCAGACGGCAGAAAAGACTATCCAAACCTGTTTTGACCCGTTTTCCCGATAGAAATATAAAAATTAGCACTCCTATCTAACGAGTGCTAATTTTTACTCTATATTCACAATATTATCATAAAATATACACAATGCGCAGTTATACTATAAATCGTAGAAAAGGATAAAGGACATAGGCACAAAGAAGACAAAAGAAAAGAGCCTATGAAAAACATAGACTCTTTACCACATATATGTGGGTCTTCTGGTGGAGATGACGGGAATCGAACCCGTGTCCGAAAACCTATCCACACAACTTTCTACGGGTGTAGTTTGTTATTAACGTTCCCTCGCATCATCGTGAACAAACACACAATGATGCTTGGTAGCCTGCAATACACCGCAAGAACGCAGGCACTTTCCTGCGGCGTTCACCACTAGTCGACGCCTTAACCGAAGCCGTGGTACTCAACGGCAAGACGAGCAGCAATTAAGCAGCTGCTAATTCAAAATTATTGTTGTCGTCTAATTTTAAAACGTGCGCCGTTTTGAGAGAGTGCGCTCCTCTACCCGCTTATCGTGATTCAAAGTCCCCGTCGAAACCTTTACATCCCCATGGTGCAGAACTTTTTAACGGTTCTGGGTCTTGACAGCTCTTTCAATATCACGTTTAGCAGCCCTCGCTGCCATATCATCACGCTTATCGTGAAGCTTTTTACCTTTGCAAAGTCCGACTTGAACTTTAACGCGCGAACCCTTGAAATAGATCGAGATCGGAATGAGCGTAAGCCCGTCCTGCTTGATCTTTCCGAGAAGCTGCATTATCTGCTTCTTGTGCATGAGCAGCCTGCGAACTCTCAAAGGGTCTTTGTTGAAAACATTGCCGTGGTCGTAGGGCGAAATGTGCATACCGTTCACGAAAAGTTCGCCGTCCTCGATGATGCACCAGCTGTCCTTGAGGTTGACACCGCCGCTGCGGATAGATTTTACCTCAGTTCCGACAAGCTCAATGCCCGCTTCAAAGCTTTCGAGGATAAAGTATTCATGCCGAGCCTTTCGGTTTTCGGCAATTGTCTTAAAAGCTTCCTTTTCCATAGTGTTTGTCCCTTTTAACAGCAAGATGATTTCGTAATTAAAAATTATACCACAAAGATGAGCTTCTGTCAAGCGTTTTCGTCAAACTGTGAAAAAAGACGCAACGAATTCCTCCGCAACTTCCGTCAAAGTGGACGGCAGAACAAGGTTGTCCGCGAGCAAGTCCACGAATTTCTCAACGACTTGTCGGTCGGACGAAATATCCTCAACAGCCGCTTCCTCGGAAGTCCCGAACAATGTAGTCACAGCCTTTACACCATAGGAAATGCTCCCGTCATCGCGGACGCTTTCGGTAAGGCTGTAGCATAATCGGTTCTGTGCGGTGGCAATGGTTTTCAGTGTATTCATTATTATCCCTCTTTCAAAAGTCAACAACACCTCTTCTTGAAATTTATTATAAATCTGTTCACAATTTATTTCAAGTTTTTTATATCGCATAAAACGACAAAACCCGACCGGTTACGCCGATCGGAGAAGTTAAATGCGCCAAACAAGGACATTTTTCTCCCCGTTTACATAAAATCAAACCAAAACAGCAAATATTTTTACAATAATATTAACAGAGTGTTGTAAAAAATGCACAATCTCACGCCGATACGAAATAAAATGTCGAAACGAAGCCGAGCTTGTGCGTTCTGCACAATACTGTGCAAATAGTTACACTTATTGTGTAAAATCCAATCTAAATGACAAAATCCATGGCATTCGCCATTGTTTTTGATAACATCAAAGGAGGTAGATTTTTATGGACGCAAACAAATTCACTAAAAAATCACTTGACGCTATCAATGCTGCTCAAAGCACCGCTATCGAATACCAGAACCAGCGCATTGAGCAGGAACATCTTCTCTATGCTCTGACTGAGCAGGAGAACGGACTTATCTCACAGCTCTGGAACGCAATGGGCGCTGACAGCGAGGGCGTGAAGAACGCACTCCTGCAGAAGATCGCAGCTTTCCCGAAGGTAACGGGCAGCGGCAGAGAGATGAACACAGTCTATGTTTCATCGGACGTTGACAGCTGCCTCAATCAGGCTGAACAGATCGCAAAAAATATGCACGATGACTATGTTTCCGTCGAGCATATCGTACTTGCACTCTTCAACACCGCAAACAGCAATATCAAAGAAATTTTTAAGGCTTTCGGCATCGATAAAGACAAGTTCCTTGACGCTCTTTCCAAAATAAGAGGAAATCAGCGTGTCCAGAGCGACAACCCCGAGGACACCTACGATGTACTGAAAAAATACGGTCAGGACCTCGTTGAACTCGCAAAGAGAAACAAGCTTGACCCTGTCATCGGCAGAGATGCTGAAATAAGAAACGTTATCCGTATCCTTTCCCGTAAGACCAAGAATAACCCTGTTATCATCGGTGAACCGGGCGTTGGTAAGACCGCTATCGTTGAGGGTCTTGCACAGCGTATCGTCCGCGGAGATGTCCCCGTAAATCTTCGTGACAGAACTATCTTCTCACTTGATATGGGCAGCCTTATTTCGGGCGCAAAGTTCAGAGGTGAGTTCGAGGAACGTCTGAAAGCCGTTCTTAACGAGGTCAAGAAGTCCGAGGGAAAAATTATCCTCTTTATCGATGAGCTTCACACTATCGTCGGCGCAGGCAAGACCGACGGCGCAATGGACGCTGGCAACCTCTTAAAGCCTATGCTCGCAAGAGGCGAACTCCACTGCATCGGCGCAACAACGCTTGACGAGTATCGTAAATACATCGAAAAAGACCCTGCACTCGAACGTCGTTTCCAGCCTGTAATGGCTGACGAGCCAACCGTTGAGGACACTATCTCTATCCTGAGAGGTCTTAAAGAGCGTTACGAAGTCTTCCACGGCGTAAAAATTCAGGACTCCGCACTTATCACAGCCGCAACGCTTTCCAACCGTTATATCACCGACAGATTTCTCCCCGATAAGGCTATCGACCTCGTCGATGAAGCCTGCGCTCTGATAAGAACGGAAATGGATTCGATGCCTGCCGAAATGGACGACCTCGCCCGTAAGATCATGCAGCAGGAAATTGCCGAAACCGCCCTCAAAAAAGAGGACGACAAGCTTTCCAAGGAAGAGCTTGAAAATATCCGCAAGGAACTTTCCGAAATGCGCGCCGAATTCAATGAGATGAAAGCACGTTGGGAAAACGAAAAAGCGAATATCAAGAACCTCCAGTCGCTCCGTGAGCAGATCGAAGCTGCTAACGGCGAGCTTGCCGCTGCACAGCGTAACGGCGACCTCAACAAAGCCGCAGAACTCACTTATGGCAGAATACCCGAACTGAAAAAACAGCTCGAAGCTGCCGAGGAAACAGCCGAAAAGAACAAGGCTGATACACTTCTTCACGATAAGGTCACCGATGAAGAGATCGCAAGAGTCGTTGCCCGCTGGACGGGTATCCCCGTTTCAAAGCTTATGGAGGGCGAGCGTGAAAAGCTCCTCCACCTCGAAGAGATCCTTCACCGCCGTGTTATCGGTCAGGACGAAGCGGTTAAAAAAGTCAGCGAAGCTATCCTCCGTTCAAGAGCAGGTATCCAAGACCCGAACAGACCTATCGGTTCGTTCATGTTTATGGGACCTACGGGCGTTGGTAAAACTGAGCTTGCAAAAACGCTTGCACAGTGCCTATTTGACGATGAAAACAACCTCGTCCGTATCGATATGACCGAGTATATGGAGAAGTTCAGCGTAAGCCGTCTTATCGGCGCACCTCCGGGATATGTCGGCTATGAGGAGGGCGGTCAGCTCACAGAAGCAGTCCGCAGAAAGCCTTATTCCGTAGTCCTCTTCGATGAGGTAGAAAAGGCTCACCCCGATGTCTTCAATATCCTGCTCCAGATCCTCGATGACGGCCGTGTTACCGACTCGCAGGGCAGAACGGTAGACTTCAAGAATACCATCATAATCCTTACCTCTAACCTCGGTTCGGACTTTATCCTCGACGGCATAAACGAGAACGGCGAAATTTCGGACGAAGCAAGAGCAAACGTAAGCAATCTGCTGAAGAGCCACTTCCGTCCCGAGTTCCTCAACCGTCTTGACGAGATAGTGTTCTATAAGCCGCTCACCAAGAAAGAGATATTCCCGATCATCGACCTTATGCTCAAGAGCCTCCAGAACCGCTTAAAGGATAAGCAGATCACACTCGATGTTACCGATGCCGCAAAGACCTATATCGCAGATAACGGCTATGACCCCGTATACGGCGCAAGACCGCTTAAGAGATATATCCAGAGCACGCTCGAAACAATGCTCGCAAAGAAGATCATCGCCGACGAGATCGAACCGTACAGCACGGTCAAGATCGACTGCGTTGACAATGAACTTACGATCAATGCGTAATGTGAAGCCAATCAGCTGGTCGAGCTGAGCACAGCTCGTCAGGTGTCCAGAGGGCGGAAGCCCTTTGGTCGCTTCCGCAGAAGCGAAATACCCTAAACTAACAGCATAACGTCAGTTGCAATAACGTAATAACTAACAAATAAAAAAGGCGCAATTCACACGAAAAAGGAAAAACGAATATGAGAAATTATTTTCGTAAACCTAAAAAATGTGAATTGTGCCATTCTGTTTTTCTAAAATAAACTATCCTCGGCGAGTAAACGTGAGGAGCAAAGCGACGAGCGTTTCAAGCCGACATCGTTTGAACGGCGGTGGGATATGAACGTGAGCCCACAATAGGGTCGTATTCATTATCCGCCCGATGCAAACCCTGAATTTAAAGTGTTTCACAAAAACGAATCCCCTGTTTTCAAAGGTTATTATCCGATGAAAACAGGGGGATTTTCGTTGTGAATAATTGTGCCGAAAATCGCTGACGCGATTCGGGACGGGCAACCCGTCCCCTACGTTTAATACACATTTTATGCAACAAATCTGTGTATTCTAACGGGCGGATATAGAATCCGCCCCTACATATTTTAGGGCTTTGCAGCAATTTTGCGGAGCAAAACAATTACGCATTACGCATTACGAATCACGAATTCTTCTCCTTGCTGTATTCCGCCTTAAGCTTTTCGTGCTGTTCTTCGTGAATATCGGAATATGCAGATATCATCGGGAGTGCATCCACATCGTCTTTCTTTATGCGG
Organism: uncultured Ruminococcus sp.; assembly: GCA_937926145.1. Taxonomy (GTDB): domain Bacteria; phylum Bacillota; class Clostridia; order Oscillospirales; family Ruminococcaceae; genus UMGS363. The sequence goes on along the minus strand of CALANW010000092.1, from coordinate 11,885 downwards.
CGGTGAATGTAATTCTTCGTTATCGCAACAACAATGCCCGAAAGCGAGAGTATGCCGATAAGGTTCGGGAGTGCCATAAGTCCGTTGAATGTGTCGGAAATATCCCACGCAAGTCCAAGCTTCATCGTGCAGCCGACTACTATAAACAGAACGAAGATTATCTTGTAAACGATAGTCGCCTTCGTTCCAAGCAGATATTCGAGAGCCTTTGTTCCGTAGAAAGACCAGCCGAGCGTTGTTGAAAACGCAAACAGAAGTATCGCGATAGCAAGGATCTTGCCCGAAACAGAGCCAAGACGCTGACTGAACGCATACGTTACGAGCGGAACACCGTTGACCTCGGTTATCGTAACCGAATCAATTATCGGGTCGCCGTTTTCATTCGTAAGATGATTTCCGTTCGCATCTTTCGCCTGAATTCCCTTAAGCTCCATAACGTTCGCAAAAGTGAAATCATTTTCGCCGCTCACATTGTCGCTGTTAAGAATTTTTACGGAGAATTCCTGACCGTAAACGGTCTTTGCGGAATATTCGGTGTAAGTGCCCTCTGCCGCATCGTCCGATGCAACAATGTACTTCGGATTGATGTCCGAGTCGATGAGGTTCGTTTCGCCGTCAGTGTAATTTATCGTGAAATACTGCGGCTGTGTTGAAACATTGCTGAGTGCTTCTTCAAACGATACCGAGTTCGCAGGGCTGGATAGAATAACAAATGCAGTGAGTGTGCAAACGATTATCGTGTCAAAGAATACCTCGAAAATTCCCCACATACCCTGAATAACGGGCTCTTTTACGTCCGAAGCGCAGTTTACCATTACCGACGAGCCAAGCCCTGCCTCGTTCGAGAAAACGCCTCTCTTGAAGCCCATTGTGACAGCGCGCTTTATAATGTAGCCGCCAACGCCGCCCGCAACAGCGGAAAAGCTGAATGCGCTCTTGAAAATGGACGAGAAAACATAAGGAATGTGGCGGAAGTTCATTACAAAAATGATAAGACAGCCGACTATGTAGAATATAGCCATAAAAGGCACAAGCTTTTCCGTTACCTTTGCAATTCTCTTGATGCCGCCGAGTACAACGAGAGCCGCAATAACAGCAAGCACAACGCCCGTTACGACCGTAGGAATGTTGAAGTTGGACTGCATCGCGCTCGATATCGAGTTCGACTGCGCCATATTTCCTATGCCGAACGAAGCCAGAACGCAGAATATAGCAAAAAGCACCGACAGCGGCTTTGCAATGTGACGAAGTCCCTTTTTCTCTTTCAGGCCCTCTTCAAGATAGTACATCGCACCGCCCGACCATTCGCCGTGTTCGTTTTTCTTGCGGAAGTAGATGCCGAGAACGTTTTCAGAGAAGCTCGTCATCATTCCGAACAAAGCGGATATCCACATCCAAAAAACCGCACCCGGTCCGCCTATGCAAACAGCCGTCGCAACGCCTGCAATGTTACCTGTGCCGATAGTCGCGGCAAGAGCAGTCGAAAGCGCCTGAAACTGCGTGATTGCTTTCTTTTCGTCGGTCTTTGTGACCGATTTTTTCTTAAAAATGGCGAGAAAAGTTTCATTCGCCCAAGTTTTTATCCTTGTTATCTGGAAAAATCCCGTCTTTACCGACATATAAATGCCCGTTCCGATAATAAGTACGAGCATTGGTATTCCCCAGACTACACCATTGACCGCACCGTTGATCTTTGCAACGGTATCAATAAATGACTGCATTGATCTACCTCATTTCAAGCAAAATAATTAGCTTTAATTATACCATAAAACGCATATTTTTTCAAGGGCGAAAATACAAAAATCCCGAATTTTCTTATTTTTTGACGAAATATTCCCTCAGTTCGCAGTTGCCCATAAAGAAATGCGAGTAATCATAAGTCGAAAGATCGTTGAAATAGGTTTCGATTATCCTGCAAACGCCGCCGTGACAAACGAGAAGTACGTTTTTGTCGGGATATTTCGCAATAACATCATCGATAACACTGTAAACCCTGTGCGCAAGCTGCAAAACCGACTCGCCGCCGCCGTGCATCTTTACGCCGAATTCGATCTTGTTCTGTGCAAAACCCTCGGTCGTTCGGTCTTTGCCCTCAAAATCTCCGTAATCCCATTCAATAAGGCGCTCATCTATCGTGATCTCACAGCCGATCTTGTCCGCAACAGCCTTTGCAGTAGCCCGAGCGCGCTTCATCGGCGAGCAGACGATAAGGTCGATGTCACCCTTTTCATACGCTTTTTCCGCAAGCAAAGCCGCCTGCTCTCTGCCCGTTTCGGTAAGCTCAACGTCCGTCCTGCCGCATATCCTGTCGTTTAAATTCCATTCGGTCTGACCGTGCCTTGCCGCATAAATCTTCATATTAAATTTTCCTTTCCGAGAGTAATACTAAGGAAACGCTGATTAATACGTTTTTGCCATTTTTCAAAATGTTTATGTCAAATTGACATTAAAGACGTAAACTCGTACATTTCTCAAAATGGCAAAACGAACGCTTCGCTTTAATCAGCTTTTTCCTAAACACCAATAAAATACAGGAAAAAATCTACGCCGAAATCCAATATAAACCTGTTAAAAACAGCTGCGGGATTGACGGCTTGATTTTTTCCAAATTTTAAATGGTGTTTAGTATAAAAATCACTAATAATTATACCGTAAAACTGTCCTTGTGTAAATAGAACCAAAGCCGCAAGGGGAGAAAGTTCGATTAAAGTTTACATTTCTGCAAAAACAAAAGTCAGTTTCTCTATAGAAAAAGCTGCTGCCGAAAAAATTTCTGCGGTAAATTTGATAAATTTTTCGCGCAAAGGCTTGACAGCAAGCTTATTTTATAGTATAATATTATAGTAATGCTGGAATAGCTCAGTTGGTAGAGCAGCGCATTCGTAATGCGCAGGTCGCGTGTTCAAGTCACGTTTCCAGCTCCACGCATCTACGCCGTTTGAGGGTTCTCGGACGGCGTTTTTATTTGCCCTCAAAAGTGAAATTGACAATACATTGACAATATTTCTTTTAAAACAGCCTTTAAACAGCCTTTTCGCCGCTTCCGTTTTCATCATCGGAAAGCGGCTTTTTCTTTGCGAACATAACCGAACCGATGATCTCTGCGTTTCGGCTTTGCGCTTCCTGCAAAATATGACTGTATATGTTCTGCGTTGTTGTCGGGTTGGCGTGACCGAGGTAGCCTGCAACGCTGACAACGTCCGAGCCGTTATATATAAGCACAGATGCCGCGGAATGTCTGAACATGTGAGGGTGCAGCGGCTTCAAGCCGTATTTTGCCGAAAGCTTATATAGCCAGCTATTAGCAGTATCAGGGCTGATTGGGAAACCAAGCCGCTTATTTTGAGTAAATACAAAGTCGGTTTCAACGTCCTGCATCTGACCGCTGCCGTTCGGAAGCTTTATTCTGCTTGGGTATGCCGTACCGCATTGCGCTTTGAACTGCTCCCATTTCTGCTTATAATCGGAAAGCATTTTTATCATTTCGGGCGGCAAGTGTAAAAAACGGTTCGATTTTTCATTCTTGGGCGTATCGGTGTAAATACCGAGGTTCTTTCTGTACATTACCGTCTGTTCAAAATGTATAAGCCCAAATTCAAAATTTACGTCACGCCAGCGCAAGCCGACAACTTCCCCACGTCTGCCGCCGCTTGCTGTGAGCAGGTAAATAAAAAGCCGTATATTCGGCGGCTCTTGGTCGGCGGCTGCGAGGACTTCCGCAAGTTCTTCGGGTTCGAGAAATTCTGCTTCGTGTTTTTCTGCTTTCGGAAGCCTTGCACGTTCCGCAGGGTTCGCAGTAATTATCCCGTCCTTTACAGCTTCACTCAATATCATAGATACAAGCGCATGGGTTCTTATGATCGTTCTTGCGGAAAGCGTTCTGCCGTTGTTCTCTGCTGTGAAAAGTGAAGATATGGGCATTTCAAGCGCCTTTGACAGCTTTTCAGCCGTTGCAGGTGTGATATTATCCCCTTTGGTGATCGCTCTGTATGTAGTTTGAGCAATGCCGTATTTATCGCAGAATTGAACCGTACCGCTGCATTTTCCGAGTTTGAGCAGGTCAATTTTTCTTTTGAGTGCATAACGCTGACTTGCGACTGTTGGAGAGGTCAGCAGCTTGTCATATAGCTTTGTGAGCATTTGCGGCGTGATTTTGTCAAGTGAAACGCCGTCAAGCTCCGATAATTGCGGAAAAATGCTCATATTGCGGACGTATGTTGAATTTTTCAAGTCACCGTGCTTATATTTGAGCTGAACGATATAACGCCCGTATTCGCCGAATTTGCGGCGTTCGGTCGAGATCAGACCCGCTTTGCAGTCGGTTTCAAACTTTACGGCAAATTCATTCAGAGCCTTTGCATTCGCACGTTCTGACCTGCTCGGGTCGGGTTTCCAAGTGGTCTGAAACGCTTTCTGCTGTGTGCCGTCTGCCTTATATCCTGCCGAAACCCTTATTCTGTACGATATAGAGCCGTCTTTATTCGTCCTTTTTGTTATCGTTGCCATTGTCGGGGTTCTCCTTTACCGTTTTAGAATTGCATATTTGATCTATTTTATCAGCCATGTAGTATTCATATTCACGCAAATTTGTATAAGCATAACTCTTGGCAAAATTGTTTAAAAGCTCCATTACCGCATACATATTATACCAATATAAATACGGATAACGTATTCTTTCATTGCAGCCTAAAAATTCATCAAATAAAGCGAGAGCCTCATCACTTGCTTTATTTAAATCTTCATGTAATTCAATTCCTCCGTCATATCCTATTGCATATCGGTATAAATATTTCATTATTAATCTAAATTCTGGTTCGGATATCAAATCATCAAAAAGCTCAAATAGACGGCTTGTGTGTGTATCTGGGTTGATTGGTTCCATTTCTTTTAATTTATGTAAATTTTTTAGCGCACTATCAGAAATCCATAAATCCTTAAAAATATTCTCGTTCGGAGATTTTACGCCTTTTAAAAGTTCATCGCAAGAAACATTGAAATAATCTGCCAATTTTACAAGTACTTCAATATCGGGCGCTCTATCTTCATTTTCATAATAGCCGATTGATGCAACAGAAACACCTATATCTTCGGCAAGCTTTTTTCGTGATATTCCTTTGTCTTTTCTTAACCTCTTTAGCATTTGAGCAAATATTTGACGTGTAGTAAGTTTTTTCATTTGTTGTATAACTCCTCATCATTATTTTATGAAATAGCTACATTTGTTGTTTTTATAAAAATATAAAAACAAATATTGACATTTCATTTCTGTTGTGATAGAATTGTAACCGCAACAAAAATAATCATCATAGCTATAATATCACAATATGATGATGATTGCAAGAGTTTATAAAAAATTTTAGGAGGTTGTTATTTATGGCAAAGGCAAACAATGATATCAGAGAACGGGCGCAGCGTGAACGTGTATATCTGTATGAGATAGCGGCTGCTATGGGCGTTTCAGAACCAACGCTTATAAGAAAGCTGCGTTATGAACTTCCGCTGGAAGAGAAGAACCGCTATTTCGATGCGATCGAGCAGGTAAAGAAAGAACAGAAAGCAGGTGTGGCAGTATGAGCAGCAATGCCGCTTTTGCAGTCAACTGCAACAATGATATCGAAATGAGCCGCCACGTTCCCCGAATGGTTTCTATTAAGGAAGCGGCGAAGATTACGGGCTTATCGGAACGCTTTCTGCGAAACGCTTACATAAACGGGGAAATTGTAGGAATAAGGCTCGGCGGCAATAACAAGAACGGCAAAGTCCTGCTCAACCTTGATAGGCTCATTGATTACCTTAACGAGCATACCGAGCAGACAGCAGAACCCGAATGCGGCGTATTTCGCCCGTTAAGATCATGAATGCAAAATAATAACGCCCTCTGCTGGAAACTTTGGCGAGCATACAGCAGAAAGCGCACAAGTAAATATGAAAACTATTCACCTGCTCCGATTATAGCACATTTTTCGAGCAGGTGCAAGCATCGGAGCGTAAAAACTATGGAAAAAGAAATAAAAATTCAGATACCCGAGGGTCTTATAAATCCGTCACACGATGAACAAGCTGAAAAATCCACCCTTTTGCTTAACGAAAAGAATTTCGAGCAGGTCAAAACGGTGCTTGCAAGCGGACGGCGCAAGGCTCTGCAATACCTTGAACGCACAAAAGAGCCTTACAAGCGTATCAGCAGGGGCGTTGATATAAACAATATTGATTCCTGCATATATAAAGCCAAGCATTGCAAGCCTAAAACATTTTATCCCCTTGAACTGCATAAAAGCGAGGTCGAGGTTCTTCTTGACTGCTTCGAGTGTTCGGGCAAGCGTAAAAGCAAAGAGATGCAGCAGTTTATAGATATGCTTTACGAAGTCCTTGAATAAGGGGGTAAAGCCATGCAGAACTGCGAACGTGTAACAAGATCGGGTGCAGTCCTTGAAAAAGAGTATTATCCAGTTTCAGAGAACGCTCGGAATATCGGCAGGAGCAAGCCCGAACCCGAGAACGTCCGCACACCCGAGGAAAAGGCGCGGTATAACCGCTATAAATCAGAGAAGCACTTTATACGGCTTATAAACACGAACTTCCGCAGCGGTGATTATTATGTTACGCTTACATACAATGACGGGCATTTACCCGAAAGTTATGAAGAAGCGCAAAAGAACATAGACAACTATATTCGGCGGCTTCGATACTCAAACCCGAACGCAAAAATAGTAGCTGTTACGGGTCACGGCAAAAGCACGGGGCGGCTGCATCATCATTTGATAATAAGCGGCGTTTCCGAAAGTGATATTATAAGCAAGTGGACGTTCGGGAGCATCATCAAATCCGAACCGCTCCGAGAACATAACGAGTATAACGGCATAGATCACGGCGAGGACTTCACAGCCTTAGCCGTGTATATGCACAAGCACACACCCGAAGAATACAAGGGCAAACGCTGGAAGCAGACAAAGAACATTTTACAGCCGATAACGGAAAAGCCTAAAAAGGTGCGCAGGGTGTACAGTCCCGATCACCCACCGAAAGCACCGCAAGGCTATATGCTTGTTGAAACGAGAAAGAGCGAATTTTATAAAAGCGGCTATGTATATTTCAAGTATGTCCGCATACCGCAGGAACAGCTTGATATACAGCCTATATTTCAATATCACAGAGCAGGTGCAGCGGCAAGACTTTAAGAGTTTGCCGAAAAAAATTTTGCTTTACCTGCTCTTTAGGCGACTTGAATTTACGGCACGTTTTACAACGAAGATGCCGAGGATAGGGTAAACAATGAAAAGCTGTACGTCATAAGAATCAGACGGCGAGAATAAACCGCAAAATATCAAAAAACAATATAAAATTAACGAATTTATGCTGTTTTTGAACATTTTTTACAAATTATGATTACATATTCGTTTACATTGGAGCAGGTCAGATTTTTATGAAAAGAAGCCGTGAATGTTTGAGTGATAAACAAATAAGAGAAGCATTCCGCTTATGGTGCAGCGGCGTAAAAATACTTGATATTGCCGATAAATACTATGTTTGCGAGCAAACGCTCTACAGAGCATTTAAACGGCGTAAGCTCCATAAGCCAAGATCGAGAAAATAGCCCCCCATTCGGAGAGAGTGCGTTTATTTCTATACTACCGGTTGGGAACAACATTTTTGACGCGGCTCACGCGCGCGCGAAATGGGGTAGAAATACACGTTTTTTTGAATTTATCGGAGATTATTTTCACTTTTTAACGATTTTGCATATTTTTCGGCAATTTTAAAGTTTTTTATCGAGTTGCAGTTCATCTTTGCATAAAAAGAAATGAGCAGGAGTTCACCTGCTCAATGTATATCACTTATAATCTGTTTTTATGCCGTGCGCGTTCCTGCCTTATTCCGTCAATACGTCCGAGTTCGTATATTTCAGCAAAGAAAAGCATTTTGTCAAAACCTTGTACAAGTTCATTGTATCGTACAAAGTCATTTATGCGGTCAAGTGCGGGGCAGATTTTTGCTTTGAGAAGAATGCGCCGTGTATCTGCTGTTGAAGCGGTTATGCGTTTCATCTCTTCGCGGTATTCAGATACAGCGTGTTTGAATTCGTCTGTGATCTCGTATTCAAAACCGATCGGGCAAGAAGAACCGCGATAATACGATTCAAGGCTTCCAAGTTCTGCATCGGTAAGGCTGTTATCACTTCCGAGAATAAAGCCTAAAATGCTGTCGATGTATTCAAACTTGTTTTTTGCTGTTGTTGTCGATGAATAGTTTTTTGCAAAACTGTAAGCATCAGCCGACACAGCGCACAAAGCCTTGAAATTGGATATTCCGTGTTCGGCTGCATAGGTTAATGCGTTTGCCACGATAAGTGAACGAAGCTGCTGTTTTTCCATTGTAATATACTTCCTTTCTGATATCTCGGAGCAGGTCGGGCAGATCGGGCGTGACCTGCTCCGCTGTGGTTTATACTTCGATAGCGAGTGCAGCACCATAGCTGACCCACGGGTTAAAGCCTCCCGTAACATTGAACGCCTTTGCTTTCGGCTCTCTGCCTTTATCGAATAGCGGCGCTACAACGCTTGCTACGGCTTTTGGCAAATATCCGATAAAGAACCTTGCGAGTGTTTGAGGCGGCATAGACGGCTACGGCGTTGCTGTCATAGCTGTTATGCGGTTCTCTGCGGAATGTTACCGATATATCGGACGGTTTGAACTCTGAAAGCTGTTCAAGCTCACTCTGTCGGCGGTTTGTGCCTTTGACCTTGACACGGAGAGCGGAAGCTTTTGCAATTACCCACGCTTTGAGCATTGCGGCTCTGCGGTTCATTCCGTTTCTTACAAGACGGTTTGCTATTGTCATAACTTTGGACTTGATAACGTTCATTCTGACCTGCTCCTTTCTGATGTGATATTCGTTCAATCTTTCTTTGTGCCGTTATAGATCGCTATGAGCAACAGCACGATCATTACAACGTCTAAAATAATATTGATCATACGCTTGACAAATGGCTCTGTGTGTGGTATCTTATATGCAGGGAGTTTTTGCGCTCCCTGCTGACTTACTCAATCAGATCGTTGATTAATTCAATGACCGATTTAATAAGTTCGATTGCGGCTTGGATAATCAGGAGTCTCGTCAAAGCAACTGATTTATCCGAGCTTTTCTTTTTGCTCTTTGGTTTCGCCATTGTCCTTTCCTCCTTTCGATATTATCATTATAGCATATATGTCCGCTATATACAAGTGGTATAATGCACAAATATATAGCGGACATATTGTATATAATTTATATAGCGGACATATAGCATATTATGCTATAATATAAAGTGCAAAAGGTGGTGTTATTATGGGTTCGACTTATAGCGAAGCACAGAAAAAAGCAAGTATAAAGTATTTATCGGAAAAGACGGACGATATAAGAATACGTGCGCCTAAAGGAAAAAAAGCAGAAATTCAGACAGCAGCAGAAAAACGGGGCGAAAGTATGAACGCTTATATTCTCGGTGCTGTTGAGCAACGTATGAAAACGGAAAGCGAGGATAAAAGCGAATGAATATCATATACTACCCCGATAAAGACAACGTAACCGATGCAATGTCACATGATGAACCGCTGCTTGTTCTTGTATCGTTTGACGGTGAACAGCTTATAGTCAGTCAGATAGATGAAGCTGTTGAACATCATATACTTTTGAGCAAGGCAGGGTTCTCCGATACGGACATAGACAAATATTTTCGTCTTGTGGTCGATCACGAGGGCGCAGACTGGACTTTTGTTTGTCCGTCAACATATAACAGCGTAACACGCAAGGAAAAGCAGATAGAGGACTTTTTCAAAGACGGTATGAGAATTATTCCCAAGGCATTAAAGCAGCTTGGCTATGATGTGCCTATCGAGATACCCAAGAGGTATAGGCGGCATTTTGATATGATGGGAGAATAAAAACACCCGAGCAGGGCAACCGAATAACAAACCTGCTCGGGCTGCTTTGCTATATGACGTATGCAACACGCTGTAATGGGTCAGAATTGCGCTGTAACGCGTTTTATGGCTTTGTTTGATAAATTGCCCTATAAAAAGCAAGAACGTTAATATCGCATTTTTATGCCCCTTAAATTTTATGGGGTTAAAGAAAATGAGCAGGTCAAAAACGGCGGCTGACCTGCTCGAAAATATGCTCTGAAATTGACAATACATTGACAATATTTCTTTTAAAAAGTTGTCATTGACAATAAAAAACGGTGAAAAGTTATAACAAGCGAATAGCCGTCAAATGACGTATTTATGCGGATTTTCGGCATTTTGTAAAAAGTTGTGAAAAGGGCAAAAATACATTCGTAATGCGCAGGTCGCGTGTTCAAGTCACGTTTCCAGCTCCATAAAAAGCCGTTTGTTTTTCAAGCGGCTTTTTATTTTTGCCCAAAATGGGAAAACTATTGTGTTCGGCGTGGATTTAAGGTATAATATATAAGTGATTCGGAAAATAATATACCACCAAAAGAAAGCAGTAAAAAATGTTTGACCTCTCTTTGATATACCGCCCCGAAACCGCAATGCCGAAAGAGGGCTACCGAGAATATATGCCCTCAAAAGCGCTGTCACCGTTCATTCGATGCTTCTGGGAGATGAAAGAATACAGCCGTCCCGTTATGATAATTCCCGATACCTGTATGGATATCGTGTTCAGCTTTTGCGGTGAAGAATTTCTGAACTGCGGCTTCTGTGCCGTCGATGACAGTACGAACGTCCTGAATAAAGTGAATATAACACAGTTTGGTATAAGATTTTACGCTTGGTCAGCCTGCCTTTTTACGCCCGAGAGCTTCTCGGGAACGAAAGGTTCAAGCTTTGATGCCCGAATTTTCTTTCCCGATATATACAGCAGTCTTTTGCCGCTGATCATTCGCGAAAGATCGACCGAAAAACGCATTGATATCTGCGAAAAATACCTTTACAGCCGCCTTGACCTCGGTCGAATGAACCACAATGTTATGAACGGGATATACAGTATAATTTCTTCAAAGGGAACGATAAAAACCCACGAAGCGGCGAGCGAAACCGCAGTATCGGTCCGCCAGCTTGAAAGGTCGTTCAGCGAAACGATCGGCATATCCCCGAAGCTTTTTTCATCGCTGATAAGATATCAGCTTGTTTGGCAGGAGCTTCGCTCGGGAAAATATTCGCCGTTTGATATTACGGAAGAATTCGGCTATTCCGACCAGTCCCATTTGCTGAGGGATTTCAGGCGTTTTCATTCAATGCTCCCGTCCGAGGCTGTGGCTGATATGGAAAAATAATGTCGCATTTTTTCAAAATAAATTGATTATCCCCCAAAATGCTTGAAATACGGGCATTTCCGCGAGTACAGAGCTTGAATTTACTACTCATTTACTACTTTTAACGGAAAGGGCTTTGATATGCTTCTAAGCTCTTGCGGAGATAACCACAGAAAGCAGCGAACATCAGTATAAGACCACAACAAATTGAATATTGCACCGCACAGGCGGCGTTTCCCACTTCCAACACAGGAAGAACAGGAACGCCGCTTTTTTCATGCCCTTTGTTACGCAGTAGGGGCTGAAAAAGCATTGATACAGGCGGCTTTGCGGGCGCGTTTCCCACGCGGCAAGGGATTTATACCTTTTCCCGCAAAATCGCCTTTCTACTGCGTAACAAATCCACAGCAAAAGGAGTGACACGCTATGGCAATTTTCAGAGTGGAGCGCAACAAGGGCTATACGGTTATGAGCAACCACCACTTACGCAATAAGGAGCTATCCCTAAAGGCAAAAGGGCTGTTATCGCAAATGCTGTCCTTGCCGGAGGATTGGGACTACACCCTTGCGGGGCTGTCCTTTATCAACCGGGAGAAAATCGACGCTATCCGGGAAGCCGTTAAGGAACTG
>CALANW010000091.1 GCA_937926145.1 uncultured Ruminococcus sp. | reverse complement strand
TTTTATTTTACCATATTTTTAGGGTAATTGCAAGATTAAGTTAGTGCATATGGGGGAATGCCCTCGATAAAAATTTTCGGGCAGACCGTCCGTTCGTTCCGCCGATTTTACGAGGACATAGTTTCATACCGCGATTTCAGCACACGCTATGCTGCCAACTTTGAGCCTTATTACTGCCTTTTCAGAGTGCTTGTGCTATCCCTTGCGACATTTATCCTCGCGGCAGGATTATTCCTGTTTTCGGGCGATACGGAGAATATGGCTTTTGCTCTGACGCTGCTGTTTTTCCTTGTGTTCGCTCCGGGAATATCCGTTCCCGTTTTCAAGCTCACAAATATCGGTCAAAGTATGACGAGCATCACGGAAGCAGTTGACCGAATCGACAAGGTAATGTCCGAAAAGGAAATATCCGAGCCGACCGAGGGCAAAATTCCGAATGGCTACGGCATCAAGTTTGATAACGTATCGTTTTCTTACAGTGAGGACAGTCCTCAGGTGCTCAAAGATATCTGCTTCAATGCGGAGCAGGGAAAGATCACGGCGATAGTCGGTCCGTCGGGCAGCGGAAAATCAACTGCCGCGCAGCTTATCCCACGTTTCTGGGACGTATGCTCGGGCAGCATTTCCATAGGCGGCGCAGATATCCGCGAAATGCGCACGGCTGACCTTATGAACTGTATGTCGTTCGTTTTTCAGGATACATTTCTTTTCTCGGACACGCTTTACAATAACATTGCTGTCGGCTGTCCTGATGCTTCAAAGGAAGAGGTATATGCGGCGGCGAAAGCGGCTCAATGTCACGAATTTATCGAAAGGCTGCCGAACGGATATGACACTCTTATCGGAGAGGGCGGAGTTTATCTTTCGGGCGGCGAAGAACAGCGTGTTTCCGTTGCCCGTGCGATACTGAAAAACGCGCCAATACTTACACTTGACGAAGCGACGGCTTATGCAGATCCTGAAAATGAGCGGCGTATGCAGCTTGCTTTGCAGGAGCTTATCAGAAACAAGACCGTTATAATAATTGCGCACCGTCTTATCACGATAAAAAATGCAGACAAGATAATCGTTCTGAAAGACGGACAGATAGAATGTGAGGGCACTCACGATGAACTGCTTGAAAAGAGTTCAACATATTCGCAGATGTGGAGTGCATACACGGCGACATCTGATTGGCAGCTCGGCGGGGAGGGGAGAATATGAACAGCAAAAATGCGATCTACTGTGTTACGGCAGGTCACCCGAAAAAGATAACAAAGGCGGTCATTCTGAATGTTATAGCTAATTTCGGCAATCTTATTCCCGTTGGATTCCTTACCCTTGCGGTGGTAAGCATTTACCGTCATTTCAGTGGAAATGACGTTTCGGTCGATGTGAGCAGACTTTGGATATTATGCGGGATAATGCTTGCATCGGCTGTGATGCTGTATCTGCTTGAGCTTGCCGCAAACCACGCAACATATTTCGGCGGATATGCCGCAGGAGCGGACGGAAGAACGGAGCTTGCGGAGCATATCCGAAAGCTGCCGCTGGGATCTCTTATGAGCAAAGACCCCGGAGAGCTTGGCAACACTATGATGAACGATTTTTCGCTTATAGAAGATGCTATGACGCACACTCTTCCGCAGCTCATAAGCGGTGCGATAACCGCTGTGCTTGGCGTTTTGGGAATGATGTTCCTTGATTGGCGGCTTGGACTTGCGATGTTCGCAGGCTGTCCGATAACGGTGCTTATCCTTATAGGAGTGCAGGCGATAGATAAAAAAAGAGGTGCGGCGCACGTCAGAGCGAAACTTGAACAGACGAACAGGCTTCAGGAATATCTCACGGGAATGAAGGTCATAAAAGCATATAATTTATGCGGAGCTAATTTCACAAAGCTTGAAAAAGCGTTCCGTGATTTTATGAACGAGAGCATAAAGCTTGAATGTATATCGGGCCCGTTTTATCTTGTGGCGATATCATTTTTGCAGTCGGGACTTTCGTTCATAACAATGGCTGGAGCATATCTGCTGTCGGGAGGAACTCTTGATATTTCGGTATTTGTAATGTTTCTGTTCTTCGGCACAAGAATTTTTGAGCCGCTTGTTGGTGCAATAGTTCAGCTCCCAGTGTTTGTCTATAAAAAAGATGCGGGAAAGCGAATAGTTGACCTTATGGACGAGCCTGTGATGTCTGGCGAAAACGATGCTCCCGAAAACGGCGATATCCGCTTTGAACACGTCACATTCGGATACGGCAAAAACACGGTGCTTGACGATGTGAACGCTGAATTCAAAAAGGGAAGTATGACTGCCATAGTCGGTCCGTCGGGCAGCGGAAAAAGCACGATGCTTCGTCTTGCCGCGCGTTTTTATGACCCTCAGGGCGGCGCGGTCTATTTTGGCGGAACAGACGAAAAAACTGTTGACCCCGAAAAGCTTATGTCAAGAATATCCGTGGTTTTTCAGGACGTGTATCTTTTTCAGGATACCATTGAAAACAATATCCGATACGGCAGGGAAAATGCCTCGAAAGAGGATATCATCGCAGCGGCGAAGCTTGCACGATGCCACGATTTTATTATGAAGCTGCCAAAAGGCTATGATACTATGATAGGCGAGGGTGGCTCAACGCTTTCGGGCGGAGAAAAGCAGCGTATTTCCATTGCCCGTGCGATACTGAAAGATGCTCCCGTGCTGCTTCTGGACGAAGCAACATCATCTCTTGATCCCGAAAACGAACGTGATGTTCAGCAGGCAATAGAGGAGCTTGTGAAAGGCAGGACTGTTATAATGATAGCACACAAGCTCAAGACCATTGCAGGTGCGGACAAAATACTTCTGCTTGACAGAGGGAAGATCACCGAGCAGGGGACACATCGGGAGCTTATGGAAAAGAACTGTCTTTATGCCCGTATGTGGAATATCCAGCAGGAAAGCAATGGCTGGCAGATAGAGAAATAATTGGAGCATAAAAAGCTTAGAAGCAGATATTTGCTGTCTGCTTCGGAGTTTTTGATCACCGAACGGTGTTCGGGGTGATTAAACGAGGAACGAGCTTATCAAATATTTATAATATATACAAACACAAACCGCTCTGCAAACGGCTTTGATACATCGTTTGCAGGGCGGTTTGTGCTTTATCTTATCATCTAAATAGTAATAACCTGTAGATTTAGAAATTCCGAATTCTTTTGCAGTGGCGCGGACGGGCTTGAAGATATGACGGACAATAAAGAGATAATGGATATGGCTGTTGAGGCAGGCAGAATGAGGACGCTTGCACTTGTATCGGAGAGTGCGATAGGAGCGATCGGAAACTGTATTGAAGCGGCTGCGTCGATGTTTGACAAGGAGAGCAAGGCGGCTGAAAATATCAGTTTCAACGTTGGGGATCATCTTTACATAAGAAAAGGATTGAAGGGATATCACGGCATTTACGCAGGAAACAGGACTGTGGTTTTCTTCTCAAAGGGATATGATATGCAGCCTGCGGTGAGGACGATAACTTTTGCGTTGTTTGCGAAAAAGGGCAGAGTTGTTGTTATGCCGTCCGACACGGACAGCACTGCGAAGTACACACCCGAAAAGATAGTTGAACGTGCGCTGTCACGGCTTGGCGAATATGAATTCCGCAGCTCGGAGAGCTTTGTTCGCTGGTGCAGGAGCGGAAGTTAGCTGTGAGAATACCTTTTGGCGAATTTGGTGTGGTATAATAAGCTGAATATAATTTTAAGGGGTTGGAGAAATGAGAAAATCTACTTCATCAATGTTTGCGGCGGTACTTGCTTTAGTGATGCTTACTGCTTGCGGAAACAACGGAAAAGCAGACGAAACGTCAACTGAAACGGTGGTTGAAAATTCGGTTGTTACGGAAGAAACGACGGTGACAAGCGCTGAAACAACTGTCGAGCAGACAACGACAAGGGAAACAACTTCTGTTACGACAACTGCTGAAACGGAAGTGACAACGCAGGCAAAAAAAGCTTTGACGTTCTTATCTGCGGACGAACTGTCAGATGAAGACAAGAAAGTTTTTGAAGAACTGAACAGTTGGCGGAGCGGTGATGGCTTGGCGGAGCTTATTCCTGTGGAAGAACTGAACTATTGTGCAAAGGTGAAAACCGGAGAACTGACAATTGACACGCTTGCAGATGCGACAAGGACAGACGGTTCAAGTTACATCACAATATTTGATGATGAAAATATCGGCTACACAAACTGTGAGATAATCGACGGTATGACATTTTATGAAGGATATGAGGGCGTTGTAAACTCAATAAGCTTTTCAAGGTCTGCAAGGACGAAGATCAAGGACGGACAATGGAAGTATGCAGGATTTTATCACGATCCCAAGAGTTTATACTGGACTATGCTGCTCATCACCGATGAAGGTGATCCTGTTTCGCAGGCTGCTGCAGATGTTGAAAGCAGTGCCGGCATGATCGGTTCGTATTATGATGACAGCACGGCTTATGCGGCGTTTGATACATACATGAGGACGCTTGTTTACGACGATTATGCGACTTATCTTGCGATAACGCACCAATCAGACAGTGATGATGTTGCGGAGTCGTATGATTACAGAAAAGAAGGATATGTCGGAATGTCACTTTCGGACATTGAATATTACGAAACAGAACTTAACCCAATGCTTGGAGGATATGCAGACTACAAGGTATCGGAATTTGACTCTTCGGGTGACGTCAGAATGGACATAAACACTATGGGAACGGCTTATGGCACGGTCATAGTTGAAAAAGACGCCGGTACGCAAAAATTTTATGTTGATGCTCACATAAGGTTCAGTCCGTTTTTCAATTTTCAATAAAAATTCAAGCCGCAGGGTTCAGTTCTGCGGCTTGGCATTTTTATTGTATAGTAAAACCCCCAGTTTTACTGGGGGTGGAAAAGCTTATAGCTATGGAC
>CALANW010000090.1 GCA_937926145.1 uncultured Ruminococcus sp. | reverse complement strand
TACCAAGCCCTTTAAGGGCTTTTGCAAACCACCCGTTCAACGGGTGGTTTTGATTGCGGTCATTCAACAACAGCGTCATTCTGAGTGTAGCCGCCGAGTGAATTTTCCTTTACCTGAATACAGAAAAATGTGATAGGTGAATCTTCGGCTGCGGAGAACTGTCTTTTTGCGGCAGGGGAGATACGAAGCCAGTCGCCTGCAGAAAGTTCCACGGTTTCACCGTCAATAACGGCTTTTCCTCTGCCCGAAACAACGGCGTAAATCTCCTCGTTGTTCTTATGCGAATGAACGAACGGAACTCCTGCGCCTGCGGGGAGGTTGTTTATGCTGACCTCTGCGCCCGTGAGGGAAAGGATATCGTGAAGCTCGGTCCTTGCATCGGGTTTAACTGTTGTTTTGTTGTAATTGGTCATAATAGATTCCTCCGTTAATATAGTTGTAACTATCTTTGTTACAACTATATTATAGCAGATGTCTGTTGTAATGTCAATAGTTACAACGAGATTTTTCAAAAAAATTTTCGGACTGCGTTTTTGGGTTAAAAACAGTCCGAAATATCAGTTTTTATTCAGAATATTTGAAAGGTCGTTTTTTACATCTTCAAGCGTTATCGAAGCAAGCTCCCGTTCCATTGCGCTCTGCACACGTTCAAGCTTGTCATCGAGAACGGCGTGGATATTCTGCCCAACGGGACAGTTTTCATTCGGGTTTTCGTGAAAATGGAAAAGTCCCTCGTTGTCAACACATTCAACGGCTTTATAAATATCGAGAAAGGTTATTTCCCCGAGCGGACGTGCTATCGATGCGCCGCCCGAACCTCTTGCGATCTCGACAAGACCTGCGCTTTTGAGCTGACCGAGAATTTTTCTCACGATAACGGGGTTGACGTTCGTGCTTCCTGCGAGAAAATCGCTCGTGACCTTATATTCGCCGCCGAACTTATCAAGGCAGGCGAGGATATGGACTGCAAGCGTAAATCTGCTCGATATCTGCATAAGGCTTCTCCTTTCGTTTATTTTCCAAGGTTATTATACTATATTTTTTCGGAAAAAGCAATAGGTCTTTTTATGCGAAAAAGCAGAGCCCAAAATGACTCTGCTTTGCTTATTTATTCACATATCTGCATATCGTACTGAGCAGTTCGCGCTCGTTGAGCGGCTTGGAAAAATGCTCGTTCATGCCTGCGTCCCTGCTTTGGCGGATATCCTCCTGAAAGGCATTCGCGGTCATTGCAAAGATCGGTATTTTCACCGCGTCCTCACGATCCAGAGAGCGTATCTCGCGCGAGGCGGTCAAGCCGTCCATTATCGGCATCATAACGTCCATAAGGATAATATCGAATGAGTTCGGCTTCGAGGCGGCG
The DNA here is from genome assembly GCA_937926145.1 of uncultured Ruminococcus sp. Taxonomy (GTDB): domain Bacteria; phylum Bacillota; class Clostridia; order Oscillospirales; family Ruminococcaceae; genus UMGS363. The sequence goes on along the minus strand of CALANW010000090.1, from coordinate 18,326 downwards.
AAGATATCAGCAGCTTCACGGCCGTTCCACGCTTCGGTGATTACAGCGCCGTTCTTTTCGAGCATAAACCGTGCGATCTCCATATTTATATCGTTATCCTCGGCGATGAGTATACGAACGCCGTTGAGCGAATTTTCGCAGCGATCTGTTTCAGCGGCAGGAGTTTTCACATAGTTCTCGTCGATGTCAAAGGCGAGGTCAACGGTGAATTTCGTGCCAACGCCAAGCTTGCTTTCGAGAGTTATCTTTCCGCCCATAAGCTCGGTGAGCTGTTTCGTAATGGCAAGACCAAGACCTGTTCCCGTATATGTGCTTCGCGAGCGGCTCGTTTCCTGAGTAAAGGTTTCAAAGGCGTGTTTCTGGAACTCCTCGCTCATACCGATGCCCGTATCTTCGCATACGAATTGAAGTCCGGCTTTACCGTCTTTGCAGGAAATCTCGCGGCAGGTCGCGGATATGCTTCCGCCTGCGCGGTTGTATTTCACCGCATTTCCTGCGAGGTTCTGCAATATCTGCCGCAGGTGGAGAGGACTGCCGATAAGATGCGTATGTTCAAGACCGCTGTTGTCGGTATAAAGCGTAAGTCCATACTCCTGCGCGTTTATGTCGGTGAGGTTATTGACCTCGTCAAGAATATCCATAAGGTCGAACGGCTTGTGTTCAAGGACAAGCTTGCCCGATTCGAGCTTGTTCATATCGAGGATATTGTTGATAAGTTCGAGCAGAAAGCCCGAGACCTGCTTTATCTTTGCCCGACATTCGCTCTGCTTTTCAAGGTCGTTGGGGTAATGCTCCGCGATAGAGAGCATACCTATGATGCCGTTTATCGGTGTGCGGATATCGTGGCTCATACGGCGCAGGAAGTCAGTTTTGGCGATGTTTGCGCGCTTTGCGTCCTCGGCTGTTAAAAGAAGCTGGCGCTGATATTCAAGCTCCTTGTTCTTTTCCTCGTTGTTTTCGAGGACAACGAACAGAACACTCGTGACCTTGCCAGAGCTGTCGCGGTTCTTGGCGATATATCGGAGAAGATACCACGCACCCGAGGTCGTGCAGATATCGATAGAAACACTTTCGTGCTTTTTAAGGCGGTCGGGGAGGGTGGAAAGGTCATTGAAGACTTTGAGCGGCGCTCTGAACTCGGGGGCAACGATATCCTCGCTTGAATTTGCCAAAGCCTCGGCGATGCTTCTTTCCTTATCCTTGAATTTATGCAGACCTATCTCGGAAGAGATCTCCCGATACATTCCTTTTTCAAGGTCAAGGTGATAGATGCCCCAGTAAATTTTGCTGATAGCGCCGATTATATCGTTGTTGAACTGCGCCTGAGCGAGAGCTGTTTCGAGCTGTTCTTTCTGACGTTCCTGCTCGTGGAGGATATCATCGATATAGCGGAAGCCGATAACGACCTTGAAGCCATCCTCGGTGTTGAGCCGTACAGCCTGAATCTCGAAATGTTCGTTTCCGAGCAGGTCGGGCTTTGAACGATAGCGGTAAATAAAACGCTTATTATGTGAAAGAAAATCCATAATGTATTTCGCGTTCATCTTTTCCGTGAAATCGGGTGCGGATTCCTTTACGACGAATTTATCATAGAAGCGCGCCATACGATAAGTAAAGTCGCGCACACGATCCTTCGGGTCAGAGAGGTTTTCAAAAATGCAATGCTCACTGTCACATTTTAAGTTTGTCATCGTATCGGCGGCAAGGTCGCAGAAATATACGGAAGTATAATCTGTGCAGAGCGCTTCAAGAATACTTTTTTCGTTCTTCAATGTAACATTTTCGGAAATGTCGATAAAGGTCGTCACAACGGAGGTTTCGCCCTGCGGAGTGACAAACACCTCGGACTTGGCGAGGACGTTCGTTTTTTCGTTCCTGCTGTTCGTGATGATGCACTCGAAGTCGAGCGAATCTTTTTCATGGCAAAGCTTACGCAGCATTACGGGGACTTTCGGGTCGAGATATGTTATCCTTCTGAAAATATCGCCGAGGTCGGACTGAGCTTCTTCGATGCTGCTCATACCATAGATGCGGAGCGCTTCCGCATTCATGTGAAGGATACGGTGTTCGGGAAGAGTGTAGGATAAAATGCCGCAGCTTACCATATCCATGAGCTCTTTGTGATAATCATTTTGGCGAAGCTGTTCTTTCTGGAGGTCGCGGTTGGTGCGTTCGAGCTTGTTTTCGAGAAGCTTGTCGGGTTCAAGGCGCATTATGTCCGTTATCCTGCTGTGGTAGCCGACGATCGTTGTCATATTGTCCGAGCGTGAGATGCATCTGCCTGTACAGCGGACGTACATTTCGCCCGAAACGGGGTGGATATAGCGGTAGATTATCTCCGATTCCTTTTCAAGAAGTCCCGTGAAGTATTCATTGAAAAGTTCCTGCTCATCGGGGTGGACGTGAGTGACCAGAAAAACGGCGCGCTCTTCCGGCGGCATATCCTCGGAAGTGCCGAACAACGAGTTTGCGACAGCGTCGGCATAAAGCCTCGGCGGCTTGCCGTTTTCAAGCTCAAACTTCCAGAACCCCATACTGCCTGCGCGGAAATATTCACGAATGTCATTATCACTTAAATTGCTCATATATTTACTGCCTCCAAGGGCGTTTATTTTTCTATAAAAAAGGCTATACAATAATTATACCATAACATAACACAAAATCAATAAAAAAACGAAAAAATCGGCAAAAATACTGCAAAATTGATGATATTTCACGGAAAAGCTAAGCCGAAAACGCACGGTATTTCAAATTGCTATATTTTACCGTAGGGGACGGGTCACCCGTCCCGTTTTTTGAACGGTATTGGTGACTGCGGGACGGAAAACCCGTCCCCTACAATATTTTATTAATAATTTTAAGAAGGATAATTCACTCGTTGAAATACCGTGGCCGAAAACGCGCAATTCCTTTACTTTTCAGCGAAAATATGGTATAATAAAACTAAATACTGAGATCTGTATAGAAAACAGTTTTTCTGTTTTTCGGGAAGAACTGTGCAGTCAGCCGAAGATATTCGTTGACAAAGGAGAGGTAAGTTTTGATGAAGAAAATAAAAACGCTGATGTGCATACTGCTTTCGGCGGTCTGCGCTTTGCTGATGTGTTCCTGCCGAAGTGCGGACAAGCTCGCATTCGGAACGGGCGGCATCGGCGGAAACTATTACGCTTACGGCAGTGCTTATGCGCAGCTTATCGGCGCGGAAAATGAAAAGCTGTCGGTCGAGGTAAAGGCTACGGCAGGCTCGGCGGCTAATCTGCGGCTCATTCAGCAGGGCTTTCTCGATATTGCCGTTGTGCAGAGCGATATGCTCACGGAGGCTTACAACGGTGAGAACAGCTTTGCCGAGATGCCTTGCAGAAGCATTCGCGCGCTTGCGGCGTTGTACACGGAAGAATGTCAGCTCATCGTAAGAGCGGATTCCGATATTTACACCGTTTCCGACCTTTACGGAAAGACTGTTTCCGTTGGCGAGGAAGAATCGGGAACACTGAAAGATGCCGAGCTTATAATGCAGCTGGGTGGACTTGTGAACGGTTCGGTCAAGAAAGAGAACCTCTCGTTCTCCGACTCTGCGGCGGCTCTCGAGAACGGAACGATAGACGCTTTCTTCGTCACGGCAGGTCTGCCGACCACGGCTGTGACGGAGCTTGCAAAGGAAACAGCGATACGCATTGTTTCCCTCGATGAAAAGATCATCGCCAGAATGACGGACGGCGATTCGGACTACACCGTCTGCACTATCCCTGCGAACACCTACGCAGGTCAGACAGAGGAAGTGCGAACGGTCGGCGTAAAGGCTGTCCTTGTGGCTTCGGGCAGAATCTCGGACGACACAGCCGAACAGCTTGTGAGAATACTTTTCGACCACAGCTCGGAACTTCATTATGCAACGAGCGCATCGGAATTCGATGCTGACTTTGCTGTCAGCGGCATTTCGATACCTTTCCACAGCGGCGCGGCAGGATTTTATGAAGAGCAGGGCGTTACGGTAAACACGAATGCAGACAAGGCGGAGATAGACCGTCCGAACGCTGCGCAGGACTAAGGAGGGCGTATGTACACATTGCATCTTGATATGTATCAGACGCTCGCCGTTGCGGTCGGCGTTCTGTTCCTCGGAGGATTTTTGAAGCAGAAGATAAAGCTTCTCGAACATTTCTGCATACCCTCGCCGGTTATCGGCGGAATGTTGTTTGCCCTGCTCTCGCTCGGATTGTATATGACGGGAGCTGTCGAGTTCGATTTTGACGAAACGCTGAAAACGGTATGTATGGTCATCTTTTTCACATCGGTGGGATTTCAGGCGAATCTTCGCATACTTAAAAGCGGCGGACTTAGCCTTGTTATCTTCCTCGTGTGTGTCATAACGCTTATCCTCGGACAGAATTTCATCGCGATAGGCGTTGCAAAGCTTATGGGACTTGATCCGCTGATAGGACTTTGCACGGGTTCGATACCAATGGTCGGCGGACACGGAACATCGGGTGCGTTCGGTCCTGTCCTCGAAGACCTCGGAGTGAGCGGCGCTACTACGCTCTGCACCGCAGCGGCAACATTCGGACTTGTCGCAGGTTCGCTTATGGGCGGCCCACTCGGACGCAGGCTCATAGTAAAGCACGATCTTCTCAAAACCGCGGTCGCTGAGGACGAAACTCCGCTCGTCGAGGAAGAGGAGAAGAAGCACCGTTCGGTAAGTATGTATGCTCCCGCGGCGTATCAGATAGCTATAGCAATGGGACTGGGAACGGTGGTTTCGTGGCTCTTGTCCAAAACGGGAATGACGTTCCCGATATATATCGGCGCAATGATAATTGCCGCAGTGATGCGAAATATAAGCGAATTTACGGGAAAATTTGATATCCATATCGGCGAAATAAACGACATCGGCGGTATCTGCCTTTCGATGTTCCTTGGCATAGCGATGATAACGCTGAAGCTCTGGCAGCTTGCGGAGCTTGCACTTCCGCTAGTTGTGCTCCTGCTCGTACAGGTCGTGTTTATGGGGCTGTTCACATATTTCGTCGTGTATAATGTTATGGGAAGAAACTACGATGCGGCAGTTCTCGCCTCGGGAACGTGCGGCTTCGGCATGGGCGCAACGCCGAACGCAATGGCGAATATGCAGGTGCTCACGGAGAAATTCGCGCCGTCGGTAAAAGCATATATCCTTGTGCCGATAATAGGCTCAATGTTCGCGGATTTCCTCAACAGCCTTTGCGTAACGTTCTTTATAAATCTATTGTAAAAGCCTTCAGGGAAAGGGGTCGGTCTTATGTTTAAAAAGAATAAGAAGAAAACTCACCTTACATTCGCTTCGGAGAACCTCGCCGTTCCCGAAATACATACCAACGATGAAGAAGAAAAGCTTGACGATGATGAAAATACATCGGGGATATTTTATGACAACCTCGCCATGCCCGAGATACATTTTCCCCATAAGAAAAAAAGTGGGGATAATGGGGGAAAGTGAGTATTGATATGGGCAAGCTTGATAATTTTTCAAACTGCCTTAATGTATTGAAAAACGCCGATTTTAAAATTGCGTATGATAATGAGATATATCGGATGGGTGTTGTTTGCCAGTTTGAGCGGACGTTTGAACTTGCTTGGAAAGCTTTGCAGGAGGTTCTGAAAATTCACGGTGCAGAGGGTGATGAAACGGGTTCTCCGAGAGAAATTTTACAGCTTGGTTACAAGCTTGGCTTTGTTGACGATCCCGCGGTATGGCTTCTTATGCTGAAAAAGCGCAACACCTCAATCCACATATATGACGAGGACGAAGTTGACGAAATGGTACTTCTTATCCGTGACAGTTTCATTCCTGCATTTATTGTTCTTGAAAAGACTTTGCAAAGCAAGCTTGATGAAGCGGAAAGCGAATGGGATAAGAGATAAACAGCCGAGGGCGAAATTGAAACGCTCCTCGGCTGTTTTATTATACTAATTTTTAAACTGAAAGTGTACAAAAAATCAAGCAAAAACTCGCATATATGGATTTTGCGCCGATTTTTTGTCTACACTTTGATTAAAAATTAGTATTACATATACTGATATTTTTTTCTGTAAGCAATAATGAAAATGATACTCAATGATGCCGCGATGCCCTCGGCGAAGACTGCCGACCACCATATACCGTCTATCTTCCAGAAAAGCGGAAGTATGAACACGAATGCGGCTTGGAGTATTACCGTTCGTATGAACGAGATGAGCGCGGAGATAAGTCCGTTGTTCATCGCGGTGAAGAGTGCCGAGCCGAAGATGCCTATTCCGCAGAAAAGGAACGATATGGAATATATCGAAAATGCGTGTATCGTGAGGTCGAGAAGTTCCGCATCATAGCTTGTGAATATCATCGCGAGCGGTCTTGCGAGAAGTTCTGCTGCCAAAAGCATTGTGAGCGATGCCGCTCCGATTATGGTCGAGCATTTCTTGAAAAGGCTTTTCAGCTCCGTTGTGTTTCCTGCGCCGTAATTAAAGCTCATTATCGGCGAGATACCGACCGTGAATCCGAAGAAAACGGCAATGAATATCATATTTACATACATCAGAACACCGTATGCGACAACGCCGTCGTTGCCTGCATATTTCAGAAGCTGGGTGTTGTAAAGCATACCGACAACTGACATAGAAACGTTGGAGAGGAACTCGGACGAGCCGTTCGTACAGGCTTTTAAAAACGAGCGTCCGTCAAATTTTGCCTTGCCGAGTTTTAATATCCAGTCGTTTTTAGGGCTTGCGAACATTATTATCGGGACGATCGCACCGATGAACTGACCAATGACCGTTGCGAGCGCCGCACCTGCGAGTCCCCACTTGAAAACGACGATGAAAAGCGCGTCGAGAACCATATTCGTTACGCCTGCGGCAACTGTAACGAAAAATCCGACGTGCGGCCTTTCGGCTGTGATAAGAAATCCCTGCAAAGCATACTGGAGCGACAGGAATATCAGTCCGACAAGGCAGATACGACCGTAGAGAACGGCATATTTGAGAACTTCGCCCTCCGCACGGAGAAGCACGGCTATCTGCGGCAGGAAAATGTTTCCCAATATCGCAAGCACAACTCCTGCGCCTGCCATAAAGTAGGTGAAGAACGAAAACAGGCTGTTTGCCTTTTCACAGTCGCCCTCGCCGAGCGTTTTTCCGATGAGTGCCGAGCCGCCAAGACCTATCATATTGCCGACTGCGCCGAGCATCATAATGAACGGCATAATAATGTTAAGTCCTGCGAACGGAATTTTTCCGACATAGTTTGAAACAAAAAATCCGTCAACGATGCCGTATATCGAAGCGAATATCATACTCGCAATGGACGGCAGAGTAAATCTGAACAGCCGTCTGAAATTAAAGTGGTCCGAAAGCTGTATAGGTTTTGTCATTTGTATCTTCCTTTCAAAATGTTTTCTCCGTTTCTTCACGGAGATAGTCGTTGAGCCGAGCGGACATATCGAGATAAAAGTTGAGTTCCTCATCGGTGAAGCGGCGGTAAGCCGCATTTTCGGCTTTTTTCATTTTGTCTGTCGTGCCTGCGGCAAGAGCTTTTCCGCTCTCGGTGAGGATTATCCGCTTACTGTTCCGCGTTCCCGAGATAGGTTCGAGCCGAGCGTGACCGTTCCTGATAAGGCTGTTGAGAGCCGTGTTTATGGTCTGCTTCGGGAAAAAACATCGGCGGCACAAGTCCTGCTGTGTGTATCTTTCGGAATCGTCCGAAACGAGGTACAGTATCCACATTGACGTATCGGAAAGTCCGTATTTCACGGCGGCATCGTGGTAGATAGAATCGTATTCTTTCATCTGCTCATCGAGCTGTTTTATATATTCTTCTATGTTCATATATTCACACCTTTGCTTTTTTATGGGTAATGCAAAGTTCCGCGGTCTGATATCTTACAGCAAAGCAAAACTTTTCTTAGCCGCAAAACAAATAGTCCGAAAACGGACACTTGCATATTATAGTCCTTTTTCGGACTCTTGTCAAGAGGTATTTTTAACTTTTTTCAAAAAAACAACACCGCAGGAACGTTGCCCCTGCGGTGCTGTTTATAGTAATTTTATATACAATTAGTATAATATAAATGCCATATTATAGTTAGTATATTATATTAAACTACTTTGAGTATAATTTATTATGTATATACTGATTGTTGTTAAGATTTGTTGTAAAAAAGTACGAGTAAGAATTATTTTTTCTTTTGGTAGCCGCAGTCGCAGTAAGGACCGCCCGAGGCGAGAGTGTATTCACGAACGAAATCAGCTGTTTCGCCTGCCTCGCTCATAGTGTAATCGAGCCTGCACATCGCAGGTGTGAGGTCGTAAAGTCCAAGCTTTTTCATCAGTTCGCATATTCCGCATTTGTAGAATCTTGCCTCGTAGCCGCTGCCGTCGGGATATTCAAATAAGTCCATATTCCACGAAAACGGGTTGCGGTCGGCGGCTTTGAGCTTGGCTGTTGCGCGCATACCGTCAAGGTCTTTTTCGGTGAACTTTTTCTTTCCGCTCTTGCGGCAGAATTTTTTCATAAGTGAGGTCATCATCGAACGCTTGTAGTATTCCGTCAGCCTTTCAACGTCGGGGCGCTGAGGCATATTGAGAATGAATGCGCAGAGCAAAGCACAGTTGACAATGTTCATTTTGAAGCGGTCGGCTTTTTCAAACTCGGGGAGTTCGGAGATCAGCTCTTTGTATTTCGGCTTGGCTTTTCGCTTGACTTCATCTGCGGCAGCTTTGTCAATACCGAAAATCTCGGTGAGATTTTTCGTGAACGAACCTGAGAAGAGCGCCCACATTCCCATGGGCATACCTGCGTATTTCATTTAAGCATTTCTCCATTCCTTGATCGCAGCAACGACCCTGCGCTCAATATCGATTCGCGCCTGCTTGCACTCTTCGGGGTACTGCTTTGCGGCTTTGAATGCCATTTTGAGGAAAAGTCCCGAGCCGACTGGGAACATCCTTTTCAGCAGACTTTCGGGGAAAACGTAATGCGTTGCGTGAGGGTAAACAACAGCTTCAACATCGCAGGAGTGCGGTCTTTCGGCAAGGCGCTTTTCCATTCTGCGGATATATTTTCCTGCGTCCCAGAGAACGTCGTCGTCGCCGCCGATGAGAAGAAGCTTGCCCTTGATGTTTTCGATCTTGATAAATTCGTCCTCGGTGATAGAGTGAGCCTTTTCCGAGTCGTCAAAAAGCTTGAGCGAGTTGAGCATATCACCCGTGCGCTTTGATTCGCTCGCAATGACCTGCCAGTATTGTGGGTGCTGATAAACGAACGGCATATAGGGGAGCGGTTTGCCCTTGTAGGTGAAAAGCGACTCGCCCTCGATAGGCCACTCCTTGCAGCCGTCTTTTTTGCCCTGCATAAAGCCCTGCCAAACGAAGTCGCTCGGGGTCAGACCAATCGTGAGCGTGATATCGTGGAAATACGAAGCCGCCGTGAGTGCAAGCGTTCCCGTTGTCGATGCGCCGACGATGCTTATTTTCTTGTTGCCAAGCGATTTCAGCTTTTTTATCGCGGTTTCTATCCTTTCGAGCGGATAGTTGTGATGACCGTAGTCTTTCTTCGCAGGTGACATTGACATAACGTTCACGTCAAGTCCGTGAAGCCACTTTACCATTGTCTTTGCGAGATAATCTTCGGGGTCGTCGCCTATCATTGCGATAATTGCGCAGTCGGTCGGTGTGGGGCATTTCCAGTAAGCGCCGTAAAAACCGTCCGTATCGGGGTCAAAGTGTATCTTTTCCATATTATCCTCCATTTTAGTTAGTCAATGCTAACCTTAACTTGTATAAAGTGCCGCTTTTCCGTCAGCGGCATTTTTCTGAGAATATTATAGCATAGGTTTGGGGAAAATGCAAGGTAAAATCTGACTATTCCGCGGATAAATACATATCATCGAGTGAAATGCTGAAATAACAGCTGCCCGGTATTTCAATATCCGCATCTGTGACCTCAACAAGAACCGAAGCAAGCAGTGTGTAATCACCATATTCAACGAGCGAGTCCGAACTGACTTTTACGGGCGAATTTAACACGATAGTTTCGTGCGGCTGAAAGGTGTATTCGTGGATATCACCCGTTGCAGCGGGATTGACATTTTCAATTTCCGCAAGCCTTGCGATATGCTCATACGAATCGAAATCCCCCATTATATTTACCGTAAGCTCGCGGTCGGTCATATTTGTGAGCTTGTACGGAATGGTTATTTCATCACCGACAGACAATTTCGGCTGCTGAGAGGGGTCAAAGTCTGTTGTCAGCGAGAACCAAGCAAGCTTGGAGAATCTCATTTGTTCTATCTCGTTTGCAGTGAAAGAGGAGTATATATTTTTCTCTGTTTGCTTATTCTGCTCATCGGCGGCAGAATTTTTCCTGCCAAGGTTCATGAATATCAGCGCAATGATCAGCAGCAGTATCACAACGGCTTCGATAGCAGCGGCAATTTTATATTTTTGGTTCATTTTTTATTTCCCCCTGCAATTGTTGATTTTATACAAAACACCATTTAAAATTTAGAAAAAAACAAGCCGACAATCTTGAATATATGTGATTCCGGCGCAGAATTTTTCCTTTATTTTATTGGTGTTTAGTATTATTATAACATAGTCAGGAAAATTTTTCAATAGGAGCATAAAAAACTGCGCAAAGCTTTTATACTAATTTTTAAACTGAAAGTGTACAAAAAATCAAGCAAACAGCTCGTAGCCGTTGTAACATCTTGATGTTTAAAACAGATTTATATGGCTTTTGCGCCGATTTTTTGTCTACACTTTGATTAAAAATTAGTATTTCAGCTTTGCGCAGTTTTTATATGAGAGAGGTGAAGCAGTTTATATATACTTTTCTGCCCATTTTTTCAGTTCGTCAGTGCTTGCGCTTGCAGGGAAACGCTTGCCCTCAACGAGTTCTGTGCCCTTGCAGGAGGGAGCGAGATCCTTGTTCGTGCCGCCCATTCCGCTTCCGCCCGAGGTTGCGAAAGGAACTATCTTTTTGCCGCTGAGGTCATACTGTTCAAGAAATGTATTGATGATAGTCGGTGCAACATACCACCAGATAGGGAAGCCTACGAAGATAGTATCGTACTGTCCGATATTCTCGACCTTGCCCGAAACGGCAGGACGGGAGGACTTGTCGCTCATTTCAACGCTGCTGCGGCTCTTTTTGTTGGTCCAGTCGAGGTCTGCGCTTGTGTATGGTGTTTCAGGCTTGATCTCGAAAAGGTCTGCACCTGCGGCAGATGCCAGATTTTTTGCAAGCTTTGCTGTAACGCCGCTTGCGCTGAAAAATGCAACCAATGCTTTGCTCATAATGATTACCTCCGTATATTTTTGAAAAGGGTTTACTTTAACTCGCCATACTGTTCATCATCCACGGGTTCGCACCACTTGTTCGAGCAGTTTTCGCCCGAAACTTCAACTGCAAGGTGCGAGAACCAGCTGTCGGGAGCTGCTCCGTGCCAATGCTTTACGCCTGCGGGGATATTGATGCAGTCGCCGGGGTGCATCTCAACGGGTTCTTTGCCCCATTCCTGATAGTAGCCTCTGCCGCCTACGCAGATAAGTATCTGTCCGCCGCCCTTGTCAGCATGGTGGATATGCCAGTTGTTGCGGCACTTCGGTTCAAATGTTACGTTGAAAATGCCCACCTGCGAAGTCGATATCGGGGCGAGATAACTCTGACCGATGAAATACTGCGCGAAGCCTGTATTCGGTTCGCCGATAGGGAACATCATTGAAGCTTCGTGAGCGGCTTTTGCACTGTCGTCAGCGGCTTCATCGTTCCATACGTCCATTGCAAGCTTGAAAACTGCCCAGCCCTTTGGCCAGCCAACATAGAAAGCAGTGTGTGTGATGACAGCGGCTGCTTCTGCCTTTGTAACGCCGTTTGCCTTTGCATTTTTGAGGTGGTAAACAAGCGAGTTGTCGGTGATGCCCGAGGACATGAGCGCAACCATTGTCACGATGCATCTTGTTTTGAGGTCGATGTCCGTGTTGTTCCAGTTTTCGCCGAAAAGAACATCGTCATTGTAGTGTGCGAAGTCTGGGGCAAAACCTCCGAGCTGGTCTCTGCCTGCTGTTTGTGTTATTTTTTTCATACTCTTTCACCCATTTCATAAGCTTTGTTTAATTTTTCGTTTCCGTTTATATCGTTGGGGTCATTCATTCCGCCGACGAAAAGCGTTCCCTTGAGGTCCGCCTTTTCAAAGCAGTCTATCCAACCCTGCAATCCGCTTTCGGCGCGCTTCGGAGTATAGTCCTCGTCCTCGGCTGCGACCGAGAGCATATAAACATCTCTGAAGCGGTAATCCTTCGGATAGAGCGAATTCATTCTGTCGAGGAGAGTTTTCATCTGTCCCGACATTTCGTAATAATATATTGGCGTGGAAAATGCTACAACGTCAGCATTGAGAACTGCCTGCTCAATAGCGAGCGCATCGTCCTTTATGACACATTCGCCTTTGCTCTGGCAGGCAAGACAGCCGATGCAGAAGCCTATCTTTTTCCCTTTGAGAGAGATAAATTCAACGCTGTTCCCAGCGTCCTCCGCGCCCTTTGCAAAGGAGAGCGCGAGCTGTTCGGAGTTGCTGTTTCCGCGCAGGCTCGTTGAGATAACTACGACCTTTTTGCTCATATAAAACCCGTCCTTTTATATAATAGAATCATAAAATCTTAGCGAATAAAGTTAGTCGCAACGCGGTTTTCCTTTTTCGGCAGACCGAATTTTTCTTTGCCGAGCGCGATCGACTTCATAAGGAAAGACATATTCCGCGCGAGGATGCGCATTGTCTGTTTGCCCTCTTCGTCAAGGTCAGCTTCGCCCTTTGCTCTGCCGTGGATAGAGTTCCAGTACTGGTTTGAAGCTATCGGCATATTCGAGATAGTAAAGTATTTGTTTAGCTCATCAAAGGTTGCCGAACAGCCTCCTCTTCGCGCGCATACAACGCTTGCGCCGACTTTCATCGACATATCGAAATTTGAGCTGTAGAAAAGTCTGTCGAGGAATGAAATGAGCGTTCCGTTCGCCGAAGCGTAGTAAACTGGACTGGCGATAACAAGACCGTCTGCTTCTTCAAACTTTTTTGCCGCCTCGTTAACTTCATCATCGAAGATGCACTTTCCAAGTTCGGAGCATTTTCCGCAGGCGATACAGCCGCGGATATCCTTAGCGCCGATCTGCATAACATCGGCTTCAATGCCCTCCTCGGCAAAGACCTTCGTCATTTCGTTCACGGCGAGAGCGGTGTTTCCGCCAACTCTCGGACTGTCGTTTATTATAAGAACTTTCATAAAAAACCTCCCAATTTTTTTGAAAAGCCTATATAATTCCGAGTTTATTGTTTTAAACTTTCCACCCAGTCGCGGATATCATCGGCTGTCGCATCGTTGAGCTTTTTTCCGCTGATGATGTTTGCTTCGTGGTAAAGGTTTTGCAGTTCGCTGACGCTCGTTTCAATGCCGCTTCCGCCCGATGTGCAGAATGTGTAGACCTTTGCGACCGAGAGGTCATAGCTTTCGAGGAAAGTTTGGATAATTCTCGGGTTTGTTCCCCACCAGATAGGGTGTCCGAGAAAAACGACATCGTAGTCGCTGACAGCGGAAAGGTCGTCAGCAATGGCAGGACGTGCGGAATCATCATTCTGCTCAACGTTTGCGCGGCAGTCGTCATTGTTGTAGTTGAGGTCGTCGTCCGTGTAGGGTACTTCGGGGACGATCTCGAAAAGGTCGCCGTTCGTTTCGTCTGCTATCATTTTAGCTATTTCCGCAGTAGTTCCCGTTGCGGAGAAATATACGACAGCTGTCTTGCTTTCGTCGGAAGCTTCCGCAGGTTCGGTTTCGGCTTCCGATATGCTTCCCGCTTCTGTTTCGGTCGGCTGAGCGGCTTCGTTATCCATTACCTGTGATGTCTGCGTTTCGCTCTCGCTGACGGTTGTATCGGTGCTTGCGCAGGAGGATAAAGCTGCGGCGGTGAAAAGCGCTGTCAGAATGCTCAATACTCTTTTTGAAAAAAGCTTTTCTTTTGTCATAATATCACTTTCCTTTGTTTTCGTCAAACTGCTGTTCAAGTTGTTCGTTGAGCTTGAACACAAGGTAGTCAAGGCAGCTTATCTGTTTTTCTTCCTTGTGTATCGCATCAAGGAGAGTTTGCCTGCGCTTTCGGAGCAGACGTATCGTGCCTTGGATATCATCATTGCATCGGCAGTGCATAAGCTCCGCCTTTTCGTTTTCGCAGCAGCCGATATCATCAAGGCATTCTCCGAACCGTTCGGCATCGGTCATAGGCATAAGGCATCTCCTTTCGGCGCTTTTGGGAAGCTTTTTCTTTCATCGGTTCTATTATATATCCGAAGATTGAAAATGTCCAATACTCTTTTTGTATTCTTTGGAATGCTTTAAAGGCATTTTTGAGTATAAAAAAAGATACCGACTTTGTGGGTCGGTATCTCATAAAATTTAAGTTTAGCGGCAGCTTCGTACTTACGATAAAACAGCCTTGCTTCGCTCATTGAGAAGCAGTTCAGCCGTTGCGGTCAGCTTGGCTTCATCGATAGGCTTGGAGATATGTGCGTTCATTCCCGCATCAAGGCTCCGCTGTATATCATCGGTGAAAGCATTGGCTGACATTGCCGTGATAGGCACGGTTTTTGCGTCCTCGCGGTCAAGCGAACGTATCTCACGGGTCGCTGTAAGTCCGTCCTTTACGGGCATCATTATATCCATAAAGATGATGTCGAAAAAGCCTGTTTCGGACGCGGCAAAGGTGTTCACGGTTTCTTCTCCGTTCCATGCTTTGGTGACCTTTGCGCCGCGGTCGGTGAGAAGAAATTCCGCTATCTCCATATTCAGCTCGTTATCCTCGGCAAGAAGCACATTTTTGCCTTCCAATGCCGTGTGGTTGCTCTTTTCGGAGGCTTTTTCGGGCGCTTTATAGTCTTTATCTATGCGGAAAGTAAGCTGAACGCGGAAAGTCGTGCCTACATCTTTTTCAGAGTGGCAGGTGATAGTGCCTCCGAGCGCGTCAACAAGCTTTTTGACGATAGAAAGTCCAAGTCCTACGCCCTCGTACTTGGTTCGGGCGTTCTGAGCCTCTTGCGAGAAAGGTTCAAACAGGTGCTTTTGGAATTCCTCACTCATACCGATGCCGTTGTCCTCGCAGGTGAACTCATAGACGGCTTCCTGCTCGGTACTTGAAATAAGACGGGTATTAAGGCGAAGATAACCGCCCGATTTTCCGTATTTTATCGAGTTGCTCGCAATGTTGATAAGTATTTGGCTAAGGTAGCGGGGACTGCCGATAAGGTGGTTGACGGGGAGTGCAGACTGACGTATGATCTCATATTCGATGTTCTTTGAAGATGTCTGAGGTTCAAGAACGGTGTTTATCTCGTCGAGGAGTTCCGTTAGATTGAAAGGTGTTTCTTCCAATACCACCTCGTCACTTTCAAGCTTGCTCATATCGAGAATGCTGTTCACAAGTTCAAGCAGGGTGTGAAGCACGGCGGAGATATTTTTACGGCAGTGAGCCTGTATCTCGGGGTCATCGGTATGACTTTCCGCCATATCGATATAGCCTTTGATTCCGTTGATAGGTGTTCGTATATCGTGGCTGATGCGGCGGAGAAATTCCGTCTTTGCGAGGTTGGCGACTTTGGCTTCGTGCGCTTCTTTGAGTATCTGAGCCTGATAATCGGCTTCCTTGGTCTTTTCGCGGTCAACGTCCTGAAGAAGAGCAAGGATATGCACGGGCGTTCCTGCTTCGTCAAAGTCAACGACGGTGATCGTAATTCTGCACCATTTCATCTCGCCGTTTCGCACAGACTGATAGTCGGTATAAAAGCTCTTTTGTGCATCGGTCATATTTTCTTTGCAGAGGTTTTCACGGATAAAGTCGGCAGAAAGCCTGTGTTCAAGCTCTTTGCGGTAGGAAGGAACGACCATGTTCCCGATATAATTCCTTTTCAGCGATGTGAAAGCACCGTGCTGCGGAGTTGCTTTTTCGAGCCATGGAGCGACATAGATAGTGTTATAAACATCAGCCGAAAGGTCAACATAGAAAAGGCTGAAATAGATAGTTTCCAGAGATTTTAGCATCTGAACGGTTTCCGTCAGTCGGCTGTTGCTTTCTTTGAGTTTTTCCTGATTTTCATAAAGAGTACGGTTTCGCAGAGCGAAGAACAGAACGCATAAGAAGAAATATACCGCCGCAAAAAAAGCAGAAGCAGACAGCGAACCCGAGAATACCGTTGCGAACGGATAATATATGCAGATTATGTAACCCTCGTATGAGGAACGATAACCCCAGTAGTGTTTTCCGCTCGCTTTTATAAGGTGAAGCTTGCCGTCCTGATCAATATGGGAAAGCTGCTGAAAAACAGCATTGTCCGAAACCTTCTTGTCTTGCATTGATGAAGCGCTCGTTGCCCTTACATTGCCGTCTTCGATGATAGCATAGTGACCGTTTTGTTCAAGGTTAAGACCCGTGAGCAGACTTTCAAGGTCATTTTCAGTGTCGGAGATAAGTCCCGACGGCTGTTTGTAATATCCGATTATGATGCCGGGCTCGTCCTTTCGTGCGACAGCGCAGACATCGTAATATTCGCCGTTGACCTCAGTTCTTTCCGCAAAAATTTTTGCAGGGTAGTTGATGATGTCGGCAAAGCGGCTGCCGATATCGGTTTTTTGCCAGTCGGGGTTGCTGAATCGCCGTGTATGTCCCGAAGCCTGAGTATGCAGTTCACTGTCGAGCAGGGTAACGCCGCTTATTCGCAGACTGTCAACATACTGTTCGAGCATGGTATCATCGGCGAGCGAGGGTTCATCGACCAAGCGGTTGCTGAAATCTCGGAGCAGGTCGGTAAGACGGAAAAGTCCTTTCGTTCGGTCGGAGTCAACGAGCTTATTGAAGCTTGAACACTGCTGTTTGAGCGTGTCCATTGTGTTTTCGGCGATGACGGTCGTTTCGATAGCGGTCTTGTAACCTGTGAGCGCTGCCGTGAGCAGAAGAAGTATCAAGCCGAAAATTACAGCTTTATATATCGTGAACTGGAAGACCTTTTTGGGGTGAAGTTTACTCATTTTCTTCACCTCCGAGAACTTTGTCGGTATCAACGCCGTATGCTTGCAGGATACGCGCAGTCGTGCCGTCGGCAAGCATTTCGTCCAAAGCGTCCGAAAGCTTATTGCGAAGCTCCTCATCGCTGCCTTTTGAAAAAGCAACGCCGAGCTTTGCGCGGGCAAGGTCTTCATCGAGGAAGCGATACTCAACACCTGCATTGCGAAGCTGTTCTCTTACAGCGGCAGCGTAGCCTGCACAGGCATCAACATAATCATTGCGCAGAGCGGTGATAACGTCGCTCAAACTGTTCAGGCAATATACGTTCTGCACCTGCGGAACGCCCGTTTCCGTGTGTTCAAGAAAGGTGGTTTCCGCCTTTGACCCAACTCTGACAGCGACGCTTTTTCCCTCAAGGTCGCTCAGATGCTTTATCGGACTGTCGTACAGAACTGCAACGATCTGACGGCTGTACATATAAGGCCCTACCCACGCATAGCGATCCTCCTGACCGTCCATTGAAAAACAGCTCCAAAGGCAGTCGATCTTTCCGCTCGCAAGGAGAACATCACGCCTGTTCCATTCTATTTGTTCAAAAACGGGTTCGTAGCCCATGCGGCGGCAAGCCTCTTTTGCAAGGTCAAAGTCCATTCCTGCAGGTTTGCCGTCTTCGTCGGTGTAGTTGTACGGGCGGTAGTTATCGCAGCCGATAACAAGCTTCGGCAGCTCATTGTCGGT
Source organism: uncultured Ruminococcus sp. (assembly GCA_937926145.1). GTDB lineage: Bacteria > Bacillota > Clostridia > Oscillospirales > Ruminococcaceae > UMGS363. The sequence continues at coordinate 538 of CALANW010000090.1, read as the reverse complement.
CTTGGAAGAGCAGCCGACGAGCGTCAGACAGCACAGAGCCGTCAGCATCAGGCTCACAAAAAATGAGCGGAGCGTTCTTTTTTTGAACATTTAAGTTCTCCTTATTAATATATGATACCCAAAACCAATAAAACTATAGACAAAAAATCATCGCATGATCCATATATTCGAGATCATACTCGATTTTTTGTATAGTTTTTAATTGTTTTTTAGTATAAAACGAGTAAAACTCTGAATTTTTTTATAGAAAAATTGCATAAAAACCATTATCATTTTACCATAAGCAAAAAAAGCTGTCAATTATTTTTTAGTAAAAATCAACTATAGATCCCATAATTTTTACAGTAATTTATTGCAAAGAAAAGATTTTTTATGAAGGATTTTATTTAAAGAAACTGCTATTTGATAGATTTAAACAATAATAAAATAAATAAAAACAACATAACTTTAAGTAGGTGTTGCTATGAATGAAAATAATATAACTTTTAAAGATCTTATTTTAAAATACTTAATCGAAGAAATATCAAAAGAAGTAGGA
>CALANW010000089.1 GCA_937926145.1 uncultured Ruminococcus sp. | reverse complement strand
GTAATACTAATTTTTAATCAAAGTGTAGACAAAAAATCGGCGCAAAACCCATATAAACCTGTTTTCAACAGCTACGAGCTTTTGCTTGATTTTTTGTACACTTTCAGTTTAAAAATTAGTATATGTTTTTCACTTTTTCTATTTCGACTTTTTCAGACTTTCAAAGTACCGCAGGAACTCTTCATTCGACATCGCCGCCGCGTCGATATTCTTTTCGGCATAGCTTTTGAGAGTTTTTATGTAATCATCAAGAGTTTCCCGAGTGATATCGACCTGCTGATTTGCGACAATTATCGAATATACTTTTCCCATTTCGTCAGCGGAAAATTCACTTTGAAGCAGAGAAACGTCAAATTCCACCGAATTTTTTATCTTTTCTGTTAATTTTTCGAAAACAGTCCTGTTGAAATCTGTCACAAAATCTGTACTGCTCAGCCTGCTTTCGATGTATTTCAGCTCATCGGGATTGGACGAAAGGTAAGCGATTATGCCGCATTCCGCCTTGTATTCCCTCGGATGAGCAACGCTGTCGGGGTTTTCGCGCCGCTGCCTGCCGAAAGTCCGTATCTCACGGGTCTCGTCCTGCTGAGAGCGGTTTATCTTCTTCTTTATAAGTCCGTTTACCTGATGCGTGATAGCTTCACGGTTCACATCGCACTGCTTTGCAAGCTTTCCGATGTAAACTTCGCGCTCTATCGGCGAAGCAATGTCGGAAAAGAGCGAAACGCATCGTTTCAGATAGGTGACCTTGTCGTTTTCGCTTTCAAGGTCAAGTCCAGCAGCGCACTTGTTCATCTCAAAATCGATAGCGCCGTCCGAGCGTTCAAGAAGCTGCTTGAAGCGCACCGAACCGAACTTTTTTATGTATTCATCTGGGTCTTTTGCGCCCTCCATTTTGATTATGCGAGCGTCAAGACCCGCTTCGGACAGAAGATTTATCGCTCTGTGCGTTGCTGCCTGCCCCGGACCGTCCGAATCGTAGGCTATCACAACTTCGTCAGCATACTGCTTTATCAGACGAGCCTGCTCGGGGGTCAGCGCCGTTCCGAGCGTTGCGACAACATTCTCGAAGCCGCCCTGATTTATCGCGATAACGTCCATATAACCCTCGGCAAGTATCAGCTTGCGCTCGGTCGATTTCTTGGCGAAATTCAGCGAGAAAAGGTTTCGGCTTTTCTTGAAAACGGGCGTATCGGACGAGTTGAGGTACTTCGGACCGCTTCCGTCGATTATTCTTCCGCCGAATGCGATAACATTTCCTCTGAGGTCGATTATCGGAAACATAACTCTGTCGCGGAACGAGTCAAAAACCGCTCCCTTTGAGCTTCGCGTGCAAAGATTTGCAAGCACAAGCTCATCGTCCGTGAAGCCTTTGTTACGCATAAAATAGTGCAGTCCGTGCCAATCGTCGGGCGCATAGCCAAGTCCGTACTTTATAATAGTATCCTTTGAAAGCTGACGTTCGGCGAAGTATCTTCGTCCCTTTTCGCCCTGAGGCGACTTTGCGAGTATCTCAAAGAAATACCGTGCCGCCGTTCGGTTTATTTCGAGAACGCGCGCTTTCACACGGGCAAAATCGTTGCTCTCTCCGTCATCGGGCATCTGCATTCCTGCTCTGTCGGCGAGGAATTTCACCGCTTCGATGTAGGAAAGGTTCTCTATCTTCATTATGAACGTAATGACATCGCCGCCTGCGCCACAGCCGAAGCAGTGGAAATACTGCCCCGTTGTGTTTACGCTGCATGACGGTGACTTTTCCGAATGGAACGGGCAAAGGCACATTGCGCCGTGGCCGCTTCTTTTCAGCGTCACATAGCTGCTCATAACGGTATCTATCGGATTATTCTGTTTTAGGTCTAAAATAAAACTTTCGGGTAATGCCATATAACCTCTCCGTGGGAATACCACGTTAAATCATAATTTGCAGGGAAACCCTGCGAAAATTTTGCGCCAAGCTTCACTTCGTTACGCTCGTTTGCGTTGGAAATATCACGAATATCTGTCTTTGGACAGTCAGATCGGTCGTATTAAATGTATGTGACAGCGCCTGCCACACTTTTCAAATGTGGGATAACGGGACGGGAAACCCGTCCCCTACAGAATTAAGTGACCACGATCAATTACAGTTTAGCATCGCGCCAGCTTTTCGGAATGTAAAGATCTTCATAAACCGCAATGGCGTAGCTGTCCGTCATTCCTGCGATGTAGTCGGTAACGGCTCTGTCCGAGTCTTTCATCTCGCGTATGCGCTTGTATTCATCGGGGAGCTTGTCGGGATTTTTGAGGAAATAGCCGTAAAGCTTCTCAATAAGCATCATCGCCTTTGACTCCTCAGATTTTGCTATCGAGTTGCGGTAAACATTGTCGAACATAAAGTTGCTGAGAATATCGAGTGCCTTGTGAATTTCCTCCGACATCATGATATTCTCCGCACCGTTATTGATTATCGAGGAGATGAGCGTTGTAATGCGCTCGCTCTTGGAGTGTCCGAGAACCGCCGTTGCATCTTTCGGCAGGTCATTTTCGGTGATGATGCCTGCACGGACTGAATCGTCGATATCGTGATTGATATAGGCTATCTTGTCGGCAAGGCGAACGATGTAACCCTCACGCGTCTTTGCGATCTTGTTCGTGTGACAAACGATGCCGTTTTTTACTTCGTAGGTAAGGTTAAGTCCCCTGCCCTCTTTTTCTATGTAGTCAACAACGCGAATAGACTGCTCATAATGAGTAAATCCGTTCGGGCATAGCTCGTTTAAAATGCGCTCACCTGCGTGACCGAACGGCGTGTGTCCGAGGTCATGACCGAGCGCGATAGCTTCGGTGAGGTCACTGTTAAGGCGAAGCGCCGTCGAAAGCGTTCTTGCGATCTGCGAAACCTCCAGCGTGTGCGTAAGGCGTGTTCGGTAGTGGTCGCCTACGGGGTCAAGAAAGACCTGTGTTTTATGTTTAAGTCTGCGGAAGGCGTTGCAGTGCAAAATTCTGTCCCTGTCGCGCTGAAATTCAGTCCGTATCGGGCATTTCGGCTCGGGTCTTGCCCTTTTTCCCGAATTTCGCGAAAGGCAGGCATATTCGCAAAGTGTTCCGAGCTCCATAACTTCGCTCTGCTCACGGATAGTCATATCTTTTTCCTCCCTTGACATATAATTATAGCTTTTGCTTTTTTCATAACAATATAATATACAATTTACGCCCTCAAAAACCCTTTTTCTAAATTTATTTTCAGCATTTTAAACAAATTGTTATATTATTTTTCAATCAATTTTGTAATATTATAAAATAAAACTGTCTTTACAAACGTCAAAAGCGAAACGGCGCTTGAACCGCCGTGGGTGCTTACCCAACCGCTGTGAATTGTACGGTTGTTAATAAACTGTATTCGCGACCGCAAACCTATTTCAAACGCAAACGAGCGAAACAAAGTGAAGCGCGGCGCAAACTGCCCGTGGGTGCTTACCAAACCGCTATAAATTGTATGGTTATTGATGAACTGTATTCGCGACCGCAAACCTATTTCAAACGCAAACGAGCGAAACGAAGTGGAGCGCGGCGCGAACCGCCCGCGGGTGCTTACCCGCCGAAGTTCTCGAATACTTCATCACCCTGCACAACAGATACCCTGCCATTCGATGCATCGATAAGCTTTTCGCGCAAAGGCTCGGCGAAAGCTTTCTTTACCAGAAGCGAAACCGTAACGTCCGCACCGAAATCCGTGTCAAGTATCTTCACCTCAAAATCGGGCAGGAGATAGGTTATCTTGCTGTAAAGATCGTAGTCCATTTTTATCTTTACAGGGTAAGAGCTGCACATTATAAGACGCTCCGCCGCATCAACGGCTATCTTCGCCGAATGCGAATAAGCACGAACAAGTCCACCGCCGCCGAGCAGTATACCGCCGAAATATCTCGTCACAACGCAGCAAACATCGGTCAGTCCCTCTTTCTGAAGAACATCAAGCACGGGCACACCTGCCGTTCCCTGCGGCTCGCCGTCATCGGAGTAGCGCGAAGTGTTACCCTCGCGAAGAATGTAAGCATAAACATTGTGCGTTGCCTTGCGGTGTTCGGCACGAATTTTGTTGATGAACTCAACAGCTTCATCGTTCGTCTTTGCAGGCGAAATATAGCCGATGAACTCCGATTTTTTCTCGATAAAGCTGTCCTGTGCGAACGCACGGATAGTTGAATAGTCCTCCAAAATGCGACCTCCCTTTGTAATACTAAATACCAATAAAATAAAGGAAAAAATCTGCGCCGAAATCCAATATAAACCTGTTTTCAGCATCAAGCTGTTTTCAACATCAAGCTGTTTTCAACAGCTACAAGATTGTCGGCTTGATTTTTTCTAAGTTTTAAAAGGTGTTTAGTATAAATATAAAAAAACAGCCTGCGAAGAAAAAACGCAGGCTGCGATTGTTTCGTAAATACAATTACTTGTCCATACCGAAACGCTTCTTAAATTTGTCAATACGTCCGCCTGTGTCAACAAGCTTCTGCTTACCTGTGTAGAAAGGATGGCACTTGGAGCAGATTTCTACCTTGATATCCTTCTTAGTAGATCTTGTCTTGATAACGTTGCCGCAAGCACAGGTAATAGTGGTTTCCTCGTAGTTAGGATGGATACCCTCTCTCATTCGTAACACCTCATCTCTGTAAATATTATATGATCAGCATAGCAGCCCATCACATAACACGGACAGTAGTGCTATTTTTCAATCACTTACGAGATAGTATTATATCACATTGCGAGCCGATTGTCAAGGGTTTTGCAAAAAAATTTATTATATTTCAGACTGCCCGATCATTTTTTGTTCAGAATTTCAATAGAGCGGTCCATCTCGCTTATCTCGCGTTTTGCGGCAGTTGACTTTTTGCACATATCCTTGTATCGTCCGATAATACCGCTGAAATTTTCATCATCGGTTTTCAAAAAGCCGTCAATAAAAGCGGACGGCATAACGAATCTTCGGCTTTCTTCGCCAAAACGAACGGTTATTGCCGAACCATCGCGATTTGTCACCGTTCCGATGCCGAATGATCTGTGCGCAACGGTCATACCTTTTATATCAGCGTTGTCAAGCTCGCTGCTGCAATGCTCAGTTTGTGCAATGATCTCTTCGTCCTGCGAAATTTTCAAGCGAAACTCCTCGATCTTTCTCTCGCGGAGCTTTTCTGCCGCTGTTTTGTTTTTGGGTTGTTCTTTCACTGTCATATTGCCTCCAATGCAAAATGCGCCGTCAATCGAGATAATCTCCGACAGGACTTGCGTTGTACTGCTTGATGATCTTCATTATAACAGAACCGTCACTCTGAACATTCTGCTCAACTATCTTGTACTGTGTGCGGTTGCGTTCAAGCGTCTTGATGTACAATTCGATCTCCTGCTCGACCTGCTTTACCGCCCATTCGTGCGGAGCATCTTCCTTTAGCATAAAATGAAGCGTCTGGCAAATGCAAGCTGCTTTTACTCGTTTCATAATGTTGCCTCCTTGTGATTTACTATACTATTATTATAGCATTTTCAGAAACTTTTTTCAAAGGCACTTTTGAACAAAAAACGAGCTTTGCAATTTTGGAGTTATGCTAAATAATTCCGCTTTGGGTCATGCTTCTTTCATCTTCCTCATAAAAGCTGCGACCGCAAAGATCATCGCCGCAAGCATATATCCCAAAACATAGTACATATCGGGGAAAATTTCCGCAAAATTTTCCGAGAGCGCATTTCTTCCTATGTAAACGCTGTGCGCGAACGGGAGCAGTTCGCATATTTTCTTGAACACACCGCCCACCAGAGAAAGGTCGAACCACGCGCCCGATGTGAACGCCGTGAGGTTCGTCAGCAGTGCACCGCATAGTCCCCCGACCGCCTTTTCGCTGAGCAGAGTTCCGCACAGAACGCCGAGCGCAATAAAAAACAGCGCCGACGGCAGCAGAAGAAGTATCGCAAACACTATATTCACACTCGGTTCAAGTCCGAGGAGCATCGCCGTCCCGAAGCAAACTATGCTCTGCACGACCGCCATTGGAAAAAGCGGCAGCATATAGCCAATGATGAAGTCCGCCGCCGACATCGGCGCTGTGAAAAGCCTTATCAGCATTGCCGAGCAGCGGTCGCCCGAAACAAGCTGTGCCGAAAAGAGCGTAAGAAACGAGTAACCGAACACCGCGATTCCGGGAGTGAGCTTTTCTATATCAAAAACATTGACGGGAACGTTCGCATTTATTGCCGAGAGCAGCAAAAGCAGCACAACGGGAAAACACAAGCCGAAAATAAGGCTCAACGGGTCGCGGATTATCTCTTTCGCAACTCTTGATGAAAAAGCTGTCATTTTCATTCGCCCTTTCCCTCCTTTACAGTCTTTACAAACGCATCTTCAAAGCTTTTTGCGCCCGTCCTACTCACCAGCTCATCGCATTTTCCGCAGAAAAGCAGCTTTCCGTCACGCATTACACCCACACGGTCGGAAAGGCTCTCCGCTTCTTCGAGATAATGCGTTGTGAGAATTATCGTGACCTTGCCTTTGAGCTCACGGATAACGTCCCAAAGCTCCGAACGAGCAATAACGTCCAATCCGAGCGTAGGCTCGTCCAGAAACAGCACCTTTGGGTCGGAAACGAGCGCCATTGCAATGCTCAATCTTCGCTGCCAGCCGCCCGAAAGCTTTTTCGCCTGCATATCACGGAATTTTGAAAGGTTGAATTTGCCTATCATTTCCTCGGCAATATTCTTTGACTTCTCCTTTGAAAAGCCGTGAACGCCGCCCATAAGTACGAGGTTCTCATATACCGAAAGATTCCTTGCAACGGCGGTTTCCTGCGGCGAAACACCGATAAGCGCTTTGACTTTTTCAGGCTGTTTCACAACGTCAAAGCCGCCTATCTCAACGCTTCCCGAATCGAACGGACAAAGACAGCACATCGTTTTTATCGTCGTGGTCTTGCCTGCGCCGTTCACGCCGAGCAGCGAGAAAAGCTCGCCCTCGCCGACTTCAAGCGAAAGTCCGTCTACCGCTTTCACGCCCTTGTAAGACTTCGTGAGGTCACTTATCCTTATCATCATCGTTATCTTCCTCCGTCATATCGAAGCCGAGCTCGCCGCCAAGCTGTTTGAGCGGAACGACCGCCATCCCCTTGTGTATATCGCCGAGGAAAAGCAGCATATCACCCTTGCTAATGCCAAAAATCTTTCTCGCTCTGCTCGGGATAACGATCTGTCCTCTCTCGCCGACACGGACAACGCCGAAAGCGTATTTTCCCGTGCGCTTCTCCTCGGGGTCTTCACCCTTTTCGGCAAGAAGCTCGTCCATAGAGATATCGTAAATATCGGCAAGCTCCTTGCATTTCAGCACATCGGGAACGGTTTCGCCCGATTCCCACTTTGAAACGGTCTGGCGCGAAACATTTATCTTTTCCGCAACATATTCAAGGCTGTAGCCTTTTTCTCGGCGCAAGTCCTTTAAGCGTTCGTTTATCACATCAAGCTCCCCTTTTCTATTTGTATGAAAAATCATTCTTTTCATATTCTCTGAAATGTATTATATCGCATAATTCCGTGCTTTGCAACCAACGTTTCTTAACATTTTTCGTTATGTTTCCGTACATATAAAAATAAGCCTGCGAAAATTTTTGCGTCCAAAATCTTGAAAATCCCGTTCAACCGTGCTATAATATGCACAGAAATTCACGGAGGTGTTTTTTATGGGCGACTGGAACTCGGTTCAGTACACTAAATTTGAAAGAGAGCGCACTCAGCCCTCTATTGATCTTATAAATCGGCTTCACATCGAGCCGAAAACAATACTTGACATCGGCTGCGGCCCCGGAAACAGCACTGCACAGCTTTTCATGCGTTTTCCCGAAGCGGATATCCTCGGAATCGACAGCTCGGACAATATGCTCGAAAAAGCCTCAGCTTCTTATCCCGAAATGAAGTTCAAAAAGTGCTTCGTTCCCGACGGACTTGAAGAATTGGGCAAGTTCGACCTTATCTTTTCAAACGCTTGCCTGCACTGGATACCCGACCACGAAAAACTGCTCCCGAAGCTTATCGAAAAGCTTAATGACGGCGGCGTTCTTGCCGTTCAGATGCCGCTTGTTCAGTATGCGATGTTCTACCACGAACTGAACAGCCTTGTTGCGGACGGAAAGTGGAAAAAGCTTAGTACAATACACAATTTCCACAATCTTTCGCCCGAGGGAACATATAATATACTCTGCAAGTCGGCTTCCGCGGTCGAGATGTGGGACACTTCATATTATCACATCGTCCCCTCGCACAGCTCGGTCATCGACTGGTACAAGGGCAGCGGTCTGCGCCCGTATCTTGAAGCGCTTGACGAAGCGGAAAAGAATAATTTCCTTTCCGACCTGCTCGAAAGGATAAAAACTAACTACCCCGTTCAGGCGGACGGAAATATCATACTGAAAATGCCGCGGCTGTTTTTCATCGCGGAGAAATAAGAGGTGAAACTTCGATGATACTCTGCATCATCACGGCTCTATGCAAGGAATGACGGATTGCATAGAGGTCACTTGACACGCTTTTAATAAAGTAAATTGACCGTCATACCTTGCACTTTGACTTAGATCAAATTTAAAGGAGCAAGGTATTATGAATACATTAAAAGAACTCAAAACATTTATCATTTTATGGCTCACGCAGGCGCTTTCTTCGCTCGGCAGTTCGATGACGGGATTTGCGTTGGTGATATGGCTCTACAACGACAGCGGCTCGGCGCTAACTACCGCCCTGCTGACGGTCTGTTCCTACGCGCCATACGTTATCGTAAGCATTTTTGCAGGTGCGATAAGCGACAAATGGAACAAGAAAGCCGTGATGCTCGTATGTGACAGCTTTGCGGCACTGACAACGGTCTGCGTTCTCATTCTGTTTAAAACAGGCTTGCTTGAAGTATGGCATCTGTACATTCTCAACGCTCTGAACGGACTTATGAACTCGGTACAGTCGCCTGCTTCCGATGTTGCGATGACGCTTCTCACGCCCGAAAAGCACTATCAGAAAACAAGCGCAATGCGGTATTTTTCAAATTCGCTCGTTTCGATTCTCACTCCCGTTCTCGCGGCTGCGATAGTTTCCTTTGCAGGACTTGATGCCGTTATCGCCTTTGACCTTGCGACATTTGCCGTTGCTTTCACGGTGCTTCTTTTCTTTATAAAGATACCCGAAGTACCGCAGAACGAAAGCAGCAAGGAAACGCTTCTCCAGTCGGCAAAAGGCGGAATTTCCTACCTCGGCAGGAACAAAGGCATACTCTGTATGATACTTTTCCTCTCTGCGATAAACTTCATCGCATCTATCTACAACGCCGCACTTCCCGCACTTATCCTATCCAAAAGCAATGAAGCCGCACTCGGTGCAGTCAGCAGCAGCGTAGGTATAGCAACGCTCATCGGCAGCGTTATCGCAACGGTTTTCCCGAAGCCGAAAAGCCGCTCAAAGACGATATGCGCCTGCCTGCTTGTTTCGATGAGTACGGAAAATTTCCTGCTTGCGTTCAGAAACAACACGATAGCATGGTGTATCGGCGCTGTTCTCGGCTGGCTGTTCATTCCGCTCATGAGCGCAAACTATGACGTTATCTTCCGAAGCACTGTTCCGAAAGAAATGCTCGGACGCGTTTATTCCGTGCGCAATACGCTCCAGTTTTTCTCCATTCCAGTCGGATATTTTCTCGGCGGATATTTGGTAGACAGCGTATTTGAACCTTTTATGGCAGGCACCAAAAACGCGATTCTGCTGAGTATTTTCGGAACTGAAAAAGGCTCGGGCGCAGCGTTCCTTTTCTTCGTGATAGGCATTGCAGGCGTTATTGTCTGTGCTGTTTTCAGCAGGATAAAGGCTCTCAGAGAGCTGGGATAAATCAAAACTCCCGAGGTTTGACTTCGGGAGTTTTTGGCTTGACAAAATCCTCCAATTGTAATAAAATACAATTACACGTTATACGCGTATATTATAATTTGGGGGAATTTAAAATGAACAAAAAGCTTATCTCATTGGCAGCAGCGGCAGTAATGGTACTCTCCGTGCCTTTCAACGCATACGCCCACAGCGGAAGAACGGACAGCAGCGGCGGACACAAGGACAACAAAAACGTCAGCGGTTTAGGCTACTACCACTATCATTGCGGCGGATACCCTGCGCATCTGCACGAAAACGGCGTTTGCCCTTACAAGAATTCGTCATCGGGCAGCTCTTCAACTTCCGTAAGCACAACGAATACTTCGTCACAGCCCAAAGCCGAATGGATAGGCGATATGTACTGGGACGGCGAAAAATTTGCAGACGGCTGGACGGTCATCGGCGGAAAGACATACTATTTCAAGTATAATTCCTACGTCACCGGCTGGTGCGAGGACGAGGACGGCAACGTTTATTATTTCAGCAAAAAGGGCGTAATGCAGACAGGCTGGCAGGGCATCGGCGGCAAGAAGTATTTCTTCAGCACAGAGGGCATAATGCGCACGGGGCTTCGCAGCATCGACGGCGTAAAATATTATTTTGACGAAGACGGCGTTCTCAAATCGGGCAAAATAAAAGTCGGCAGCAAGACCTACTACTTCGGCAAGGACGGCGCGATGTACAAAGGTTGGCTCGACCTTAACGGTCACACCTACTATTTTATGAAAAAGGACGGCTCAATGGCTGTGGGAAAGGTAAAAATCGACGGAACTATCTACGAATTTGACAAAAACGGAAGACTGCTTGATGAAAAAACAGATGACTAAAAAAATCATTGTTTTATATGATTTGGATTGAAAAAAATAATTTGTTATGTTATAATATCTAACAGATAAGGAAAAATATTATGAATTTTAATTTTGCTTATTTAACTAATACTACTATAAATGGCATTATTTTAAATAATGAAAATATTGGAACTATTATTTCAACAATAATTACCGGGGCTATTTCAATTTTTGGATTTTTCATTACTTACTTTTCTATGACAAAAAGTTTTAAAAACGAATCTAAAAAACAACGAGCAAGTGTTGCTTTAGATAATATGTCAACTATGCCTCTGCAGATACTCGATTTATTGGACGAGTTATTGAATATGAGTAAAACTTCAGATAAGAAAAATATTAATTTAATTCTATCAAACTTTCAAAAAATACTTAACACCATATATTCTTATGGATCAGAGAACGCAATAAAAATAGCATCAACAATGCAAAAAGAAAACTACGCTGTAAATAGTATAGACAAACTTGATTCATCAAGATTGATTGCACTATATGTTTTATTAGCAACACAAATAAAATATGATGTTACCGAAATTGCAATTTGTCCACAGCTTTGGTATGAAATGCGTTTAACTGATTATGCCAAAACCAAACACAATATCATTAAATCAAACAATCAAATAGTATCAGAATTAAAGCTTAAAGAAGAATTTAAAATAATTGAACAATAATATAACAATTTAAAAGAATTTTACTTTAGAGGATTATTTCTATGGAGTTTCAAAAAGTTATTAAATTACATTTATTTGACCTTGGAAACCCAAATGGTCGCTGGAAATGTGAACTGTCAAACTGGACAGGAGTAGCCTATAAAATACCCAGAAATCTTGTTAAAACAAGTGATGACAGACCCGAATTATCATCTCCCGGCGTATATTTTTTATTTGGAGAAAATGAAATAACAGATAAGCCACTTGTTTATATAGGTGAAGCCGAAAATATACTGAACAGATTAAAACAGCATTTGGACAAAAAGGATAATTGGTATGAAGCTATTGCCTTTATCAGCAAAGACAATAATCTTAATAAAGCTCATATAAAATATTTAGAGAATCAATTTTATAGTATTGCCCAAGAATGCAACCGTTACAATATTGATAACAGCAATGTTCCAACCAAATCATCTATTTCTGAAGCTGAGCAAGCTGAAATGGAAGAATTTATTTATAATGCTAAAATATTGGTAAATGTACTTGGACACAAAACCTTTGAGAAAATAGCAAATAATTCGGACAATTCTCAAAAAACGGATACGATTTTTACCATTTCTACAGGATCAGGCAAAGCCTATGGTATGCCTACATCAGACGGATTCGTTTTACTCAAAGGTTCAAATATACATAAAGTATCTGCTGAATCTCTGAATAACGGAATAAAAAATAAAGTTGAACAAAGCCGAACAGACGGCGAAATAAAAGATGATATTCTGCAAAACGATAAATTATTTTCAAGTTCATCATCTGCAGCTGCATTTGCAGTAGGATATAGTGTAAGCGGTCCACAGCAATGGAAAACTGAAAATGGTAAAACATTAAAATCATTTGAAACTAATAAATAATTAGACGACTATTAAATACAGAAAAATCTGCGCCGAAATCTATATCTCGGCGCAGATTTTTTGTCTATAGTTTTATTGGTGTTTAGTATAATGCCCTCGTAATCACCGATGATGAATCTGTCAAGGTGTTTTTACATCAAAAGTTCCGAGGTGGAATATTTTTTATCGCAAAAATTATGCCAAAATGAAAATATATTTAAAAATGTTCCGCAAATATTCCGAGATAAGATTATAATATAAAAATGCCAAAGTCCCGATAGTCAAGACTTTGGCATTTACAGCAATTATTAATTATTCCCACTCCTCAAATCGCCCTCTATGTTAAACAATTTTGTTTAGGAGATTTGAGCTGTGGTATCTCAATTATACATTTTGTTCTGTATTGTACTTGGCTGCTGATGCTCCGTTATCATTTTGTTAGCACGTTTGATAATGAGCTGTGCAACTTGTGGAGGCAATGTGTGCCTGGTGGCTTGCTCCTTATTTGGTATTATAGCGCAAATTCGGGTGGTTGTCAAGAGACAGGATTACTTTCAATTATTTGAGCGATAAAGTCTTTTGCGCCTTGAAGCAGTTTGCGTTTATATGCTTTTTTGTTATTAGGATCCTCTTCTTTTTTAAACCATGACTTGTTGGCTTTAAATACTCCGTTAATTTGATCTTTAGATGCAGGTAATCCCCAAACATCTGTCATTAAATACTGAAGATCTATTACAGAAAAAGTCTCACCTTTTTGCTCATTTGAAATAATAAACATAATCATCAGCATCTGTTCTTTGAAGTGCTTTAACTTTTTAATGTCCGGATATTTTTTAATGTTTAATTCATCAACATTGATTGAAGAATAAACTGATTCAACTTTTGTTTTTCTTGTCTTTACTACTCTAGTTTTATCAGAACGCTCCTTGGGACGGTATATTTCAACATAGTTTATACCGCTATTTGTCATAATATAGAATTTTGGGGTTTTCTTTTCAGCATTGGGATCATCCACAATATAGCCTTTTTTGACCAGTTCTGCAAGTAGACCACTATAATTTGAATATGGCTTTCTTCTTGCCTCAGCATAGTATTGTTTAATGGTTTCTGATGAAAAAGATACTGTTTCGTTGTTCTTTTTTTCGTAATAGTATACTGAAATGAGTGTAAAGTCTTGATCATTAACATTCCCAAATTGATTAATAAAAGCTGGAAGGCTTGTTCTTGAATAATCTTGTGATGAAATGTTGATGGCGTTAGGATTATCATCAGTCTTCATGGGAGAATCTATTTGTTCTATCAGCGGCATTTCATGGTTTTCTATGTATTGAGTAGAACCTTCTACACCTCGAGTTCTTACTATTGCATCAACAGCCGCAGGAAGAAGAGCGTTCATAAAAACATTTCGTTCTCTCTCAATGACTTCAGCAGAGCCTTCTGCTTCAAATTCAATTTCGCCAATTTTAAACTTTACTCGATTTTCCAATTTTATTTTGCCTCCGTTTCCATAAGTCCAGCTTTATTATATAATTCCTCTAGCATAACACGATAGTTTAGCTTAATATCATCGATATCCTTTATTCCTGCCGTATATGTAATATTATGGGCAGAAAAATTACCGACTTTTCTGAATGAATCAAATTCTGTCTTAATTCGAGATAACTTGAGCGTATTATTGTTAATTGCATTTTTCACTATTCCGTCAAGCATTATGTATCCAGAACCGTTTTTGTCTTTGATTTCATCATCTATCCCGAGATGTTGATATGATAGGATCAACAAGATTTCAAAAAGTCTTCGCATAAGAACAGCTGCCGCATCATAGCAGTTATTGGCATATGAGTGATTAATTTGCTGTATTAATCTGGTGAGGTAATTCCGCTTCCCACAAAACTTGCTCTCGTCAATAAGTTCACTTTCTGAATTAATTGTCTCATTATCATTCCAAAGTATACCATACTGTTGTTCGTATTCCTGGAAAACAGAAGGAATAAACTCAAGCGAGGTTTTTAATCCTTTGGGTATGCGCATAATTTTCTTATCAATCAAGCTTTTTTTTACTCTACTGCTATTAATCGAGTTAAATCCAGCATCGGAAAAGAGTTCTTGGATTCCTTTCATATCAAATATCTGCTCATCTGTTGTTTTATAATGATAGTAGCAAAGTAATGCTGCCTGCATTGTTTGATTCTTTTTATCTAATTCGGTTGCTAATTTAAAATCAAGTATTTTCATACAACACCTTCTTCATTAAAATCCTTTATAGCTCCCAAATCCGAGCATATACACCGCCATAGCCACAGCAAGGTTCTCATCATCAATGTTCTGCTTCTTTGCAAGAGCCTTCAGCTCATCAATGACGGTATCGTGCGGAACGATAGAGCCTTCCAACTCGTCCACAGCCTTCTGAATAACAGACGGCAGTACCATACACATCTGATAAAAAGCATCTTCCTGTCCGGTTACAAGAGCGTAGAACTGGTCAATGCTCACACGGCGGATCAGCTTATGACCGACTTTCTTCTTATCAACGGTAGTCTCCCATTTGATGTTCTGAGACTTCTGAGCGATAGCTTCAACAAGGAAACAAGCACAATCATCATCGTTGAGGAGTTGATTCTGCATCTTGATGAATGTCTTGCCTGCCGATGCAGAGTTCATTGTGTTGTGTTTATTCTTCATTTCGACATACACGGTATGCACTACGCTGCCATCGGGCAGAGCAATACCATCGGGATTCTCAAAAATAACGTCCCAGCCACCCTCTTTTCCGTTGTCAGGAACACGGCACTTGTCGATATAGTTGAATATTCTCTGATGGAAATAGCCTATATCGTTGTTATTGGACTTATCACGCTGACGGAAGATCTCGTTGCTTACGATCTCCTCCCATGATGCCTGATAGACGGTCTTATCAAAAATCAGCTTGATAGGGTCAATGATATTCTTGTTGAAACGCTTCAAGTCGAAGGATTCCAGCTTTTCGCCGTACTTCTCAATAGTTTTCTTGACGTGCTTTGTAAAATCTTCTTCGCTGATGAAACTAAGTGTCCACATTATGATTGTCCCTCCAATGCTTTTCTTATTTGTGTTGCTATATCAAATGCAAGATTGACAGGAACGGCGTTGCCGACCTGCTTATACTGAGAACCTACACTTCCGCAGAACTGCCATTCATCAGGGAAACTCTGACAACGGGCATTTTCACGAATAGTAAACGGACGAGGTTCAAGCGGGTGACAGCGATCCGTCTGCTTCTGACTGGGAGAAGTCAGCACCGTGAGCGACGGCTCATCAAGGCTGAGTCTGCGGAGAATACCCGTTCTGCCGCCCTCCATGTACCAGCAGCTTTTCATATACTCTTTGGCTATATCCTCGGGAATATCTCTCCAATATCCGCCCGGAGGAACAAGTTCAAATATCTTACGTTTATACTCCGAATAGGGTGTACCCTCACTCTTCGGGCAGTCGAGCAGCACATCACGGAGAACAGGCTTATATTTGTGCGGTGTGGGGAAAGTGAACTTGATCTGATTTGTAAGATCGTTTCTAATACCGATCGTGATAAGTCGTTCACGCTTCTGAGCAACACCATAGTCCCACGCATTCAGCACTTTCTTCTGAATGGTGTAGCCTGTGCTTTCAAAAATATCTGTAATGGTCTTATAGGTTCTGCCTTTATCATGGGTCAGCAGACCACGGACATTCTCAAAAAGAAACATCTTAGGCTGGAGCTGTTCCAAGAACTTCGCATAGTGATAGAACAGCGTTCCACGGGCATCTTCAAGACCGAGCCTTTTTCCTGCATAGGAAAAGCTCTGACAAGGTGCGCCGCCCGAAAGCAGATCAAGTTCGCCCTGCTTCAAACCGAAGTATTCTTGCAGATCAAGGCAGGAGACGTTAGCAATATCATCGTTTATAACACGCCATTCGGGTCTGTTCTTGCGAAGTGTGTCGGATGCGTCCTTGTCCACCTCTACAAGGCCAAGTGTGTTAAACCCTGCTTTTTCCACACCGAGAGCAAGACCGCCTGCGCCTGCAAAAAGTTCAATGGTCGAGAATATCCTTGCTTCTGTTTGTGTCGTAATGTCCATAATATCACCGATATTGCAGTTCAGCACCATACATATCTTTTCAAGACTTTCAAGGGAAACCGTTTCATTCTTCCCCATACGAGCCATAACATTGAAACTGATACCCGATGCTTCTTTCAATTCGGTCTTATTCATTCCTTTGTCGATAAGTAATTTCCAGAGATTATTGTAGCTTACTGCCACCATGATTCATTCCTTCCTGTATCCTGTGATACAATAATGGGTTATAAAAATTATAGCACAATCAGTCGAAAAAGTCAATGTATCTCACGAAAGCGTTAGATTATCTTTTACAAAAAAGGCTACGCTCGATTAAGCATAGCCTTCCTCTTGTGATTATGTATATGATTACCTTTTAGGTTTCCGTCTGTTGTCTTCTTTTCCCTTGTCCATCATCTGCTGCATATTTACCAATAGGCTATCGTATGCTTGCTGTGACTGATTCTGATTAACGATTTGCTGAACCATACCATTTGGGATATAGGGGTTTTGTATCGTTTCCCATGTTACTTTATCCTTGTAACCGAGCGAATGTGCCATCGCTTCTAACAATTTATACTGTGCGTTCTGAATCTTCTTCAAATCTGTTTCTGTAGGGTTCTCAACGCAATACTTATCATATAACTCCTTCCAAGCAGCTCTTACTCTCTTATCGTCCGAAAAAACAATATCAATGAGATTTAAGCAATGAACACTTTCAGGTGTCCAACCGTATAATCGAGAAGTCATTAATGTTTTAAAGATGTGCATTTTATCTTTTCTTTTTTCAGATTTATTCAGTAAAAACTGACCGATAATAACTGAAACAATTGGTGCAAGCATAATTGCAACTACATTAATTATATCCATTTTTGCTCCTTTCTACTGAAAACAAATTAAGAGGTTTCTTGTCTTATTATACCACATTTCAGCTATTATTGCAACAACCAGAATCTATAAATACGAACAAGCCGAAGGACTCACGCAGAATCCTTCGGCTCTTTGTTTATGGGGAGATCACGGCATCACACATACACCATAGCCGCATACACCGGCTCCCTGGCAATCAGGCGATCCATATTCTCCAGACCTCTCGCTTTTGCAAGATCACCGACCGCTACGGCTCTGAGATACTCAGTATCATTTTCGAGCATCATTCCGACCTGACGCTCAATGGCTTCCGCTATGGAACGGTCAAGCTCGGTCAGGTAGCCGAGTATCGTTCCGTCGTTGACGAGCTTTTTCAGCCTTGTAGGACGGTACTCCGCCGAATAGTGCAGGTGATACTTGATGTGATCGGAGCTAAATGTTGTCACGCTTGGCTCTGAATCGGGTGTGTTGTAGGTGACGATCAGTGCATCGGTGTCGAGCACCCATACGGGCTTGTTCTTGCCGCCTACCTGAACCTTGTTTTTGCTTCTGATAATCATAGTGTTTTTCTCCTTATTCCAGCACATTCTTTCTTGTGGTGCTGTTATACCTAAATTGCTGATAATCGGCACTCAGTCCGCAGGCAGAAATAAAAGCCTTCGCCTTTTTCAGTTCACGTGACAGCTCGTCCTCACGGCTGATTCGGGTTGCTTCTTTTTTCATCTTCTCACGGGAGAAATAACAAACGTCCTCCTCTTTCTTCTTATATGTAGCAAGCTCCGAGGAAACTACCGACAACTTCGCTTTCAGTTCATCACGCTCCCGTACAGCTTCATCACGTTCCTTACGGAGCTTCTTTGTCTGCTTCTGCGATGCAACTTCTTTCCTTGCAAGGTCGGCGACGTTTTGCCAGTCCTCCTGTGACACTGTAACCTTACCGCCGAACACGGTCTTTCCCGTTTCAATGCTGTCGATCTCCGCCAGTTTAGCAGTTTTCTCCTTGACA
Source organism: uncultured Ruminococcus sp. (assembly GCA_937926145.1). Taxonomy (GTDB): domain Bacteria; phylum Bacillota; class Clostridia; order Oscillospirales; family Ruminococcaceae; genus UMGS363. The sequence continues at coordinate 1,461 of CALANW010000089.1, read as the reverse complement.
GCTTTAAGCATTTCTCGCTTTTCGCCAAGTTCCGCTTTGACCTGAGCATTCTGCTCTGCCAGTTCGTCAGCCTGACGACGCTGTTCCTTGTACTCCTCAACTTCCAGCGTACCTCTCGCCTTTTCGGGAGCGAGGGGCTTGATGCCGTGTTCAAGGCAAATAGCGTTCAGCACTTCGACCTCGGCAGCTCGCCAACGGGCAATAGCCATTTTACCACCGCCGTAGCCCATCTCTTTCAGAGCCTGGGCGATGCCGTTCTGAACGTCCTGACCTCGCTTGTAATGCCCGACAGGAATGTAGTCGATGTGCAGGTGTGGGGTGGCTTCATCCATATGCAGAACGGCATTGAAAACATAGAAGTTCGGATTGCGATCCTGGAAACCTTCCATGTACTCTTTCAGGCAGTCTGCCACAAGCTGAAAGTCCTCAGTGCCGTATCCCGAATCTTCCATCTTGCCGATCTGCACAACGTCCTCATAAAAGCTCTTTCGTTTGTCGGCGGCAGTGCGGACAGTATTGCAAGGTTTTACTCCAAAAAGATGCTCATAGTAGCTGCCGTGAACCTTGCGGTCATTACGTTTCTGTTTAGCATTATAACGCTCGGTTGATTCCTTGAAAAGCCAATTGTATGCTTCGCCAATCGGCTGACACACGAAAGTGATATTATCGGGAGTACGGAACACGTCAACATTGTCTGCAACGAACTCTCTGTTATTGTGAGTCAGAGAACCTTTTCCCTGACCGAATGAGATTCGTTTTTCTCTCATTTTATTGACCTCGTTTCTAATTGGATTTGGTTATCTCTTTCTGTTAAATCCAATCATATTTACATGGGCAACACTTCCTTTCATGACCGCTGATGCGGAATGGCTATCGCCAAGCCCTGACGGGCGAGAGGGGCGCGGAGCGCCGATTACAACAGTGCAGAGCGCCGCTTGTAACTCCGTAGTACTTGTGGCAGCATAAGACCGCCACAAGAACTACTCCGCCCTGCGGGGCTATCCCTGACGGGAGAAGAAAGGCTGTCGGAGCAGCCTAAATCGTGGGTACAGGAATCAAAAATCCGCATTACATTTTTTGAAAAACATAGCTGTAACTGCGTCGATGTGCGTCGGTGGTAACGATGTTTTAGACACCCCTCAAACCATCGACGCATCGACGCACATCGTCACGCTAAAGCATTGTCGATCACCTGCTGATAAGCTCGGTCGTAATCTTCACCTACAATATCGTCAACGGTATCGGTGCTGATAATGATTTCACCATTAGCAGCAGAAACATCATCTGCACCTTTTTCAACTTCTTCTTTTGAGAGCGCGGGAGAGACTACAATCGGGTGATCTGCATCGTAGCGAAGCTGAATCAGCTTTGCCTTGTGAGTACGCTTGTTTGTGTACTGAACGAAATAAAGATTATACAGCTTTCCTGCATTGACATTCAGTTTCAGCGACAGAGCATTCG
>CALANW010000088.1 GCA_937926145.1 uncultured Ruminococcus sp. | reverse complement strand
GTGGACCTTGGAGAGCGACCGCTGACAGGCTGTCGCCTGACAAGGGAGCTTGACGCAGAATGAACTTATTATAGCCGAGAGTTTTTCTATAGGTTGATCAAGAATTAGTATTATACACAAATCAGCTTTAAACCGTGACCTTTTCGTAAAAGCTGTAGCCGTTTCTGCCGTTTTCCTTTGTCTGATAAAGTGCCTTGTCGGCAAGTCCGTACAGCGTTTCAAAGGCTTCGCTGTTCTCCGTGCCGCTTATCGAGGACGAAAGGTCTATTCCTATCGACAATGACGAAGAAAGTCCCTCTGCGGCTTTTTTCACATTCTCACTGTAGACCGCATTGAGCTTTTCCGCAAGCTCGGCAGGAAATGCTGTCCTCCGAAAAAACTGTCCGTATCGTTTCGGAAAGCGTCACAAGGACTTCATCGCCGACGATGTGTCCGAAGTTATCGTTTATATACTTGAAGAAGTCAACGTCCGCCATAAAGAGCGCGCCGATGCCGCCCTCGGAAAGATGCTGAGTGATCTCCTGCTTGAATATCTCTCGGTCGTAAAGTCCCGTGAGCGCATCGATATGAGCCGAGCGGCGAAGCTCCTAGATACTGCGGTAATGCGCCGTGCTGTCGAAAGCGCGGACGGTATAGCCTTGGATAAATCCTGCTTCAAGGATAGGCTCGATCTTTATCTCGAATATCCTGTCCCCTGCTTCGACCGTGTTCGGGGTGTGCGTTTCGCCAAGCTTACCGTTTTCGTCAAAGCATTTTTCGATGATATCATGAAGCGCAGGAACGCATTTGACGGACTTTTTGTCCGAAACTTCGGGGAAAAGTTCCTTTATAACGCTGTTGAAATACAGCACATATCTGTCGTTGTCAAGCACGAGCAGACCTTCGCTGCTTTTATAGATAACGTTGGTGACCGCCTGCTGAACGGAGTCAAAGTAGCCGTATTTGATGAGCGCAAGCATCGCAAATATCGCCATAAATATTATTCCGAGGAATGAAACTTCATATCCGCCCGTGAAGCCTGCCGAGCGTATCATCACGGCAAGCCACGGGAAGAACATTCCCGTAAGCATCAGTATTATTCTCCTCTGCTCGGCTTCGCTCGCCTTTTTCAGCGAACGTATCATTCGCGCTGTCGCCGCAACGAACAGCACCACAAGAAAGATATAGAACGTGATAAATCCTATGCCGTAATCAAGCACGAGCCGCGGAAATTCACCCGAGTAGTCCATACTTATGCTTTTGTAAAAATATGATTATGCTCCGCAGTGTGTACAAGCACTACCGAACCGCCGAAAACGATGCCCTCTATCACATAGAAAAATTTCGGCACACGGAAATGACAGAATTCCGATAGGAATATCGTTGTACCGATAAAGCCGCCCGCTTCGCCAAGGTATTCTATAGTAACGATGCCGTAAGCGAGCGCCTGCGACGGCGCGGTCGTTTCAATGAAAAACGCCACAACATATACAAGTCCGCTCACACCGAGCAGGACTGCCGCATTCTGCGCTTTCGAGCTTTTTTCAAGCATAACTCGGATAACGAAATACACTACTATCACTATGCATACTATCTGGAGCGCAACATAAAGCCAATAGCTGCCATAGTGTTTGATTATCTCCTTTGAAGCGAAAAGCACAAGGAAATGTGCAGGATAGAAAGCGAAGAAGAAGTATCTTCCGAACGGATAGCTGCCCTTTTCGCCGTTGTATCTTTTCAGCAGCGGCAGCGCAAGCATAAATCCGAGGAAATAGCTCTTGTCCCACCATACCCAATTGCTGTACATCGGATAAAAGTTTAGCTTCGAGTTAAGCGTTATCGCAAGCATCATAAAAAACACAAGTCCTACCGTTGACGAGCAGAACCATACCGCCTGCTTTTTGAAGCTGTCCGCATAGTAGAATATCAGCACATAGACCATAGGCATAATCGGCCAGCCGCCTATCGCGAACGAAATTATCACGAGCAAAGCACTCAGAATGACCTTGACAGGCTTATTGAAGCGCTTGCTTTCCAGTACCGACAGCAGCAAAAGCGCCAGCAGATAATCGAAAATGATATTCTGCCGATATGCGTATTCTTCGTGGAAAAACAAATAAAACGGAACTATCGATATCGCCGCAAAAACAGCTATTCGCAGTATGTAACGCTTGAGATCGTGAGTTTTGCGGAAGCCCTCCGCAATGAAAAAGCACATTATCGGGATAGTCAAACGTCCGATTATGTGCAGAAAATAACCCTGCCACGAATAGAAATCGAAAAATCCCCAAGAAATATGATCTATCACCATTGTAATTATAGCAATGGTCTTTAACGCCGATGCATTAAACCCCTTTTTCATTTCTGCCTCCGAGAGCTTTATTTATGCAATAAAAATATACATACGTTAACACTATTATATATAAAACTATGGCGATTTGTCAATAATTTTGTTGAGTTTGCACTAAAAATGTAGCAAATGCCACACGCCGTGAAGCGCCAAGCTGGTCAAGCTGAGCACAGCTTGCGAGGGGTCAAGGGGGCGAGGAGCCACCTTGTCGCTCTCCGCAGAGAGCGAAATACCCTAAACTAACAGCGAAAAGCTTGCCGCAATAGCGTAATTACTAACAAATCCAAAGGCGCAATTCACATCAAAAGGTAAAACGAAATATGAGAAATCAGTTCCGTAATACTATAAAATGTGAATTGCGCCAAATTCTATTTACCTCAAAAAAACTATCCTCGGCGAATAAACGCGAGGAGCAAAGCGACGAACGTTTTAAGCCGACAACGTTTGAGCGGCGATGGGATATGTCAGGAAAAAACGCAATTAAGGATAGTCCTTTGTAAACCCTAAAACTATATAAAATATATTTCTCATACAATCGATAATCCAATAGTTTCGTGGAGTTCTGAGCAAAGGGAAAACCAATAAGAGGGAGAGGGGCACTCTGTAACCTATGGACGCGAGCCGTCCCCCTCTCCCCCTTAATGGTCTTCCCTGAAGTGTGCTACACTTTGCGATCACTTTCCTTCATTCCTCTCTCCTCTGGCTAAGACTATAAAGACTATAGAGAGGATTTTCCGCTTTGGTATGTTTATTTCTATAGGGTTGTGCTGAATAAAGTTATTGAAAAAACGAACCATAAAGTTTTAACGTTTACAAAATAGTAGGGGCGAATTCCATATCCGCCAGTTTTCACGTTCATATCCCATAGCTGTTCATATTGAGTTGAAGCATATCTATGTTCACTTCGTTCGCATAGATATGCTTCAAGGATAGTTTCTTTAAGGAAAATCGGCGCAATTCACTTCTTTAGGTTCTCGAAACTGATTTCTCATATTTCGTTTTACCTTTTGATGTGAATTGCGCCTTTTTAGCTGTTAGATATTTTTCTATTGCAGTAAACTTCGTGCTGTCAGTTTAGAGTATTTCGCTTCTGCGGAAGCGACCAAGGGCTTTGCCCTCTGGACACCCACCACCCTTTAAACAAAGCGAAATTCTTGCAGAATTAACGTAAACTTTGCTTTCTTGCAGTTTTCCCAACTTACTTTTCTCTGGTCGATGCTCTTCCAAGCACGAAGCTTCTGAAACGCTGTGCTGCGGGGGACATAAACACGCTGTCGTCCTGCACCATAAAGAAATCACGGTGATACGGCGGCGAGGTTATCTCCAGCACCGAGATATCGAGCTTATGGAGCATATCCATATCGGGGACAACGGCTATTCCGAAGCCTGCTGCGACAAGTCCTGCTATTACCTCGTCCTCCTCGGTTTCAACGATAGAAGTCGGTTTGCCCCCGACCTGCTCATACATTCCGTCAACAACTTTGCGAAGTCCCGAGCCTTTAGCGAACCAAACTGCGGGATATTCGAGCGTTTCGGCAAGGTCGATGCTTTCTCTATTCGCGAGGGGGTGCCCGTTCGGCACTATCATCACGAGTTTTTGCGAAGTGACGGGTGTTGCGGTCAGTCCGAGCGACTTTTCGGGTTCGGAGCAGAAAACGAGGTCAAATTTATGCTGCAAAAGTCCGTCGATAAGTCCCGAGGAAAGGTCTGAATGGAAGCTGAACTGCACTCCGCTGTTCGGGTCGGCTGAAATGAAGTCCGAAGTCAGCTTCGGGATAAAATCAACGCCAAGCGTTCGCAGAAATCCGAGCCTTACAACGCCCTCGCCCTTTGCGGAACGCTGCAAAGACTCCATTCCTGCGTCAAGTATGCCGAGCGAACGCTGTGCGCACTCCAAGAACTCCTCGCCGTAGCGAGTGAGGACGGTATTTCGTCCCGATTTTTCAAAAAGCGGAACGCCAAGCTCCGATTCAAGCTGGCTTATGGCATGGCTAAGGCTCGGCTGTGAGATGCAGAGCTGTTCCGCCGCGCGCGTATAATGCCGCAGTTCGGATAACTTCACAAAATATCTCAAATGGTCTAAGTTCATACTTTTTCCTTTCAGCTATAATGGCATTTTCTATCATATATAGATTATAGCACATACTATTAAGAAAATCTATAGTTCTATAGAAAATATTCATTTGCCACATAAATATAAAAGTGATAGAATTGTTCTTGAACAAATATTTTCTAAAAGGGGTCTTATTTTATGCCGGAAAAAAAGCTTTTCCGAGGAGAGCTTGCGCTGATAGTTGCTGTGATGATAAACAGCTTCGGCGTTGTGCTTATGCTCTACTCCAATGCGGGTATCTCCGCGATTTCAAGCGTTCCTTACGCCTTTTCGGAGGTTTTCCCGAAGCTCACGCTCGGAACGTGGACTTATATTTTTCAAGGTCTGCTCGTATTGAGCCTTATGATAATGCGGAAAAGGATTGTTCCGTCCTATCTTTTCAGCTTCGTTGTCGGATTTGTTTTCGGCGAACTGCTTGACCTGCACAAAGCTTGGATAAACATTCTCCCGAGCAGTCTTGGCTGGCGCATCGTGTGGTTCATCGTGAGCTATGTTCTTATCAGCATCGGGATAGCGCTCTCGAACCGCTGCGGTCTGCCGATAACTCCGACCGACCTTTTCCCGAGGGAATTTTCCGAGATAACCAAAATAGGCTATCCCAAAGTCAAGATAACATTCGACATAAGCTGTCTTGTCGTTACGGCTGCGCTGACGTTCTTCGCACTCGGTCATATCAAGGGTCTTGGAATCGGCACTGTTGCCGCCGCTTTCACAATGGGAAAAGCCGTTGGCATCTGCGGCAATTTTATGGACAAGCACTTCCGCTTTGAAAGCTTTATGACGAAGCGGAAAACTTAAAGCTCTTTTATACTAATATCTAATCAGAATGTGTACAAAAAATCAAGCAAAAGCTCACATATATGGGTTTTGCGCCGATTTTTTGTCTACACATTCATTAGAGATTAGTATTATAATAGTATCAACCGCATATTTATCCTTTATTTCGCGCAGGCGTTTCATGTGGGGCTGTCCCAGATGAAACGTCTGCGCTTCTTTATTTTCCCACTTTTCAATAAGAACAACAGTGTCCTCTTTTTCTGTCGGCACGAAGTAGTCATAACCCAGACAGCCGCTTTCTCCGCGGATAGTTTCGGGAAGTCCTGCTTCGTATATTTCCTTTATAAATGCATCGGTGCAGTTTTCTTTGAGTTTATATATTACTAAAAGTTCCATACATTCTCCTTATAATAAAGTCAACTATAATAGAACAGGCTGCCGCAACAGCAAAGGTCGGGGCAGCCTATTCTTATGAAGAAATTTGAAGAAAATGACAAGCGAGGTTAATTTTCGGCAGCGTCCTTTTCCTGCATCTTTGCGGTGAGCTTCTTCGCAACGAATACAAGCACGATAGCTGCCGCTGCAAGAACAGCCGAGCCGATGAAGCCCATTACATACGAATTCGTCTTATCGTAGAAGCTTGCGCTGATCTTAGGGCCGACGAATGCGCCTATGCCGTAGCCGATGAAGATAAGTCCATAGTTGCGGTTATAGAACTTGCTGCCAAAAACGTTCTTTACGATCGGTGCGAATACAACGAGCAGACCGCCGAACGAGAATCCGACAAGGCAGATGCAAAGGATAAAGTACGGGAGGCTCTTTGCGAATGTGAGCATTATCATTGAAATGCCGTTGATAAGAAGAACGAGAATGAGCGAGTTCCAGCCTTTGAGCTTATCATAGATAAAGCCGAAGCCGATACGTCCTATCATATTCGCAAGGGTCATAATGCTTACGCAGAGAGCGGCGGCCATTGCGCTCTGACCTATCTGATTCTGTGCGATAGGCGAAGTTGCGCTTACCATCATTGTTCCTGCTGCGTTCGCGAAGATGAACATTATAACGAGCACCCAGAATACGGGTGTCTTGACCATTGCAGGTATGTTATAATTCTTAGTGTTGAGGACTTTAGCCTGCTCTGCGCTCGGCTTCCAACCCTCAGGCAGCCAGCCCTCGGGGCAAGGAACTATCATCCAAGCAACTGCTCCGATGCCGATAAGGAATACAACTGCGAGAATTTTGCAGGTAGTCTGTGCGCCGTAGTTGTTGATAAGTATCTGCGCGATAGGCGACATAATGAATGGACCGCAGGAAGCGCCTGCCTGAACAAGACCTGAGATAGAACCGCTCTTGTCGGGGAACCATTTGAGCGCTGTCGGGAGGCAGGCAGGATAGATAGTACCTGCGCCTGCACCTGCGAGGATACCATAGAAAATGTAAAGCTGAGGTATCGTTTCAGCAAAGCCCGTCAAGAACCAGCCTGCCGAGAAGAATGCAAGTCCGATGTAGATAGCCGTCATAGGCTTTAACTTTTCGGCAAGTATTCCGCCGACAAAGCCCATAAGGCAGTAAATAAACATATAAATAGTATAAGCCATACTGAAATCCGACTGGCTCCAGCCGAACTGTCCCGTGAGAGGAAGTGCGAAAAGGCTGAAATAAGCCGTTGCGGAAGTGAAAAGGCTCTGTATCCAAACGCCTGCGAATACACGCCAGCGCGTTCCCTTTGTAATATTCATCGTGAATTACCCCCTATGACAAATTACTGCTGAAGTGTGCCGAGGTCAAGACCGAGGTCACGGCCGCTGAACTTGCCTGCTGCACGGCTTGTTCCGAGCCAAAATACCATATCGGAGATATCCTCAACATCGAGGAACGGTACGGAATCGTACATTTCCTGCCAATCCTTGAAGTGCTTGCCCGTGAGGTCGTTGATGAACTCAACATAGCTTTCGGTTTCGCACATCGGGGTTTTTACCTTTGTCGGGCAAACTGTGTTCACAACGATGCCCGTGCCCTTAAGCTCCTGCGCAAGCGTCTTTGTAAGACCTCTTACGCCCCATTTTGCCATACAATATGTAGCAAGCTTTGGTGTGCCGTACATACCCGATGTGGACGAGATGTTGATGATGCGTCCGAAGCCCTGCTTTTTCATATAGAGTGCAGCATACTTATCGGTTCTCCAAGTGCCGATAAGGTCGATGTCGATAACTTTCTGCACCTGCTCATCGGTGAGCTCCCAAGTATATCCGAAGTTGATAACGCCCGCATTCGCAACGACAACGTCAAGTCTGCCGAAGGTTTCCCAAGCCTTTTCAAAGAGAGCCTTCATATCGCTGTCGGAAGTAACGTTTGCCTTTACAGCGAGAGCCTTTGCGCCGAGGTTTTCGATCTCCTTTACGGTCGCTTTAAAGGTTTCGCCCTCGGGGTCCTGCATATCGGCAAGAACAACGTCAAAGCCGTTCTCTGCGAACTTGATAGCGTGAGCCTTGCCCTGTCCCATTGCGCCGCCTGTGATAAGTACAACTTTTCTGTCCATAGTTTTCTTCCTCCGAATAAATAATTTCATTTTTTATGAAACTGACCGTTCAAAATAGTCATATTTCATATTTCGTTTTGAATTATAGCACATACTTTTGTGAATTTCAATAGGTTTTCTTTATTTT
>CALANW010000087.1 GCA_937926145.1 uncultured Ruminococcus sp. | reverse complement strand
CTATAAATCTTATTTGACAAAAAATAGAATAAAGTATATAATTTACTATGAAGAAAACTATGGAAACAGTCGGTCGGATAGTTCCGCATATTCAGTAACAGTTTTACTAACAGTCTTAAAACGGCACTTTGCATTGACCGGCTGCCCATTGACACAATCAAAGAAAAGGAAGCGGTTTGAAAATACGATTTTTTCAAACCAAAAGTTTTGTTTTAGGGAAATTATCCTTAAAATTCAGAAAGGAAAGGCTATTACTATGAAAGCAACAGGAATTACCCGTAAAATCGATGAACTCGGAAGAATCGTTCTCCCTATTGAACTCCGCAGAGGTCTTGATATCGGCGAAAAGGACGCTTTGGAGATCTATGTTGAGGAAGATTCCATTATCCTCAGAAAATTCAAGAAGAACTGCATTTTCTGCGGCAACGAGGACAACATCATTGACTTCAAGGGCAAGAATATTTGCAGCGAATGTATCGCACAGCTCAAAAAATGATCCCATAAATTATTATGACAAGCTCACTCGGTTTATTACTTAAACTTTTTTCATCAAGTTCTTCATCAAGATAGTGAGGTGTTTATTCTGATTTTCGTCAACACCAAGGATATCCTGCCGGGAATGTGCCTTGCAAGAAGCGTAAACTTCTATGACATAGCGTCAAAGAAGGCTCATACCATCGAAGCAGGTCATATACTTTCCGATATGGCGATCACCCAGCTCAAAGCTGCCGAGATCAACGGTATCTATGTTGATACATATAAAAGCAAGATCAGAGTTATTTCATCGATCGATCAGGAGATACGCGCCGAAGCCATTTCAGGCATACACCAGCTTGCCGATAATTTTATGAACAGCGAGAAAGGCGTGACCAAAAAAGATGTTGAGGAGATAAGCGAAACCACTCAGAAGCTCATCAACAGCCTTTCTTCAAACAAAGATATCCTTGTCAACATTGCCGACATAAAAATGTATGACGATTACACCTATCATCACAGCCTCAGCGTTGCGATAATGGCGATCGCTATCGGTCTTGAACTCGGATTCAACAACTTTATGCTCAACGAACTCGGAACGGCCGGACTTATGCACGATATCGGCAAAGTTTCCGTTCCGGTTGAGATAATCACGAAACCCGCAAGGCTCACTCCCGAGGAATTTGAGATAGTGAAGATGCACCCTGTTTATGCAGCTCAGCATCTCAAAGAGCGAAACATCGTCAGCGACAATATTTACAAGGGCATTATCCAGCACCACGAAAAAATTGACGGCTCGGGTTATCCCTACCACCTAAAGGGCAAGGAGATACACCCTTATGCAAGGATACTTGCAGTAGCCGATGTTTACGACGCGCTCACTTCAAACCGACCATACAGAGTGCCTAATCCGCCGAACGAAGCTATCGAATACATCATGGCAGGAATGGGAACGCAGTTCGATGAAAATATCCTCCGTGCGTTTCTGCGAAAGGTCGCACCGTTCCCCACGGGTTCTATCGTTCAGCTTTCCAACGGCGAAAAGGGCTGCGTTATCAAAAATCACCCGAACAATCCGCTTCGTCCCATTGTTTCGATACTTGATACGAACAAATGCTATGACCTTGCTGATCAGCCTGAGCTGTTCAATATTGTTATAACGGGAATTGTTGATAATTCGCCAGAAAGCAACCAAATAATCAATATGTAAAAACTCCTTATTCCGCAAAACGAAATAAGGAGTTTTTTTATAATATCTTTCGGTATTCAGTCGGTGTCTTGCCTACATAGTCCTTAAACTGGCGCATAAAATTGAACTCGTTTGAATACCCGCAGCGCTCCCCTATCTCCCTGACCGTGAGGTTGGTTGACGAAAGCAGACGCTTTGCTCGGTCGAGCCTGCCCTTTATAACATCGCTCATTACACTTACACCGAAAAGGCGCTTGTAAAGATGCTGAAATCCCGAACGGCTCATACCAAGCTCCTCTGCCATTTCGTCAACGCTCAGAACACTCTCGGGCATTGTGAATATCTTCGTGCGAAGTTGAGTAAGGCGGTAATTTTTTTCCTTGAACGATTCTCCGCCCGATACGGCATACGCCGCTTTGCTTCGGCTCAATTTCAGAAGAAGCAGTTCGATATAGCAACGCTCAATTTCATTGTGGTGCATTTCCGCCGAATAATGCTCGAATGCAAGAATGTGCATTATCTTTGAAAGCTCCTCGATCTCACCTGCGTAAACTATTTTGTTCAGCGGCAGACCGAGTTTTTCAAGCTCCTCTTTATCGCCGTTTTCCATATCGAAATACATCCAGTCATCGCAGTAGCGTTCCTCGGCAGCACGATATGTGCAAGGGGTCTCGGGCGTGAAAAATGCGAACGAATTCTTTTGTGCATAGCACGGAATTTCGTTTATAACGAAATTTGCAGGTTCTTTTATGAGCAGAAAAAGACAGCAGCCAACGCCGTTCGGTCTGTCCATAACGAAATCCGAATCGTGCGAATAGTTATATCCAATTGAGCCTATCTTCAAATTTATCACCGACTTTACAAAAAATAAGGCAATGCAGATGTAATTTACTGCATTGCCTTAATTATATCACAAACTGAACTTTTGTGCAACTATATGTTATGAATTTCGACTTATCTTATACTAATATCTAATCAGAATGTGTACAAAAAATCAAGCAAAAGCTCGCATATATGGGTTTTGCGCCGATTTTTTGTCTACACATTCATTAGAGATTAGTATTATTTGCTTTAGGCATTATCTTTGAGCGAACGGATAAGCTCTCTGTCGGACTCATAGATTATCTCGCACTTTATTCTCGAATAGAAGTTCTGATTTACGTCCCAGAGAACAGGAATGAAGCCGTATTCATTCATCATATCGTACATTATTCCAAGGCACTCGGTAGAATCGGTGTGTTCTGCGTTTTCTGCGAAGCGGTCTTTGCTGTATATAGATGTACATTCGCCGACAAATACCTGAATACCCTTGTCTGTGAAAGCCTTTTTGAGAAGTTCGCACTGCGCTCTGCTGTAGTCGAGCCATTCTTTACCGCCGATTTTATTTGTCCAGTACATTGCGTTGTCGATATAGTGAACGGAGACCATAATTCTGTCGGAAACGGTATCTTTCGGGATAACGAATCTGCTGTCGGTGGTAAGGTCGATATTTGTCCAGTAACCCGAAACTATCAACATTCTGTTCTTGTTGTTGCCGCCAGTTTTACGAACAGTATCAACGAAGATCTGGTTCATTTCATTTACATAGTCAAACTTTTCATCATCGGTGAAGGTATCGCCCTCACGGACTGTTCCGAGGTTTTCATTATAGCCTTCAAAAATGAGGTAGTCGGAGAAGTTCCTGTAATGCTCTGCGATCTGCTTCCAGATCTTTTTCATAATCTCAATCGCTTCGTCCTTGCTGTAATGCTTGATGATATATTCATCGTAGTGGTGAACGTTTATGACTACATAAAGGTCGGCACTGCGGGCATATTCGATTATCTCGTCCACTCTCTTGAACCAGCTCTCGTTGATAGTGAACTTGCCGTCCTCAGCCATCATATTTCCCCAGTAAACAGGGATACGAACTGTATCGAAACCCTCGCTCTTCATTCCTGCGATGCACTCCTGAGTAGTCGGAATAGCACCCCAGCAGGTTTCATAGTTTTTCGGAGTATTTCCGCCGATAACGGACGCACCCGAGCATTTGCGTGTATCTGCTGCCCAGTAGGCTTCCATAGTATTGCCAAGGTTGATGCCCATTCCCATATCCTTTGTGAACTCTGCGGAAGTCATTTCCTTGTGCATCTCGCCGCTGTCCGAACCGATATCGGCTGACTTTGCGCACGCTGAAAATGCAAGACAGACCGTGATTATAAGTGCCATGAATATGCTTGTTACTTTTTTCATTTTACACCCTCCGAAATCACTTTGTAAATACGAATTCTTGTAATTCAAAAAGACATCTGTTCTTGAAATATTCCCCCGTCCAACCTGTGTAATCGGTCGTTACCTTAAAGAAAACTGAATGTCTTCCCGTTACGTTTTTGACGACCGCGGAAACAACTCCGCTGCCCTTACCGATGCTGACAGAGCCTATCTCCTCGCCGTTTTCACCGTCGATAAGGATATGGACTTTACAATCACAGCCGCAGCCGTTGACTTTCATATTCAGCTCCATAGTTTTGCTGCCGAAATCTTCGCCGAAGTCGAAATATTTATAGCCGATGACCGTTTCGCACGTTATATTTGTTATAACGCGTTCAAAAACGTTCTTTTCAGTGACGAATGCGCCGCCCTTTAAAACGCAGGCGATATCCGCAGGGGTTATCTTATAAGGTGAAAGTGAATCTTCAAAACCGAGCGAGGTCATTTCAACTGTCGGGATAGTTCCGTCAGGGAGGATCTCTATCTTCTCAACGCAGCCACGGCGCGACATTATAGTTCCGTTCGTCATACGGTGATAGAAAATATACCATTGACCTTTTATGCAAACAATTGAGCCGTGGTCGTTTCCGCCGGGATAATCAACGCCGTTGTCAACGATATATCCGCGGTATGTGAAAGGCCCCACGGGAGAATCGGACGTTGCATAAGCAAGTCTGCTGCCCTGCTTCGGCGAATAGATCATATAGTAGGTGTTTCCGACCTTTCGCATCGAAGCCGCTTCAAAAAAGAGCGTTTCTTCCGAGTCAAAACCGTTCTCATTCGTGACTTTATTCGGAATAAAATGCTCAACAGCTTTTGAAACTTCGTACATATTGTCGCTGTTAAGCTCCGCAAGGAACGAACGCTCAAATCCGCAGTAAATATAAGCTTTCCCGTCATCATCGACGAAAACGGACGGGTCAATGAACCAACCATTGCAGCATACCTCATCGGAAACGGTGTAAACATAGTCGGAAAGATACCTGAAAGGTCCTTCGGGGCGGTCGCTCACGCCGACACAGCCGATGCGGTTTATGATGTAAGCGTAAAGATAATATTTCCCGTCCTTTTCGACAACATCAGGCGCAAACAAGCGTCTGTCGGGGTTGCCGTCGGGGATATCGGACTTGTGGTCGCGTGTGTCTTTTACGCGGAAAATATCACCGTGGCAAGTCCAGCTGTTTGGGTCGTCAACGGGCGCGCTCCAGCATTTGAGAACATAGTCGCAGAAAGTATCCGAACCTGCTGTATCGTGCGAACCGTAGACATAAATTCTGTCACCGAATACTCGGGGTTCGCCGTCGGGGATATATTCCCACAAAGGAAGATATGGATTAGGCATAAATTAAAACCTCCGTTTTTTACTGTTTTAATTGTACAGCAAAAAGCGGAGGTTTTCAATATCCTATTGTATTATTTTAACTGACTTTTTATGCTTTTTCAAAATAGAAAGCCTTTGCGCCGTGCTTAGGAAGCTTTACATCGAACCTGCCCTCTGCGCTTACGCTCTCGCCGCTCCAAAGCTCCTTGCCGCTGACCTTTCCATATATCTCAGCCGCTTCAAGGTCAACATTCATCACACCGTCATTATCGCCTGCATTGAAAACAGCCGCATAATATCCTCCCTCGGAGCCGAAAGCCGTCCAGAGGATATACTCGTTTCCGTCAGCATTTCTGCGGTAAACGGGACGTGAATGACGTGAATTATGATGCATTTTGATAATGTCCTCATTCGTGAGAAGACTCATCGTGAATTCATCAAATCCCGTCATTTCGCCGCCTATAATAAGCGGTGAGCGGAAGATGCTCCAAAGCGTCATCATCGTTACCTGCTCAGCTTCGGTGAACTTTGTGCAGATAGACTTGTCATAATCCTGAAGAATAGGTCCTATCGGGAGCATATCAGCATCTGGCCAGTGTCCTGCACCCGTATGTATGCACCATTTTTCAGCGCGTTCAAACATCGCATAGAGCAGTTCCCACTTGTCCCAAAAATCATCGGTGATTCGCCACATATTTGCTGTCTGCTTGTAAAGCTCAGCCTTTTCGATAAGTGCAGGTCCGGGAGAAAGGCTCAGTATCATATCTCTGCCGCAGCCGTGAAGAGCATCGGAGAGCATAACAAGCTCGGCTTCCTCGTGCGGAAGTTCGCGCGCGATGTCGTCAACCTTTACAAAGTCAACGCCCCATTCCTTGTAAAGCTCAAAAATGCTGTTGTAATATTCCTGCGCACCGTCTTTGGTCGGGTCAACTCCGTACATATCGGTGTTCCAGTGACAAATGCTGTCCGTCTTTGCGATCTGACGTGCAGTAACGTCCGTTCCCTTTATGCGCGTATTGCGGTGAACAGCCTGACGCGGGATACCACGCATAATATGTATGCCGAACTTAAGTCCGAGCGAATGAACATATTCCGCAAGCGGTGCAAAACCTTTTCCGCCCTTTGCCGACGGGAAACGTTCCTCGGCAGGGATAAGGCGTGAATATTCGTCCATACAAAGTTCAGTGAACGGCTGATATTCATGGTTTGGCGCTGTCGGATTGCTCCACTGGATATCGACAACGACATATTCCCAGCCGTACTGTTTAAGATTTTTCGCCATAAATTCAGCGTTCTTGCGAACGGTTTCTTCATCGACAGCCGCACCGTAGCAGTCCCAGCTGTTCCAGCCCATAGGCGCTGTAAGCAAATTCTTATTCATACAGAAACTCCTTTTATTTGTATTTTACATTAAGCTCGGTGAACTCTGCCGTATTGTTTCCGATAGCATAAAGTCCGAGAACAACGCCCGTAAAGCCGCCCGAAACCTCGCTTGAAAGATACTTCGACTGACCGCCGCCGAGGTGTATTCTCTTTCCGTTGTCATTGACGAAGAAGTTATAGAAAACGCTGTCCGAAACAATTTCAAGCTTTGCCGATGCTCCCGAAAGCTTGACCGCGTTCTGAATGTGCTTCACACCGCCGATGTTGAGCTTCAGAGCCGCTTCAAAACCGTCCTCGCAGGCTCTTATCGCAACATCGTAATGCTCATTTTCGCACATATAGACCGAAACTCCTGCTTCGCCCTTGTCGATGCTGACATTGACGCTGTGATCCATATCAAAATCACGCTGACGCAAAGCAATAAATGTCGGTGAATCGACTTCTTCGAGGGTGATATCAGTTCCCTTGAGAACAGCTTTGTCCGAAAGGCTGTAATTCTCAAAATGAGGGTGACGGAGATAGCACCAATCGATGTTCCAATCGGTGTTTTCAAAGGTGTAAAGCTTCTTTTCTGTCTGCTCGAAATCACCGCTTATCTCATACTCGAAGTCGGTAGTTCCGTCATTACCTGCGGTGAACCAGCCGTCCTTATCGAAAGCAACGGGAGTGAGGAATATCTCACGTCCGAGGTGGTGATACGGCTGCCAGATATGTATCTGTCTGAAACCGAGTGTGAGGATATGCCAGTCGCCGTTTTTATCGCGGATAAGATCGCCGTGACCGATGCCCTGAATGATGAAAGGTGCTTTGTTTCTGTTGGTGAGCACGGGGTTGTGCGCATAATTCTCAAACTTGCCCCAAACGGAATCGGAGCGTGAATATGTTACCATGTGACCGTATTCCGTGCCGCCCTCGGCAGCCATAAGATAGTATCTTCCGTCTATCTTGTACATATGTGGGCTTTCAAGGTAACGTCCGCCCGAGCCTTTCCATATACATTTGCTCGGCGAAAGCTTCTTGCCCGTTGCAATGTCGATCTGACACTGGATAACTCCGCCCTCTCCCTCATCGTCCTGACCGTTGCTGAGAAAGTACACCTTTCCTTCATCATCGAAAAGGAGCGACGGGTCGATGCCCGACTGGTCAACGAATATAGGTTCAGACCATTCGCCATAGATATCATCGGTGTAAACATAGAAATTCTGGTGGGTCGTATCGTTGGTCGTTACCATATAAAATCTGCCGTTGTTGTATCTTATCGTAGGTGCGAAAACACCGCCCGAACTGTTGATCTTTTCGAGCATTACCTGACTTTTTCGGGTAAGGACGTGTCCTATCTGCTTCCAGTTCACAAGGTCGTCACTCTCGAAGAGCGGCACTCCGGGGAAATACTGGAACGAGCTTGAAACGAGATAATATTTTCCGTTTGCTTCGCACACGGACGGGTCAGGGTAAAAGCCTTTGATTATCGGATTTGTGTACTTCATAATACTTTCTCCTAAAAAGTTTCTTATGCAAAAAAATAAGACATTACCGTATTTCTCAGTAATGTCTTATTATACCATATCAATAAATTTATGTCAATGACGCAAAGTGTTTTTGATACTGATGTTTTGTGCTTATTGATCTCTTCCGCAAATGCTGTACCACTGGCAGTCACCGCAAACTTCGGAGAGTTTTTTCGCGCCGATTATGTTATCGTGAACAAGCTTTGAAAACTCTTTCCAGTGCAGTTCCGTTCCGCTTTTTATTCCGCAGCGTTCAAGAACGGCGCTGTCATATCCTGCGACCTTTCCGAGAGAACTGCAAACTCCGCCGTCGTTGTGTGGGCAGGCTTTGCAAACTTCATCTGCACAGTCAATTATTTTCACGACAGGGTCATTTTCGAGCAGCATTTTCTTTTCAGCCATATTCGCCGTAAAAGAATCGCTGTAGCCTTTTCCCTCGAAAAAGCTCATACAAAGTCCGTGGTGCGCCCTTACATTAAAACTTGACATATTTTTTGAGTTGCTTTGTAAGAACAACAGCAAGTGCGATCTTGATGCAGTCAGGAATGATGAACGGGAATACACACCAGCCGAGAGCTGTCATAAGTCCGATAGGTTCTGTATTCTTTGCATAAACGATCATGAACCAAGCTGTTCCGAATGCATAGCAAACGAGAAGTCCGATAACCATTGCAATGATCATTATCGGGAGCTTTTCACCGAATGCTGCTGTCATTGCCCAATAAACAAGACCCGAAAGCAGGAATCCAACTATGTAGCCGCCCGTTGTTCCGAAAAGAACACCTATACCGCCGCTGAAGCCTGCGAAAACGGGAACTCCGACTGCGCCGAGAAGAATATAGACGAGAACCGAGATAGTTCCCTTCTTGCCGCCGAGAAGTCCGACTGCCATAAACACGCCGAATGTCTGGAGCGTGAACGGAACTGTCGTCGGAATGGATATCCACGAGCAAACAGCGATGATTACCGCCATAAGAGCCGTGAAAACGAGTTCCTTTGTTGTTATTTTGCTTTTGGTGACCTCTGCACCAACGTTTTCTGTTATATCTGCCATACAGATACAAACCTCCTCAAATCCTAATTGTCTACCAATCAGTTTATTTTAGTTTACAACGGTTATTATACGATATTTCTGATAAATTGTCAACTATTTTACAAATAAAAGTAGACAATATAGCAACTTTTAACACTAATTTAAAAATGTCTATTGAAATAGACGTTTTTATATGTTATAATGTATCCAAATTCAACAAAGGAGACAGCACTATATGAAAACGAAAACAAATAAACTTGCACTTTTCATCGCACCCGTTCTGACGGTCATTGTCGGAATAATCCTTATCGCGAATTCGGTTCAGGCTACCGTTGTGATATGCCGTGTTATCGGAATCATACTGCTTATGAGCGGACTTTTCTTCACGGGAGCTTCCCTGCTCAATATGAATTCGCCCGTGCAGAAATTCAATCTTGTTCCCGGTCTTATCCAGCTTCTTCTCGGACTTTACATCACGATACGTCCCGATAGGATAGTCGGCTTCATCACTATTGTAATCGGTGTCGTTGTCCTCGTCCAGAGCTTCGGTATTCTCGAACATGGACTTGAAACGAAATTTCTCGGCTACAAACTATGGTGGATAACAGCGCTCTTTGCTGTGGTTATGGCTATACTCGGAATCGTAATTATCGTAAATCCGTTCGGCGCAGTTTCCGTTGCAATGAAGTTTACGGGCTTCGTTCTTATCGTTCAGGGCATTACGGACGCAATAACACGCTACAGAGCAGATAAGATCATCGAAAAGCTTAAAAAACAGGCAAACGGCGATTATATCGATACCGATTATACTATTAAATAAGCAAAATAAACAAACAGCCTTTGCAAACCAAAATGTAACGGTTTGCAAAGGCTTTATTTCAGAACATTTCTTTTCTGCGCTGTTTGCGTATCTCGGCGCGCTTTTCGGCGAGCGCCCACTCGGCTTTTTCTTCCTCCGTTTCAAGCTTTAAACGCGGAACTTCAACAGGCTTTTCGTTCTCATCAATTGCGATGATTATAACATAAGCCGTGTTGATGAGCGTTCTGCTCGAATCGAGATGCTCGACATAGGTTTCAACGCAGACTTCCATTGAAGTTCTGCCGACGTAAGTTATTCTTCCGCAAAGGATAACGGTATCGTTGAGGTGCGCAGGCGCTCTGAATGTGAGCGTATCAACGACAGCGGTCGTAACATTTCTTCCCGAATGACGGCGCGCAACAACGGACGCAACAATGTCTATCCATTCCATTAATCTTCCGCCGAAAAGACGGTTGTAGCCGTTCATATCCTTTTGTGTGAGGATCTGAACCTGCTCCGCATACGAATCTTTAACTGATTTTTCCATAAAACAACTTCCTTTAATTTTGGTGATATTTTGGACAGAGAAAAATATTTTTACGCTCTTTCAAAGGTTCTTGACGGAGAACATAAAAGAGCAGGAATAGGAACTTACGGCGAAAAGACCGTTCATTCCGTTTTGAAAAATTACTTCGAGCCGTTCGAGGATAGCCATGAGCAAAAGGTCGGCGGCTTTGTTGCCGATATCGTTGGTGAAAACGGCATCATCGAGATACAGACCGCAGGCTTTGACAGACTGAGAAAGAAGCTTGCCGCATTCCTTGAAGTCAGTGATGTGACCGTTGTATACCCGATACCGCTCAGCAAATGGCTGATACCGATAGATCCCGAAACGGGCAAACTCGGCAAAAAGCGCAAATCCCCCAAAAAGGGTTCGCCCTATGATATTTTCCCCGAGCTTTACAAAATTAAACCGTTTCTGCCGAATGAACGGCTGCATTTCTGCATTGTAATGCTCGATGTCGAAGAATACCGTCAGCCGCCCGAAACCACGGGTCTGAAACGAGGTCGGCGCAGGGGCAGCACTCGCTATGACAGAATTCCTATCGCACTTTGTGATGAGCTGCATTTTGACAAGCTTTCCGACTGGCTTTACTTCGTGCCGAACGGACTTGAAAGCGAATATACCTCTCGCGATTTTGCCGAAAAAGCACGGGTACATACATCAGTTGCACAGCTTGTATTAAATATCCTTACAGCACTCGGAGTTACCGAACGCATTGGCAAGCAGGGACGAAGCTATCTTTACCGAACGGTCATTCAAACAGACGAAGAAACCTTCCCGCCTCACGCTTCAAACGTGCAGTAGGCAGACCGACCACATTGAAATAGTCGCCGTGTATCTGTCTTGCGGGCAGGAAGCCTTTGTCCTGAATACCGTAAGCGCCAGCCTTATCCATCGGCGAGCCTGTCCGAATGTAGCTTTCTATCTCTTCATCGGAAAGCGGATAGAACTCCACCTCGGTCGTTTCGGAAAAGCTAAGGCTTCTTCCTTTATAAAAAAGACACACGCCCGTTATTACCTTATGAGTTTTGCCCGAAAGCTCGGTGAGCATACGCTTTGCATCGGCTTCATCGTGCGGTTTTCCGTAAACTTTGCCGTTAAAAACAACTATTGTATCACAGCCGATAACGAGCGAATCGGCGTGTTCTTTTGCGATATGCGCAGCCTTTTTCACGGCAAGAAATTCCGCGCTCTGCTCGGCAGGAATTTCATCGGGCAGAGTTTCGTCCACATCGGACGGGATACATTCAAATTCGTCAAAAACGCTCGCAAGAAGTTCTTTTCTTCTCGGCGATGCGGAAGCAAGGATAACGTTCATTTTATATTCCTTTCCAAAAGAGGTAATTTTGCTATGATGATCAAAGCTTATGAAAAACTTCCCGAAGAGGCACATTTTATCCGTCAGACGGTTTTCGTCGAGGAGCAGGGCTTCAGGGAAGAATTCGATACTATTGATAATACAGCTGTTCACGCAGTCGGTTTCGCTGACGGCTCTCCTATCGCGACAGGAAGAATTTTCCCTGCGGAAGAGAACGGCGCATACTATCTCGGCAGGCTTGCCGTGCTGAAAGATTCCCGCAAGGGCGGAACGGGCAGCAAAATGCTTGCATTTCTCGAAAGCGAAGCCGCAAAACGGGGCGCATCAAAGATAATTCTCCACGCCCAGATACAAGCGCAGCCGTTCTACGAAAAGAACGGCTACATTGCAGAGGGTGAACCGTTTCTTGAAGAATCAGCACCCCATATCACGATGATAAAAAATCTTATATAAAAATTTTAGAAATTGATAACGCCGAGATGTTCGAGGAGAATTTTTACGCCAATAAGTACAAGAATAATTCCTCCAACAAGCTCGGCTTTGCTTTTGTATTTGCTGCCGAATTTGTTTCCGATAACAATGCCGATTATCGAAAGAACGAACGTTGTTGTGCCGATTATCGAGATAGCCGACCAGATGTTTACATTGAGGAATGCAAATGTTATTCCGACAGCGAGCGCATCAATGCTCGTTGCGACCGCAAGAACAAACAGCTCCTTTATGTCAAGCTTGTCTTCCTCCTGCTTGTCTTCCTCGTTCCATTCCTTTATTGCTTCAACGACCATTTTTCCGCCGATGAAACCGAGGAGAAGAAAGGCTATCCAATGGTCTATCCTTGTGATGTACTTTTCAAAACCTATGCCGAGAAAATAGCCGATCAGCGGCATAATTGCCTGAAATCCGCCGAAGAACAATGCGATGATGCCCGCGTGTTTGAAGTTGACCTTTCCGCGCATATTCAGTCCCTTGCATACCGAGACCGCGAATGCGTCCATAGAAAGTCCCACGCCGATAAGAAACAACTCAACAAAACCCATAACAATACTCCCTCTTATAAATAAAAAAACTTATGTCCGCCTGCGGTACATAAGTCGATAAAAAGGGCACTCATATACAGCAAACAAACGCTATACATAAGTCTTGTCAAGGAAAAAATCCCCCGTCCGAACCGGGCATTTACGCCGGTATGTCGATCCGAACACGCAGACTGCAGCCTCCCAGATGCATTTTGCCGCGCTGACTACTCCCCTATGAAGATCAAGTCAAAGGCAGTTAACTTTAAAACTGCCTTTGACTATTTTACAATATTCGCCGATGCTTGTCAAGTCATT
This sequence comes from uncultured Ruminococcus sp., assembly GCA_937926145.1. Taxonomy (GTDB): domain Bacteria; phylum Bacillota; class Clostridia; order Oscillospirales; family Ruminococcaceae; genus UMGS363. Next base: position 24,578 of record CALANW010000087.1, on the reverse strand, counting down.
TTATGCTAAAATTTTATTTTTATGCTAAATTTCAGCTTTTCTGTAAACAAAACAGAAAAATCATTCCTCAACAGCACGTTTTTTCATCGCAGGGTGATTCATAAGCCTGATTATGAGCGGTATCACCATAAGAACCCACACGATAGGTTCTGAAAGGATTATTCCCATATATCCTATTCTCGGCGCGAGAAGAATCACAACGCCGACCTTGCCGAGAAGTTCGATAGCACTCGATACGATAGGCGTTTTGTGTACGCCAAGTCCCTGCAGGGCATTTCGGAATATCGAAATCACCGCCGTCACGCAGTAAAGTATGCAGTTCACACGCAGATAAAGTGTTGCCGTATCGATGATTTCGGGAACATCTGTCGAAGTGATGAATCGGAGAAGCGGCGGCGCAAAGCTGTATATGAACACGATAAGAAGCGCACACCATATCCACGAATAGAGCACGGAGAGGAACACTCCCCTGCGTATTCTGCCGTATTTTTCCGCACCGTAATTCTGTGCGCAGTAAGCCGCCATAGTCATTCCGAAAACGGCGAACGGCATCATAAAGAAGCTTGTCAGCTTTCGTGCGGCAGTATGCGCAACGATGATGTTCGTGCCGAAAGTATTGATAGAGCTCTGGAGCGCAACTGTACCGAACGCAACGAAGCTGTTCATAAATCCCATTGAAAGTCCGCTACCCATAAGGTCTTTTATCATATCCGCCGAGAGTGCAAAGTCCTCTGCCTTTACACGAAGCATCTTATACTTTTTGAACATATATATGAAGCAAAGCACGGCGGAAACTATTTGCGAGATTATCGTAGCATAAGCCGCGCCCTTAACGCCCATATTCACCTTTGCGATGAAAATATAGTCGAGCGCAACATTCAGCACGGACGAAATTATAAGAAAAATAAGCGGAGTTATCGTATCACCTACCGCTCTCAGAACGCTTGCGCAGACATTGTACGCCATTGAAGCCGTCATACCGAGAAGAATTATCCTTGCGTAAGCATATGCATTTTCATAATGCTCGGACGGAATATTGAGCGCAGAGAATATCTGCGGAAGAAAAACAACGCTCAATACAGTAAGCACTAACGAAACAGCCACGCCGAGCATAAGTGTATGCGCGACTGCACTGCGGAGCTTTTTTTCGTCCTTTGCGCCAAAGCTCTGAGCCGTCACTACCGCAAAGCCGTTCGTCAGTCCGAGAAGAAATCCGACTATAAGGTCGTTGAGCGTCGAGGTCGAGCCTACAGCCGCAAGTGCATTGTTTCCGAGCGTATTTCCTACTATAAAAACATCTGCAAAGCTGTACAAAAGCTGAAAAATATTTCCTATCGCAAGTGGTATAGCAAATGTGATTATGAGCTTTCCTATCTTTCCCTGAGTTAAATCTTTCATAAACGATCACCTATGTTGATTTTGTCATTGATTTTGAAAACGATATGATTTTATCACAGTCAAAATCTCATTTATTGCAGATAAATAGGCTTTTTTGTAAAAACTTTTTGGCTTATACGTTTTCGCATAAATACGGTTTAAACCATTAAAACAAGGCTTTGCGCATATACTATATTAAGTATAATTATACTGTTTATGTATATTTTTGAAGCCGATCTTAGTCGTTTCTGCGCGGAAATGGCGCTTTTTTAAAGTGATATATATAAATTTATATGTATTATATATCAAAAAACAGTTGAAATTTATAAAAAATGTGTTATAATATATTTGTAAACAAAAAGAATCGGCAAAAATCAGTAAACAACATACGGTTTTTGACCGACGAATTTAAATAACAGGAGGAAAAAAACACATGGTTAATTTTGATCAGTGGAACGGCTTCGAAGGCAGACTTTGGAAAGAGCAGATCGATGTCAGAGACTTCATTCAGAAGAACTACACACCTTATGACGGTGACGAATCTTTCCTTGCAGATCCTACAGAAGCTACAAACAAGCTTTGGGGCAAGCTCCAGGAACTTATGATCGAACAGCGTAACAAGGGCGGCGTTCTCGACTGCGAAACAGAAGTTGTAACAGGTCTTACAGCTTACGGTCCGGGATACATCGACGAATCCATGAAGGATCTCGAAAAGGTAGTTGGTCTTCAGACCGATAAGCCTCTCAAGAGAGCATTCATGCCTTACGGCGGTATCAAGATGGCTCAGCAGGCTGCTGAAAGCTATGGCTACAAGATTAATCCTAAGTACGATCAGATCTTCAACGAATATCACAAGACACATAACCAGGGCGTTTTCGATGCTTACACACCTGAGATCAGAGCTGCAAGAAACAGCCACATCATCACAGGTCTTCCTGATACATACGGCCGTGGACGTATCGTAGGCGACTACAGAAGAGTTGCTCTTTACGGTATCGACTTCCTCATCAAGGAAAAGGAAGCTGACAAGGCTAACTGCGGCGACGGCACAATGACTGATGACGTTATCCGTCTTCGTGAAGAGATCACAGACCAGATCAACGCTCTCAAGGGCATGAAGGAAATGGCTGCTGTTTACGGCTACGACATTTCTCAGCCTGCTAAGAACGCTAAGGAAGCTGTTCAGTGGCTCTACTTCGGCTACCTTGCTGCTATCAAGACACAGAACGGTGCTGCAATGTCCGTTGGTCGTGTTTCCACATTCCTCGATATTTACATTGAAAGAGATATCAAGGCTGGTATCCTCACAGAATCCGAAGCTCAGGAACTTATCGACCACATGGTTATGAAGTTCAGAATGGTTAAGTTCGCAAGAATCCCATCTTACAACGAGCTCTTCTCCGGTGACCCTGTATGGGCTACACTTGAAGTCGGCGGTATTGGCTGTGACGGACGTTCTATGGTTACAAAGAACGATTTCCGTTTTCTCCACACTCTCGAAAACATGGGACCTTCCCCAGAGCCAAACCTCACAGTTCTTTATTCTTCCGCTCTCCCTGCAGCATTCAAGAAGTACGCTGCTAAGATCTCTATCGACACAAGCTCGATCCAGTACGAGAACGATGATGTTATGAAGCCTGTATGGGGCGATGACTACTCTATCTGCTGCTGCGTATCCGCTACACAGACAGGTAAGGAGATCCAGTTCTTCGGTGCTCGTGCAAACCTTGCTAAGGCTCTTCTCTACGCTATCAACGGCGGTGTTGATGAAAAGCTCGGCACACAGATCGGACCTGCTTACAAGGGCATCACTTCCGAATATCTCGATTACAACGAAGTTATCAAGAAGTACACAGTTATGCTTGATTGGCTCGCTGGTCTCTATGTAAATACACTTAACCTTATCCACTATATGCACGATAAGTACTACTACGAAGCTGCTGAAATGGCTCTTATCGATACAGACGTAAGACGTACATTTGCAACAGGTATCGCAGGCTTCTCACACGTTATCGACTCCCTCTCCGCTATCAAGTACGCTAAGGTAAAGGTTATCCGTGGCGATGTTGATATCAAGAACAAGAAGGGTGAAGTTATCGGCGTAGCTAAGGACGTTGCACTTGATTACCAGATCGAAGGCGACTTCCCAAGATACGGTAACGATGATGACAGAGCTGATGAGATCGGCGTATGGCTCCTTAAGACATTCCTTGGAATGATCAAGAAGAGACACACATACAGAGATTCCGAGCCTACAACATCTATCCTTACTATCACATCGAACGTTGTTTACGGTAAGGCTACAGGTGCTCTTCCTGACGGACGTAAGGCCGGTGCTCCATTTGCTCCTGGTGCTAACCCATCTTATGGTGCAGAGCAGAATGGTCTTGTTGCATCTCTTAACTCCACAGCTAAGATCCCATACGTTTGGGCTCTCGACGGTATTTCCAATACTCAGTCCATGAACCCTGAGGCTCTTGGCAACAACAAGCCTGAAAGAATCGACAACCTCGTTGCTGTTATGGACGGTTACTTTGATCAGGGTGCTCACCACCTCAACGTAAACGTATTTGGCAGAGAGCTCCTCGAAAAGATCAAGGCTGATCCTAAGAACCCTGAATACGCTAACTTCACAATTCGTGTATCCGGTTACGCTGTACGTTTTGTAGACCTCACACCTGAACAGCAGGATGACGTTATCTCCAGAACATTCCACGCTACCAGATAAATTATCGGCGTAAAGTTCGTAAATAATATAGTGGCAGGCTAAGAAATTTGCCTGCCACTTTTTCTAAAAAGGAAGTGAAAAAAGATGAACGAAATAAAAGGTAAAGTACATTCGATAGAAAGCTTCGGTTCGGCTGACGGTCCGGGCGTAAGATATATTTTCTTCTTAAAAGGCTGCCCTATGCGCTGCAAGTATTGCCATAATCCCGATACTTGGGGTTCGTCCGCACTTTTGGGCGAATTCACACCGCAGGAAGCTTATGAAAAAGCTGCCCGATACAAACCATACTGGAAAAGCGGCGGCGGTATCACAGTAAGCGGCGGCGAAGCGCTTCTCCAGATAGATTTCGTTACCGAACTTTTCAAAATAGCAAAGGAACACGGCGTTAACACTTGTCTTGACACCTCGGGACAGCCATTCACACGTTCCGAACCACAGTTCTCCAAGTTCAAGGAGCTTATCAAGTACACCGACCTTTTCCTGCTCGATATAAAAGAGATTGACAATGATAAGCACAAGGAACTCACGGGCTGCTCGAACGAAAGCATACTCGACTTCGCAAAGTTTCTCTCTGATGAGGGCAAACATATGTGGATAAGATATGTTCTTGTTCCGACAGTTACCAATGATAAGGCTGACCTCGAAAAGACAAGAGCTTTCATCGACACGCTGAAAACCGTTGACCGTGTTGAAGTTCTCCCCTATCATACTCTCGGCGTTTTCAAATGGGAAAACCTCGGCATAAAGTACGGACTTGAGGGTGTTCCTACTCCTACTTCCGATGAAGTCAAGGAAGCAAAGGAAATTCTCGGCGCACTTTGATTTTATACGCACTCCATAAACTTGTAAAAGAGTTTACGGAGTGCTTTTTCTTATAAAAATACCCTCACATAATTATGCATAATGCCTATTTTTATACAGAGATGAAAAATTTACCCTCTTTGGATTGTTTATATAACAGAAGAACAATTCAAGGAGGACGAATCAATGAAAATCAAAAGTATCATAGCATTATTGGCGGCTGTATCATTTCTCACCGCCTGCGGAAAAGTTTCCGAAGAAAGCAAAACAGAAATACATTCTCCCGATACAAGCGTGTCTGCCGAAGAGATTTCCGACAATGGAAAAACATCAGTACCGAGCGACTATGACGGAGCGAAATATTGGGATGCCGATGGGAATCCCATAACACTTGCCGACACAGAAGATCAGGAAGCATCGACAGCGGAAATAAGTGAGATCGATGATGAAATGCAATATAAAACTTGTTCAGTCAGACCGCAGTGTACGCCGTCTTTCGGAGTTGATTTTGAACTGCCGTATGATTGGAGTTATGAAGCCGTACAGACAGATGATGAACCCACAAGCAGTATCTCCGTTTATCTCAAACCCGATGCCGAAGCAGACGGACATATAACACTTGAATACACAAAAGGCGGTATTGGCTTCTGCGGCACAGGGCTTCACCAAGAAAGCATTGACTTCAACGGCTACTCGGCTGTAAAAGGGACTTATGACGGCTCGGGCAAGTGGGATTTTATCTTGCTGAACGATGAATTTGAAGGCTGTGCGGTTCTGAACAATGCGAATGATTGGTATGACAAATATGCAGATGAAATTGAATATATTCTATCGACCGTTGAGTTCGTAAAATACGATTAATTGTCGTTTTTACCATTATTTTTTATACTTTACAGTAAAATATAAACAAAATGTAAAACAGAGAAATGTATGTTGACTTTTGCGCTGTTCCGTGATATAATTTTTATTAGTTAAAACCGTTACCTTTAAGGGCAATCCGGAGAGATTGACAAGGCAAGTCGGTCATAAGCTTAATATTGAAACGGAATAAATGTAAATACGCTATAATTGCAAGCTTTTTCCGTGTAAAACAGAGTTTATCACTACCTGCCTGAATTTTCAGACAGGTATTTTTTTGTATAAAAACGCGAGGTACAGATATGGACAAGGAAAGACAGGAAAAAGCGGTCATTCTTGACGGCTCATCTATAATTCGTGCGCTTTCGCGTATATCATACGAAATATTGGAGCGCAACAAGGGTTCGGAAGATATCTGCATTATTGCGATAATGTCGGGCGGTCTGAACATCGCTTCAAAAATTGCGGCTAAGATAAACGAACTCGAGGGAACGACCGTTAAGGTCGGCGCACTCGACATCACTTCCTGCCGCGATGATGAACGCCACGCTCCCGACTGCGATAAAACAGTTATTGATTTCGACGTAACCGGCAAGAAAATAATCCTTGTTGATGATGTTATCTTTACGGGACGAAGCGCCCGTGCTGCGATAGATGCACTTATGAAAAGAGGTCGTCCGCAGTCGATACAGCTTGCTGTTCTTGTTGACAGAGGACACAGAGAGCTGCCGATACGTCCCGATTATGTCGGCAAAAATGTTCCGACCTCCCGTGATGAATCGGTCAAGGTATTTTTCGACGGCAAGGACGGAAAAGTAGTTATTTTCGGAGAAGTTTAAAGGAGGAAAGCGCTTGAATCGGAGCATACTATTTAAAAATGTAAGAATTGTTGACGCAGGAACTGATACAGTCGGTGACGTTCTCGTTAAGGACGGTGTTATTGCGGAGGTCGGAAATGTTTCCGAAGCCGCTGCCAGAGTTATTGAGGGAAACGGAAAGCTTGTTGTTATGCCGTCACTTTTCGATATGCACGTTCACTTCCGTGACCCCGGATTCACTCACAAGGAAGATGTTCTGACCGGTTGTGCAGCCGCACTCGCAGGCGGTGTTTCGGGCGTTGTTTGTATGCCGAACACTAAGCCTCCTATCGACAGCAAGGAAACTGTCGATTACATTGTGAACAAGGCTGAACCTACGGGCGTTTCGGTCTACCCCGCAGGCTGTGTTACAAAGGGTATGCTCGGAAAAGAGCTTTATGACCACTCCTCTATCGGGGTAAGGATAATCTCTGATGACGGCCGTCCTGTTGAAAATGCGGAACTTCTCCGTCAGGCTATGATCGAATCGAACAAAAATGGAATTTTGATTGCTTCGCACTGCGAAGACCTTAACATTATCAACGGCGGCATCGTTAACGACGGCGAAGTTTCCGCAGAGCTTGGCTTAAAGGGAATGAACCGTGCTTCCGAGGACAGCATCACTGCGCGTGAGATCGCTGTTGCGATGAGCGCAGATGCAAGGATTCACATTTGCCACGTTTCAACGGTCGGAAGTCTTGACTTTATCCGCGAAGCAAAGGCAAGAGGCGTTAAGGTAACTTGTGAGACCTGTCCGCACTATTTTATGTACACGGACGAAAAGATACGCTCACTCGACGCTGATTACAGAATGAATCCGCCGCTTCGCACCGAAGCTGACCGTGCGGCTGTTGAGAAAGCAGTGCTTGACGGAACTATCGACTGCATCGTTACCGATCATGCACCTCACGCGGCTGAAGAAAAGGCTGATTTCTACAAAGCTCCGAACGGAGTTGTCGGACTTGAAACCTCACTTGCGGCTATGCTCACGCATTTCTACCACACGGGAAAGCTTTCGCTCAGCAGAATATCCGAGATGATGTCCGCAGAGCCGAGAAAACTGCTCGATCTGCCCGTTACAAAAGTCGAAAAGGGCGCAAAGGCTGACCTTATCCTCGTTGACACGGAAAAAGAATGGGTAGTTGAACCCGAAAAGCTTCACTCAAAATCGCACAACACGGTTTTCAAGGGTGAAAAGTTCAAGGGTCAGAACCTTATGACGATAACAGACGGAATTATCCGCTTTGAAAGATAAAAAGGAGTGTTGAAAATGTCATTTGACAGACTTATTGCAAAGATAATCGAAACGGGCAACCCTACAGTTGTAGGACTTGACCCTAAGCTTGATTATGTTCCCGAATTCATCAAGAAAAAGGCATTCGAGGAAAAGGGTGCTGACCTCAAGGGTGCGGCAAAGGCTATCCTTGAATTCAACAAGGCTATCATTGATGAAATTTACGACATCGTTCCTGCTATCAAGCCGCAGGCAGCTTACTACGAAATGTACGGCTGGCAGGGCGTTAAAACGCTTTACAAAACAATCGAATACGCACAGAGCAAAGGTATGTTTGTCATGGTCGACGGCAAGAGAAACGATATCGGCGCAACAATGGAAGCTTACACGAACGCTTACCTCGGCAGCACAGAAGTTGACGGAGTAAAGTTTGAGGGCTTCGGTGCTGATGCGCTCACGGTAAACGGTTATCTCGGAACGGACGGCATCGCGCCCCTTACAAAGGTTTGCGCAGAGAATGACAAGGGTATCTTTGTTCTTGTCAAGACCTCCAACAAGTCCTCGGGCGAGCTTCAGGACAGAATTCTTGACGACGGCAAGACCATTTACAACACAATGGGCGAAATGTGTGAAGAATGGGGCAAGGACACTATCGGCAAGTACGGTTACTCCGCTGTCGGTGCAGTTGTCGGCGCAACATATCCCGAACAGCTCGCAGAAATGAGAGCAAAGCTCCCACACACATTCTTCCTCGTTCCGGGCTACGGCGCACAGGGCGGCGGTGCAGAGGGCGTTGCAAAGGCTTTCGACGAAAAGGGTCTTGGCGCTATCGTAAACTCTTCAAGAGCTGTTATGACTGCTTACAAGAAAGAAGGCTGCGACGAAAAGGACTTCGCAAAGGCAGCAAGAAGAGAATGTATCCGCATGAGAGAGGACATCACCTCATTCGTTACTGCGCTTAAAAAGTAAAAATAAGGTACTTCCGACCTTATTTTTACCGTAAGGTCGGAATATTCCGTTAATACATTATAAATCGGGAGGAAAAATAATGTCTTTATTCAACACAGGCGATAAAGCGTACATTATGCTTGAAAACGGAAAGATCTTTGAGGGTTACTCTTTCGGAGCAAAGGGAACTTCTTTCGGAGAGATCGTTTTTACAACAAGCATGACCGCTTATCAGGAAACTCTCACAGACCCGAGCTACTTCGGTCAGATCGTTACACAGACATTTCCGCTCATCGGAAACTACGGTGTGAACGAAGAGGACGGAGAATCCGAAAAGTCCTACGTCAACGGCTACATTGTAAGAGAATGGTGCAACACCCCGTCCAACTTCAGAATGACGGGCGGAGTTGACGAATTTCTCGTTAAGAACAACATCATCGGCATACATTCTATCGACACAAGATGCCTTACAAGAATCATCCGTGAACACGGCGTTATGAACGGCGTTATCACAACGGAAAATGTTTACGAAAAGAAAGACGAGTTCCTCAAAAAGATCGCTGAATTCAAGATCGTGAACGCTGTTAAGTCGGTGACTATCCCCAACAAGAAAGAATATCCTGCTGAAAATCCCGTTTACAATGTTGTGCTTTATGATTTCGGCTACAAGAGAAATATCCGCCGTGAGCTTATCAAGCGTGGCTGCAATGTAACTGTAGTTCCTGCTTCGACAACTGCGGAAGAAGTTATCGCAATGAAGCCTGACGGAATAATGCTTTCTAACGGCCCCGGAGATCCTGCTGAAAATGTTGAAGTTATCGCAGAGCTCAAAAAGCTCACAACTGCAAACATTCCGATCTTCGGAATTTGTCTTGGACACCAGCTTATGGCTCTTGCAAACGGCGCTAAGACCGAAAAGCTCAAATACGGTCACAGAGGTGCAAATCAGCCTGTTATCGACCTTGATATGGACAAGACATTCGTTACCTCCCAGAACCACGGCTATGCTGTAATAAGCGACAGCGTTCCGTCCGAGATCGGCACGGTTTCGCACATAAATGCAAACGACAAGACCTGCGAGGGTGTTCGCTACACCGCATTCCCCTGCTTCACGGTTCAGTTCCACCCCGAAGCTTGCGGCGGTCCTCTCGACACCGCTTATCTTTTCGATAAATTCATTGATTTAATTAAGAAAAACAAGGAGGACAAGTAAAATGCCGCTTCGTAATGATATAAAAAAGGTCCTCGTTATCGGTTCAGGTCCTATCGTTATCGGTCAGGCTGCCGAATTTGACTATGCAGGCACTCAGGCTTGCCGCGCTCTTAAGCAGGAGGGTCTTGAAGTTGTACTTATCAACTCCAACCCTGCTACGATTATGACCGATAAGGCAATGGCTGACAAGGTTTATATTGAACCGCTCACACTCGATGTTGTAAAGAAGATAATTGAGATCGAAAAGCCTGACAGCGTTCTTTCCACACTCGGCGGACAGACTGGTCTTACACTTTCCATGCAGCTTGCAGAGGAAGGCTTCCTCGAATCCCACGGTGTAAAGCTCCTCGGTGCTAACCCCGAAACCATTCACAAGGCTGAGGACAGACAGGCATTCAAGGACACTATGGAAAAGATCGGCGAGCCTTGTATCCCGTCCAAGGTCGTTGAAGAGCTTGAAGACGCTGTTGATTTCACAAACAATGTTATCGGTTACCCCGTAATTATCCGTCCTGCGTTCACACTCGGCGGCACGGGCGGCGGTATCGCAAACAACGAAGAAGAGCTTCGCGATATTGCTACGAACGGACTTCGTCTTTCCCCTATCCACCAGATACTTGTTGAAAAATGTATCTCGGGCTGGAAAGAAATTGAGTTTGAAGTTATCCGTGACCGCAAGGACAATGTTATCACAGTCTGCTCGATGGAAAACTTCGACCCTGTCGGCGTTCACACGGGCGACTCTATCGTTATCGCACCTGCTGTAACGCTCACCGATAAGGAATATCAGATGCTCCGTACAGCGGCTATCAACATCATTTCCGAACTTAAAGTAGAGGGCGGCTGCAACTGCCAGTTCGCACTTCACCCTACTTCCTTTGAATATGCTGTTATCGAAGTAAACCCGAGAGTTTCGCGTTCTTCCGCACTCGCTTCCAAGGCAACAGGTTATCCTATCGCAAAGGTTGCAACAAAGATCGCTATCGGCTACACTCTTGACGAGATCATCAACGCCGTAACGGGCAAGACCTACGCTTGCTTCGAGCCTGCGCTCGACTACGTTGTTGTAAAGTTCCCGAAGTGGCCTTTCGACAAGTTCGTTTACGCAAAGAGAACACTCGGCACACAGATGATGGCAACGGGCGAAGTTATGGCTATCGGTACTTCGTTCGAGCAGGCTATGATGAAAGCTGTACGTTCTATCGAGCTCGGAATGGACAGCATGAACCTCAAAAAGCTTGCAAATGTTCCTACAGAAGAGATCGAAAAGCTCCTTTACAATGTTGACGATGAGCGTTCATTCGTTGTATTTGAAGCTTTGAAGCGCGGAATTCCCGTTAATAAGATACATGAGATCACAAGAATTGACAACTGGTTCATTTCCAAGCTCAAAAACCTTGTTGACCTTGAAAAATACCTTGCTGACGGCGCTCTCACCGATGATAAATATGACCTTGCAAAGCGTTACGGCTACCTCGACAGCACTATCGAGCGCATAAGCGGTCAGAAATGTCCTAAGCACCGTGACTTCGTATACAAAATGGTTGACACCTGCGCAGGCGAATTCAAGGCTGAAACTCCTTACTTCTACTCAACTTATGATGAGGAAAACGAAGCTCTCCAGTTCCTTGACAGAAAGAAGACCGACAAGAAAAAGATCATCGTTTTCGGTTCAGGTCCTATCAGAATCGGTCAGGGTATCGAATTCGACTACTGTTCCGTTCACTGCGTATGGGCGCTCAAAGAAATGGGTTACGAAGCTGTTATCTGCAATAACAACCCTGAAACGGTTTCCACCGATTTTGACACGGGCGACAGACTTTACTTCGACCCACTCACAAAGGAAGACGTTGCTTCACTTATCGCAACCGAAAAGCCTGACGGCGTAGTTGTTCAGTTCGGCGGTCAGACTGCTATCAAGCTCACAAAATATCTTGACGAAATGGGCGTAAACATTCTCGGTACTTCCGCTGACAGCATCGACGCAGCCGAAGACAGAGAGCGTTTCGACGAACTTCTCAACAAGTGCGGAATTCCACGTCCCGCAGGTCACACTGTAATGAACGTTGATGAAGCTCTTGCGGCTGCCGAAAGCCTCGGCTACCCCGTTCTTATGCGTCCTTCCTACGTTCTCGGCGGTCAGAATATGATAATCGCGCACTCCGACCAGGATATCATCGAATATATGGCTATCATCACAAGAGGCGGACTCGAAAACCCAGTTCTTATCGATAAGTATATGATGGGCAAGGAAGTTGAAGTTGACGCTATCTGTGACGGCACAGACTACCTTATCCCAGGTATCATGGAACATATCGAACGTGCAGGTATCCACTCGGGCGACTCTATCTCCGTTTACCCTGCAATGACGCTCACAAAGAAAATTCGCGAAACTATCATCGACTACACCAAGAAGCTTGCATTCGAGCTTAAGGTAATTGGTCTTGTAAACATTCAGTATGTTGTTTACAACAACGAAGTTTACGTTATCGAAGTTAACCCGCGTTCGTCCAGAACTGTTCCTTACATTTCAAAGGTAACGGGCGTTCCTATGGTCGATATCGCTACAAAGATAATGCTCGGCGAAACCCTCAAACAGCAGGGCTATGAGAGCGGTCTTTACAGAGAGGCTGAATACATCGCTGTCAAAGTTCCTGTTTTCAGCTTTGCAAAGCTTCACGATGTTGATACAGCACTCGGACCTGAGATGAAGTCCACGGGTGAATGTCTTGGTATCGCTCACAACTTTGAGGACGCTCTTTACAAGGGACTTGTAGGCGCAGGCTATGACCTCACCAAGAAAACCGGCGGTGGTGTTCTTATCACAGTTCGTGATACCGACAAGCAGGAGATCCTCTATGTTGCCGAAAAGTTCGAGCGACTTGGCTTCACGCTTTATGCAACGAGCGGCACAGCTTCGATACTCAACAGAAATATGATCGCAGCGAACGTTGTCCGCAAGGCTTCCGAAGAAGGTCCGAACGTTATGGATCTCCTCGACAGCGGCAAGATTGACTATGTTATCTCGACCTCCGCAAAGGGCAGACTTCCTGCTCTCGACAGCGTAAAGATTCGCCGTAAGACGGTTGAACGTTCTATCTGCTGCCTTACAGCTATCGACACGGCAAACGCTGTTGCTGATATTCTTGCAATGGGCAAGGACATTGACGACATCGAAATGGTAGATATCACAAAAATATAAGCGGAGAACGCCCCGCGGCGAATTCGCGCCATCGCTTCACTTCGTTCCGCTTTGTTCACAGCAAGGGTCAGTTTATATCCGCGGAGGAAGGTTTGGAATATTTATAATCAAAAACGCAGCCTGCCCATAAACGGACAGGCTCGTTTGGAATAAGCATGATTTTCACACGAATCAACATAAGACTGACATAAATCAGGGGGAAAAATTATGAGCTGGGACGAAAAGCTTAACTCGTCTTTTTTGAGGGATCAGAACTTCGACATAAACGGTGAGCGTATGCGCATTGCACTGCGGGGATTCAAAATTTCTCTTATCTATGAGCTTATCAGCAGCGCAGCAATGATGTATTTATCGTTTCTTATGGTTCTGTATAAGTCTGCGTCCGTCATTTCCAACTCAATTGCTGGAAATCTTCTCGACACGATAAATGAAGTTATCATTGATACGGGAAAAAACATTTCAAGCGTTGCTTACAACACAAGCGGCTGGCTCATAACATTTCCGCTTGCACTGCTGACGATGATCTTTTCGATCCTCGGAAACACATTCCATCTGAAATTTGCTCCGAAGGTAATGGCTGTGATCTATCCTGCACATCTTATACTTGGGATCCTCGCAGGCTTCGGACTTTTTGACGATATGAACGGTTTCTGGGCAGTTATGCTTATGATTTACGCCCTTGCAGGCTTCTGGATAAACGATTTTACGGTGCGCGGACTTAAAGAGCTTGATTATCTTGTGACGCAGGAGGGTTTTCCGACTTTTAACCTTGCAGTATTCTATTTGCGGCGCTCGCATTATGCAAAAATGCGTGAAAAATGGCTTGCGGAACACCCCGAGCAAAAGGCTGCTCCGACGCTCGAAACCGAAGAAAAACGAATGGAAATGCTCGATATAACGGCGGAAAAAGAACAACTCGGCGTTATCCCAAACATTCAGGTGACGGCTGATTCTGCGGAAAAATGGCTCGAACAGAACAAGCTTGAAACCGACAAAAAGCAAAGCGACAGCGTTAAGGAAAACGCAATGGACGATCTTTCGACCGCCGATCTCATTCTCCCCGATACAGATGAATATTACGCAAAAAGCATAGAACCTAAAGTAAAAAGGCATTAATACTGATCTCTAATGAATGTGCAGAAAAAAATCGGCGTAAGATCCATTTAAAGCTGTTTTCAACATCAACCTGTTTTCAACAGCTTTAGCTTTTGCTTGATTTTTTTTACACATTCTGATTAGATATAAGTATAGGAGGTTATTATGAAATACACACAAGGCTGCTACCCTATCATATCCAAAACAGCTCTCGCAAAAGAGATCTACGATATGACAATACTCTGCCCAGATGCTGCCGCAGCTGCACAGGCAGGTCAATTCATAAACATAAAGGTTGACGGATTTATGCTCCGCCGCCCTATTTCAATATGCGGCATAGACAAGGAAAAGGGAACTCTCCGCATCGTTTTTGAAGTTCGCGGAAAAGGCACAAAGGAGCTTTCGCAGCTTGCAGAGGGCGACCTTATTGACATTATCGCACCGCTCGGCGGAAACGGATTCAAGTTTGACGGCTATAACAAGGCTGTCATCATCGGCGGCGGCATAGGCAACCCTCCGATGGTTCCAATTGCTGAACACTTCGGCGCAAATGCCAAGGTGATAAGCGGTTTCAGAAACTCCTCCGCTGTTATTCTCCAGAATGATTTTGCAAAAACGGGCGCACAGACTATCCTCTGCACCGATGACGGCTCGGCAGGAAGAAAAGGCTTTGTTACGGACGCTCTCAAGGAAGAGATTGCAAAGGAAAAGCCTGACGTTATCTATGCCTGCGGTCCGTCCGTAATGCTCAAAAAAATTGTTGAGATCGCAAGGGAAAACGGCATAAGGACTCAGGTTTCGCTCGAAGAAAGAATGGGCTGCGGAATAGGCGCTTGCCTTGTCTGCGTTTGCAGAACTATCCGCGACGGTGAGGAATTCTATTCCCACGTTTGCAAGGACGGCCCCGTATTTGACGGCGAGGAGGTAAATTTCGATGAATAAATTAGCTGTAAATTTCGCAGGCGTTGACTTCAAAAACCCAGTTATCCCTGCATCGGGAACATTCGGCTACGGCAAGGAATACGAAGAGTTCTTCGACCTTTCCAGGCTCGGCGGCATCAGCGTAAAGGGCACGACCGAAAAGCTCCGTACGGGCAATCTTCCCCCAAGAATCGCAGAAACACCGTCGGGTATGCTCAACAGCGTTGGACTCCAGAACCCGGGCGTTGACCATTTCATCGCACACGAACTCCCCTACCTTATGGGAAAAAATACGGTTATCATCGCAAATATGGCAGGCTCGACCGCTGACGGCTATCGTGAAGTCGCTGAAAAGCTCGACCAAACTGACGTTCCGATGATCGAAGTAAACATCTCCTGCCCGAATGTTAAGGCTGGCGGCGCAGCATTCGGTGTAAGCTGCGAGGGTGCGGCTCAGATAACAAAGATAGTTCGTGCTGCGACAAAGAAGCCGATAATGATAAAGCTTTCCCCTAACGTTACGAACATTGCAGAGATCGCAAAGGCTGTCGAAGCCGAGGGCGCAGATGCAGTTTCGCTTATCAACACACTTCTCGGAATGAGAATAGATATCCGCACAAAGCGTCCTATTCTCCACAACAATGTCGGCGGACTTTCAGGTCCTGCTGTTTTCCCCGTTGCCGTTAGAATGGTATGGCAGGTCGCAAACGCTGTCAAAATACCCGTATGCGGAATGGGCGGCATCTCCACTTGGGAGGATGCTGTTGAAATGATGATGGCAGGTGCTTCGACTGTTCAGGTCGGCGCTGCGCTTTTCAATGACCCTCTTGCGGCTGTAAAGATTATCGACGGTCTTGAAAAATATGTCGAGGACAACCACCTCAACAGCATCAATGACATTGTCGGCGCTGTAAAGCCATGGTAAAATCGGAGGTTATCCCTTTCTAAATGGAAACTAAAAAAAGCATACTTGAAAATCCCAAAATGGTGCTGCCGTCAGCGATGCTCTGCTGCCTTTTGTGGGGCAGCGCATTTCCGCTGGTGAAGATAGGTTTTTCTTGGCTCAATATCTCGTCCGAGGATATCCCGACCGAGATACTTTACGCAGGACTTCGCTTCACACTCGCAGGGATTATCGCAATTATCATCACAAGCCTTATAAGTGGAAAATTTCTCCGCCCGATCGTAAAAAGCCTGCCACGCGTTTTCTCACTGAGTATGTTTCAGACGATATTGCAGTATCTTTTCTTCTACATCGGACTTTCCAACACCTCTGGCGTTAAGGCATCGGTAATCGAAGCGATGAACGTTTTCGTTGCGCTCATCGTTTCCTGCCTTATCTTCCGAATGGAAAAATTCACGGCGGCGAAGATCATCGGCAGCGTTATCGGCTTTGCAGGAGTTGTTATAATCAATGTCAGCAAAGGCGATCTCGCTGGTGGACTTACGCTCAAAGGCGAGGGTTTCATACTTATCTCGACCGTGGCGTATGCGTTTTCTTCCGTGCTGATGAAGCACTGGTCGAACGAAGAAAACCCGATGATGATGAGCGCATGGCAGTTCCTGCTCGGCGGTATCGTTATGTCGATACTCGGATTTGCGCTCGGCGGCAGTATAAGCGGATTTGATTTAAAGTCGGTTCTGCTTCTTATCTATCTTGCTTCGCTTTCAGCAATCGCATATTCGCTTTGGGCATCGCTTCTCAAATATTATCCCGTTTCAAGAATTGCCGTTTACGGTTTTATGAACCCCGTTTTCGGATTTATTCTTTCGGCGTTCCTGCTCGGAGAATCGGAGGCATTCGGTCTGAAAAGCATTGCGGCACTCGTGCTTGTTTGCCTTGGGATTTACATTGTCAATTACACAAAAAAAACGAATAAAGTATAAAATAACCGCTGTTCAAAATAGAATTGAACAGCGGTTATACTAATTTCAAATCGTTCTATAGACAAGGACGGCAGATAGAATTTCACCAATAAGGTTACTGTGTAGACCTTGGAGAGCGTCCGCAGGCAGGCTCACGCCTGACAAGGAGGCTTGACGCCGAGTGGCGAAATTATAGCTGTCGTATCTGTCTATAGGTTGATTTAAAATTAGTATCTATTTTCATCAAGCTTTTCCTTGATTATACCGTAAAGCACAGAGGTTATCGGCACGGCTAAAAGTATTCCCACACAGCCGCCGAGCTTTGCACCGATAAGAATCGCTATAAGCACTGGCAGCGGCGGAAGTCCCATACTTTTTCCGACCACTTTCGGGTAGATAAGATTATTTTCAAGCTGCTGTAAAATGATTATGAACACCACGAACCACACTGCAGATATCGGTTTGACGAGAAAAAGCAGAAATGCACACGGTATCGTTCCTATTATCGCTCCAACGACAGGCATAAGTGCGGTTATGCCTATTATAAAGCTTATCAGAAGCGCATAATCGAACCTGAAGAGCTTCATTCCGACATAGCAAAGTCCGCCGAGAATTGCCGCTTCGGTTATCTGACCGCTGACGAAGCGTGAAAAGACCTCATAAACGGTGTAATAAAGCTTCGCATAATGCTTGTAGCGCCGTTCGGACATTATTTTCTGCGAAATTCTGCGCACGATGCTCCGCAGCTTATCCTTTGCAATGAGAATATAGATAGAAATTACTATTCCGATAAAAAAATCGGTCAAAAATCCGACAAAGCCTGCGGTCTTTCCGTAAAAATCAGCCGCTATCTCGGGCAGCTTCTCCCCTGCTTTTTCGATTATCGAACCAACCGCAGGAATTATCCCAAGCTTGTCATTTTCCGAAAGCCTGCTGTAAAAATATTTTATTCTGTCAAAATATATGTCGCTGTTTGAAACAAGGATCTTAACGCTGTCCAAAATTTGCGGAATGATTATCCCAACAGCAGCCGCAGCGACCGAAACAAGCAGAATATACCCAAGTGTGACCGACAGCACCCACCGCGCTTTGTGTTTTTCGCTTCGGGAGCTTGCGGTTATCCTTGCGATGCTGTTAAAAGCGGTGTAATGTCGCTTCGCCGAGCGTGATAAAATTTGGTCTGAAAACTTTCCGCAGAGTTCGTATATCTTGCAGACGGGGCGGTTTATCACGAACGCCGCAGCCATTCCAATGATTATCGGACGAAAAACTTGAAATGCACCGCTGATAAGCCTAAACGCATGCTCGGGATTTACAGCCGCAGCGAGCAAAAGCGCTCCGCCGAATATCATAATTTTATATTTTCGCTCCAACTCCGCACCGCCTTTCAGTTCTCCACTATATTTTAGTCGGAAAACTGAAAGGGTATGCAAAAAGGGTATCGAAATTTCATCGATACCCTTTAAATTATTTACTTTTCAACAGGTGTGCAGAGAACACGAACCTTTGGAAGAGTTTTGAGCGTGTAGTAGTAATTTGTATCCCAATCGCTGCCCTGAGTGCTGTCGTTTTCGCCGCTTGCAGGAGGTGCGAAAAGCTTGATAGTCATATCAGCTGCTCCGTCAAGATGATTCTCGAAGAATGCAGGCATAAGGTCGATCGTGCGAGCCTTTGGTGACTTGTAGAACCACTTGCCGTTGATCTCGAGCATATAGTTTCCATCGTCTTCTTTATCGAAAACAACCTCGCAGAAGTGAGGATCGCTGTCGAAATGAACGGGAATTGCAATACCGTCAGCATCTTCCGAGCCGCCCCAGCGGAGTGTAACGGGAAGCTTTGCTTCGTCATTCTGTGTCATTTCAGGGCTGAAAAGCTTGCTGTGAATGATCTCTTTGTAGGTTTTCATAAGCGGCTGTTCGATGCCGACATCTTCATTATTCGGATCCTGAATTTCAAGTCCGAGTCTTCCGCGGTCACGGAACTGATACATTGTGAAGCCGCTGAACCAGTCAGGCTTCTCCTTTTCGAGAATGTCGCAGAAGTCACGAACCATTTTTGCCTGATCGTAAGGACCTGTAACGTCACCGTCAGCGTTGAATTCAGCCATTGTCATCGGCTTGCCTGCGCCGCCGTTGAGATACTTGAATCTTTCGTAGCTAAGCTTTGTGAGGTTGTAGGTATTCTCGACCTTGCTGCGGGAATGAGACGTTCCGCCCGGCTCTGCAACATCGAAAGGCCAGCCCCAGTGAAGTGCCATATACTTATCAACAGACCAAACATCAGCCTCGGGAACACACTGAGCGAACTCCTTTTCCATTTCCATTTCTTCGCCGTTTTCGGGGTGTTCGATACCGCCGATGCACATTACCGTCTTAACGTTAGGTGCATATTCGTGAATGATCTTCGAGAAATGAACGAAGAAGTCAGCAACCTGCTGGTATGTTGCTCTCTTGTTGAAAGAGAACCAGTTGCCTGTCGCTTCGTGATTGATTCTGAGGAACATTCTGCCAAATGTACGGAGATCCTTCGCAATAGCAATGAGCTGTTCATCGGAAACGTTAGGGTCAACGGTGAGTGTGAGGTTTACGTCCTGACCGTGGCGGCGAACGTCACGCATATATGTGAAAGGCTCGCCCGTTCTGTCACCCTCAAGACCGCCCTTGTATGTGAAATAGTCGTCGTAAGGATAGTCCCACTGGAATGTTACGTTTGCATCCTTCATAACTTCGGAAATTCTTCCCGGGAATTCCTTATCGAGCGGATAATAGCAATACATAAGCGAAACAGCTCTGTGAGGTCTGCCGAGCTTGTTGATGATATAATCCTGATTTACATATTCTCCTCTTTCCGAACCGTCGCCGATGTCAACTGCGTACTTTGCTGCGCCCAGATGAACGCCGTAAATTTTGTCTGCCATATTTTACCCTCCACAAGTTTTCAGCAACCTGAAAACGTTTTCAATTTTATTATTTATATGATACAACATTTCTAAAAAAATTGCAAGGGGTATATAAAATTTTACGTTTTGTACAAAAATGCAAGGCTGTTTTATATAAAAATAAAGCTCCCGAAATAATCAGGAGCTTTATCGTTATATCTTATAAATTAAACACCGTACTTAGCAGTATTTACAGCAATACCAACGCCCATTGTCGAAGAAACAACGCAGGACTTGAAGTATGTGCCCTTTGCAGCAGCAGGCTTAGCCTTTGCAACTGCTTCGAGAAGTGTGTTAAGGTTCTGGTCGAGCTTTTCAGGACCGAAAGAAGCCTTACCGATCGGGCAGTGGATGATGTTTGTCTTATCAAGACGGTATTCGATCTTACCAGCCTTAGCTTCTGTTACAGCCTTTGCAACATCGGGAGTAACTGTACCGGCCTTGGGGTTAGGCATGAGTCCACGAGGACCGAGAACCTTACCGAGTCTACCAACAACGCCCATCATATCAGGGGAAGCGATAAGAACGTCGAAATCCATCCAGTTTTCCTTGAGGATCTTCTGTGCGAGATCTTCAGCACCAACATAATCTGCACCTGCAGCCTTTGCAGCTTCTTCCTTTTCAGGCTTGCAGAATACGCAAACTCTTACCTTCTTACCAGTACCATTAGGAAGTACAACTGCACCTCTAACCTGCTGGTCAGCGTGACGGGAGTCAACGCCCAAACGGATATGAACCTCAATTGTTTCATCGAACTTAGCCTTTGCTGTCTTGCAAGCAAGGTCAAGTGCTTCAGCTGTTTCATAAAGCTTTGCGCTGTCAACAAGCTTTACACTTTCATTATATTTTTTACCGTGTTTCATTATTAATTTATCCTCCTTTAAGTGGTAATGCCCTTATCAAAAGGGCTGTCCCATAACAGATTGGGACGTGTAGCGGAATGTTCCTCCCACCATAGCTGCGAAGAAAATTCAGTTAAAATTCAATTAGTCAACAACTTCTACGCCCATGGAACGTGCAGTACCTGCGATCATGCTCATAGCAGTTTCGATGGTTGCAGCGTTAAGGTCAGGCATCTTTGTTTCTGCGATCTTGCGGATCTGATCCTTAGTGATCTTACCAACCTTGGTCTTGTTAGGAACTCCGGAACCGCTTTCGATACCGATTGCCTTCTTGATAAGAACGGCTGCGGGAGGAGTCTTAGTGATGAATGAGAAAGAACGGTCTGCATATACTGTGATAACTACAGGAATGATAAGACCGATATCGTTCTTAGTTCTCTCGTTGAATTCCTTTGTGAATGCCATAATATTTACACCATGCTGACCGAGAGCAGGACCAACAGGGGGAGCAGGAGTAGCCTTACCTGCAGCGATCTGAAGCTTAATTAAGCCAACAACTTTCTGTGCCATATTGAATGCACCTCCGTAATATAGAAGGATCTAAAAAAGATCCATACAGTTTATGTTTTTTACTGACAAGATCAATACTCGTCAGTTTTTACAACCTTTGAAATTTCAAGAGTTGCAAGAGTTTCTCTGCCGAACATCGATACCGATACGTCAACAGTCATATCTTCGGTATTGACATTCTTAACTTCTCCGACAAAGCCTTCCATTGTACCTGATGTGATCTTGACTCTGTCGCCCTCCTTGATATTAACTTCAACGATAGTTTCGTTAGTATCAACGCCGAGTGCGGCAACTTCTTTATCGGAAAGAGGAACAGGCTTTGAAGCAGGTCCGACGAATCCCGTTACGCCTCGTACATTTCGTACAACGTACCATGAATCATCGTTCAGAACCATTTTCACGAGAACATATCCCGGGAAAATCTTTCTGTCAACCTCACGTTCCTTATTTGTTTCGGTAAGTTCCTTAACGTGTTCGGTCGGGATGCTTACCATTGGGATAAGGTCACGGAGATTACGGTTTTCGACAACTTTATCGATAGTATCTTTTACCTTATTCTCATAACCGGAATAGGTGTGAATGACATACCATTTTGCTGTTTCTGACATTCTTCTATCTTCCTTTCGCAAAAGCGCTTATATGCCAAGACTGAGCTTGAGCAAAGCGGCGAGTCCGCTGTCGATTCCCCAGATTACTATACCGCAGACGCACATTGCAACAAGAACGACCGCAGTATTGTTGATGACCTTCTTTTTGCTCGGCCATACAACCTTTTTGATCTCGCCTTTCAAATCCTTGAAGAACTTGGCAACAGGGTTCTGTTTTTTCTGACCCTTAGCCTTTGCCTTGGCATTATCCTTCACGATCTTGTCGGCTTTGGCTTCTGCCTGAGCAACGATGGATTTTTTGGACGGCGATTTAGCTTGATTTTTTTTGCTATCAGCCATTTTCACACCTCTTCCTTACTTGGTTTCTTTGTGAAGAGTATGCTTCTTGCAGAACTTACAATACTTATTCATTTCAAGTCTGTCCGGATCGTTCTTCTTGTTCTTCTTGGTATTGTAGTTGCGCTGCTTGCACTCTGTGCAGGCTAATGTTACCTTTACTCTCATATCGGCACCTCCTATTAAATGTCCTCTTTGTGAGAACGTTTCGATTTCGCAGGAACTTATGTCCCTGTGCCTCCCTCTGTGGCAATTTCCGATACAAAGCTTTTAGCGGCTCTGTACACTTTGTCGAGAGGTCATGTCCCATATTTTCGGGCACAAAAAATAGACCTCTGCAAGAGGTAGTTTTATTCTACCACATTCAGAGGTCATTTGTCAAGTGTTTTTTCGTAATTTTCAATAATTTTTTCTAATAATTTTCTACAGACGAGAAATTCTCACTTTATTTCATGACATTCGGGGAGTTTTCTCGGCGAATCGGGAGAATACGCCCAGTGAACAGCATTTGTGATTATCCTTTGTATCTCGGGCATAAAATATATAGGATATTCCTCATGTCCCGGCTGAAAATAGAATATCCTTCCATAACCTCGGGTAAAAGTAACGCCGCTACGGAGCTTCTCCCCCCTGCTGAATGTTCCCTCGAACACGACATCATCGGGCTTCGGGATATCGAACCACTCGCTGTACATTTCTTCATGTGGGATATTTATCACCGCAGGAACTCCGTCAGCTATCGGGTGTAAAGGTTCAACACATTGCACTGTTTCGCTGTCGTTATTGCGCCAGTTGAGCGACATCGTTGTTCCCATAAGCGCTTTCATTATCTTTGAATAGTGCGCCGAGTGGAGCGCGATAAGTCCCATTCCACCGAGGACAGCCTCTTGAATGAGCCGCACATTTTCATCGGTTATCTCTTCGTGCCGAGCGTGTGCCCACCATATCAGAACATCGGTGTTTCGGAGCATTTCCTCGGAAATACCCTGATTTTCCATATCAAGCGTTGCACATCTCACCGTTATATCTTCGTTGGTGTCAAGGAAATCAGCTATACAGCCGTGTATCCCTTTTGGATAAACTCTCGCTATCCCCTCGTATTCGCGTTCATGAACGTACTCGTTCCATACAGTTACTCTTATCATTCAAGCATACCTCTTAAATTTTCCGCCGACTTTTTCATAAATGAAAGCTGGTCATAAGCACCGAAATGTTCTATCGTAAAAATGCCGTCATAGCCGCCCTTCACAAGCTCTTTTACAATATGCGCGACCGCGATACAGCCGTCACCCGTCGGGCAAGCATACATTTCCGTTCCGTCAACGGCGCATTTCATTTCACAGCGTTCATCGGGTGTCATACTTCTGTCCTTGCAGTGAACGTGTACGATGTACGGCTTCAAACGCTCAAAAGCATAATTCTCCGATTCGGCGCTGTACATAAAATTGCCCGTATCGAAAGTTACTTTTAAATATGGTATCTCATTTACGAAGTCAAACATTCGCTCCGAGGTCGATATCGGACTTAGAAAATCATCAAAATCCTCGATAGTCGGTGTAAGACCTTTTTCGTGTGCATATTCGCAGACCTTTTTCATCACCGCAAGCATTTTTTCACACTCAATTTTCATAACAGACTTATCATTTGCAGAATAAAATCCCGGAATAAGCATAATTTTCTCCGAGCCAAGCTCTGCCGCTCTGTCGCAGTGATAAAATGCTCCGCCGAGGTCGTCCGAATTCGCGAAATCATAAAATCCGTAGACAGACGAAATTTTCATGCCCGAATCGGCAAGAAGCGCCGCTGTTTCGTCATTTTTCAGATCTGCGATATCGAATTCAAGATAGTCTATCCCGAAGCTTTTAGCGATTTCAAGAATTTTGGGAACAGTTTTGCCGCTCTGCTGTGCAGCTTCGCAGATATGATGATAAAAAACGGACAGCTTCATTTTTCGCAGACCTCCACGGTTAGAATATTTTTATTATACCATATTAATTATATTTTTTCAACACAAAATTTTGCAAAAATCCACTTGACGGCGGCGTGTGTTTATGATAAAGTATTCATTGTCAAAAAACAACGTATCTGCGTTCGTTGAAACTAACTTTTTCATAAACAACGTCAATTCGATTAGAGCCTGTTCACATTAAAATAGCATCAAAAATCATAGCTAAGGTAAGGTTA
>CALANW010000086.1 GCA_937926145.1 uncultured Ruminococcus sp. | reverse complement strand
ATATAATAATGAATAAAGTGAAACAAATAAATTGACAGCATATTTCAAAACAGAGATGAATATAAATTATACATCAATCAAACATATTAAAAAAAGTATGTGCAACTCACCGAAAAGGTGTTTTACATAATTTAAATGAAAAATAATGCGTTATACGCAAAATGGAGGAAATTTTTATGGAAAAAGTACCTGCACTTCTTATTACAATTTTTCTTGGTGAATTCGGCGTTCACAGATTTATGGCAGGCAAGATTGGCACGGGAATTATTTGGCTTCTTACTGCCGGCTGCTTCGGAATCGGTTACATAGTTGACATTATCCAGGTCGCAACGGGCAAGTTTACTAAAAAAGACGGCACACCTTGGGTCAACTGATGATAATTCGAAAGTGAGATCGCTTTCAAAGAATATGGAAACGCTGATCTAAGTGAAACATTTTGATCGGCGTTTATTTTTTGAATGAAAAGCTCACTTTATGTCGAAAAATAAGCAGGAGATCTGATAATAGGAGGATATTTTTATGTCAGAAGAAAACAAAGCCAAATCTGCGGAGAAACCGGTAAAAACTTTAGAGCAGAAAGAAAAAACGATCGAGATAATCGTTGCGATATTTCTCGGCATAACGGCTCTTTTAACATCATGGGCATCATGGATAGGCTCTCTCCATGGAGGAAACCAGTCCACCAATTACACAGTCAGCAACAACCTTTCCGCGGAAGCAAATTCCGAATATAACACTGCGATGCAGAATTATATGCAGGATATGATGATATGGAATCAGATCAACGAAGTTCTGCTCGATCAGCAGTTTGCTGAGGAAAGCGGCGATGATCTAACAGCTGAAAAGGCTGAATGGCGTCTTGACCAGCTTCTCAATGACAATGTTACAGATTCTTTCCTCGATGCTATCAACTGGGCATTGGAGCAGGAAGAAGCAGCTTCTCCGTTTGAAATGGAAGGCTACGTTGAAAGCTACTTCGATACATATTATGACCTTATCGAACAGTCCGATGAAACTCTCGAGCAGGGTAAAAAGGACAACTCTAACGGTGATGCATTCGGACTTGTTACAGTTATCTATTCGGTAGTATTGTTTATGCTCGGTATTGTGGGAACATTCAAGAATCTTCCCAACAGATATATCGTTCTCGCATTCTCGATCGCAGGCTTCCTTTTTGCAACTATCTATATGTTTACACTGCCAATGCCGACAGGCTTCAGCCTTTCAAGCTTCTTCGGCGGCTAAAATTTGATTTAAATATTTTTAGGAGGAAATTATTATGGGTTTAGGTGAAATGCTCGGAGTTAAGAATATCAAGATCGAAACAAAAACTCCAATGACTTTAGAGGAATTTTTTGACAAGATCAAGGACGTTACTTTTGAAGCAGGCGTTCCATCTATCGTAAAGCACGGTTTCAATACCGTTATCTGCTTCCCGAAGATCGACAGAGAAAATCAGATCTGGATCACAGGCGATAAGGGTAAGTTTACCGTTATGAGAAGCACTATCATCGCAGGTCTTGGCGAATCTATCAAGAATCAGATCGCATCCGATGTTCTCGATGCAGTTACGGACGGCGGCGCAACGATCTTCAGCCAGCTCGGAAGCCCCAAGAAAACTTGTATGGCTCTCTGCGATAAGGTAGCGGATACTATTAAGTCGCTCGATCTTTAAGTTTTAAATATAAATCGCAGGTGTACGCTGTCGTATGCCTGCTTTTTTATTATCGGTGTATGATAAGAAATTAACAAAAAATACTTGCAATTCGGGAACGTGTGTGGTATAATATGAGCGTATATTAAATATGGGATAGTGTTATCCCGTGAAAGGATGTATATTATTATGTCAAGACTCGTTTCCGCAAAAGAAATGCTGAACAAGGCTCGCGACGGCAAGTACGCTGTTGGTCAGTTCAACATCAATAACCTTGAATGGACAAAGTCTATCCTCCTCACAGCACAGGAACTCAATTCTCCTGTTATCCTCGGTGTTTCCGAAGGTGCCGGCAAGTATATGTGCGGCTATAAGACTGTTGTAGGCATGGTAAACGGTATGATGGAAGAACTCAACATCACTGTTCCTGTTGCTCTTCACCTCGACCACGGTACTTTTGAAGGCGCAAAGGCTTGCATCAACGCAGGCTTCTCCTCCATCATGTTCGATGGTTCACACTATCCTATCGCTGAAAACATCGCAAAGACAACTGCTCTTGTAAATGCTTGTGACGTTCTCGGTCTTTCCCTCGAAGCTGAAGTTGGTTCTATCGGCGGCGAAGAAGACGGCGTTGTTGGTATGGGCGAATGTGCAGATCCTAACGAGTGCAAGCAGATCGCTGACCTCGGCGTAACAATGCTCGCAGCAGGTATCGGCAACATTCACGGTAAGTATCCTGCAAACTGGCCGGGTCTTTCCTTTGAAACACTTGCAGCTGTTAAGGAAAAGGTTGGCGATATGCCTCTCGTTCTCCACGGCGGCACAGGTATTCCTGCAGATATGATCAAGAAGGCAATTTCTCTCGGCGTTGCAAAGATCAACGTAAACACAGAGTGCCAGCTCGCATTCCAGGAAGCTACAAGAAAGTATATCGAAGAAGGCAAGGATCAGCAGGGCAAGGGCTTCGACCCACGTAAGCTCCTCGCTCCCGGCGCAGAAGCTATCAAGGCTACTGTTAAGGAAAAGATGGAACTCTTCGGTTCTGTTGGAAAAGCTTAATTTAATTCGTAATGCTTAATGCGTAATGCGTAATTAATGTGGAGGTGCAGTTCGGTTGAATTGCACCTCCATTTTTGTGTAATAAGAAAACGGAGCAGCTTGAAAATTTGAGCTGTTCCGTTTTGTTTTAGTTATTATATATTTATAGCGTAAACAATTACGCATTGCGCATTACGAATTACGCATTAAACAGAAGCTTCCGCCGCATTGATAATAGCCTTGGCAAGCCTTGTAGTGCCTGCGCCTGCGCGCTGCATCGTGATAGAGATCGATAGCTTTTCGGCAGGGTCGTTCATAAGGTATGTTCCCGTCCAGCCGTCCCAGCAGAACGAGCCGTCTGAAACTATCAAGCCTGCGTTGTTTCGGTTTTCGACTATTCGCATAAAGTTCGCATAGCCGCAGCCCTTGCACGAATCCCATGTAAAGGTCTCTTTCTGCTTTTCCGAAAGTGAGTTTACCGAGAGAAAACTTGCAGTCTTGCGGCTTATGATACCCTTGCCGTCCGTTGAAAGCGCCGCTCCGAGCTTTGCATAGTCCTCAGCCGTGGAGAAAAGTCCTGCGCCGCCCGACTGAAAGTTCGGTTTTTCCTCAAAGTCAAATATCGCAAGGTTCGTGCCCGTGAACTCTTTCGGCTTTTTTCCTGCACATTCGTATATCTTGCCAAGTCGCTCACGCTTCTCGGCAGGCACGAAGAAGTCCGTATCGTCCATTCTGAGCGGTTCAAAAATGTTCTTTTTCAGAAAATCACGGTATTCCATACCCGATGCCGCCTCGATGACCGCACCCATGATATCAGCACTCGAACCGTACATCCACTTCGCTCCGACATCGAAGAGGAGAGGGGACTTAGCGGCTCTTTTCGCGAATTCAGCGGTCGTCATCATATCGCCCTTGCGGTAGCTTTGGTCAAGCTCGTACCAAACGGTGTTTATCGCTTCTGCGCCCTTTTCATCGCAAGGGTATGCGATGCCCGAGGTCATATTCAGCAGGTCGGAAACCTTTATCCTGCGGCTGCATGGGTAAAGCCTGCCGTCGGCATAATATTCCGAGTGTTCAAACTCGGGGATAAATCGGCACAGCTCGTCCTCCATTGCGATAAGCCCACGTTCAAGGCATATCATCGCAGCGACCGCAGTTGCTATCTTCGAGCAGGAGAACATTCGGCAGATAGTGTCGGTCTGCATCGGCTTTTTGCTTTCGGCATCAGAGTAACCGCAGGCGTAGCTGCCGACCGGCGCTCCGTCCTTTACGATAACGACAGCCGCACCGACTTCCTCGCCCGAATTTATTGCATTGTCCATTACCTGTGAAATTTTCTTCATATCCATAGTGTAAGTTCACCTTTTTTGCTTTATTTCACGGCTATTTTAGCACATTTTATACGAAAAGTCAACAAAAATACTGTATTTTGCATGGCTTTACGGCATAAATATGCTATAAATATTAAAATTTATAGAAACGGTTGAATTCTGCGTACCGATGTGCTATAATGTAAGTTAGATTTTATGAAAAAGGAAGGATATGCTTTATGAAAAAGTTATTATCTATGGCAGCAGCTGTTTCTATGGCTGCCGTAATGCTCACAGGCTGCGGCGTTCCCGCAAATACCGTTCACTCCATTGACGACCTCAACGGAAAGTCTATCGGCGTTCAGCTCGGTACAACAGGCGATACATACGCTGACGGCATCGAAGGCGCAACAGTTGAAAAGTTCGCAAAGGGCGCTGACGCTGTTCAGGCTCTCAAGCAGGGCAAGGTAGACGCAGTTATCATCGACAGCGAGCCTGCCGAGGTTTTCGTTTCCAAGAATGACGATATCGAGATCCTTGACGAACCTTTCGCAAAGGAAGAATACGCTATCGCTATGAAGCTCGACAACACAGAGCTCCAGGAAAAGATCAACGGCGCACTCGCAGAGCTTGAAGCTGACGGCACTCTCGCAAATATCCGCAGCAACTACAGCGGTGACACAAAGGGTACGCTCCCTTATGTTTCCCCCGAGGACACAGACTACAGCAACGGCACTCTCGTTATGGCTACAAATGCTGAGTTCCCTCCTTACGAATATAAGGAAAGCGACAATATCGTTGGCTTTGACGTTGATATCATGACAGCTATCTGCGACAAGCTCGGCTACGAACTCCGTATAGATGATATGGCATTCGATTCCATTATCGCAGCAGTTCAGTCCGGCAAGGCAGACGTTGGCTGCGCAGGTATGACCGTTACCGAGGACAGAATGAAGAACGTTCTCTTCTCCGATCCTTACACAGAATCCAATCAGGTAATCATCGTAAGAAAGAAGTAATTTTTACTTCAAATATCAAAATGCATCGCCGCACTTAAAAATGCTTATGTGCGGCGATTTTTAGGAAAAGCCGAATATTTGATAAAAGAACAGAAAGGGAAGTGTAGATTTGGGATTTGTCGATAGTTTTAAGCAGAATTTCATCGAGCAGGACCGCTGGCATTATCTTGCAAACGGCCTCGGAACAACGCTTCTGATAACATTTTTCTCCGTTCTTATAGGAATGGTGCTTGGATTTATCATTGCGATAGTCCGCTTCACGCATGATAAGACGGGCAAAATGCAGGTCGGAAACTTTATATGCAGGATCTATCTTACCGTTATCCGCGGAACGCCTGTCGTTGTTCAGCTCCTTATAATTTATTTCGTTATCTTTGCAAGCGTTCCTATCTCAAAGATATTCGTTGCGATAATCGCGTTCGGTATCAATTCGGGCGCTTACGTTGCGGAAATAGTCCGTTCGGGTATCGCTTCGATCGATGACGGACAGTTTGAAGCAGGAAGAAGCCTTGGACTTAACTATCGCCAGACAATGATCTCGATAATACTTCCGCAGGCGTTCAAAAACGTGCTTCCTGCGCTCGCAAATGAGTGCATCGTCCTGCTGAAAGAGACCTCAGTCTCGGGTTATATCGCAGTTCAGGACCTCACAAAAGGCGGCGATATCATTCGTTCGCAGACCTATTCCGCATTTATGCCGCTCATTTCCGTTGCGATAATCTACCTCGTAATGGTAGTCGTGCTTTCGCACTTTGTTACAAAGCTTGAAAGGAGATTAAGACAGAGTGATAGACGTTAAAGGATTAAAAAAGACTTTCGGCGACAATGAAGTCCTCAAAGGTATCGATGAGCATATCTATAAGGGCGAAAAAGTCGTTGTTATCGGACCGTCAGGCTCGGGTAAATCAACGTTCCTGCGCTGTCTGAATCTTATGGAAATACCGACCGAGGGAACTATCCTCTTCGAGGGCAGCGATATCACCCACGCAAACGATAGGGATATCAACCTTATGCGCCGCAAAATGGGTATGGTTTTCCAGCATTTCAACCTTTTCCCGCACCTTACGATAAAGAAAAATATCACACTTGCCCCCGTCAAACTCGGACTTATGACACAGGCAGAAGCCGATAAAAAGGCCGAAGAACTGCTCGAAAGAGTAGGACTTCCCGATAAAGCAAATTCATTCCCCGCAATGCTCTCAGGCGGTCAGAAGCAGAGAATCGCTATCGCACGTTCACTCGCAATGAACCCCGATGTTATGCTTTTCGACGAACCGACCTCCGCACTCGACCCCGAAATGGTCGGCGAAGTTCTCGAACTTATGAAACAGCTTGCCAAGGACGGTATGACAATGATAGTCGTAACTCACGAAATGGGCTTCGCACGAGAAGTAGCATCAAGAGTGATGTTTATGGCAGACGGCTATATAATGGAGCAGAATACACCAAAGGAGTTCTTCGAGAATCCGCAGAACCCACGTCTGCGTGAGTTCCTTTCAAAAGTATTGTAAAACCAAGAGCAATAAAGTTTACGTCCACGCTTTTTAAAGGGTGGTGGGTGTCCAGAGGGCAAAGCCCTTGGTCGCTTCCGCAGAAGCGAAACTCCCTAAACTAACAGCGAAAAACCTGCTGCAATAGTGTAATTATTATCAAATCAAAAGGCGCAATTCACATCAAATATGGAAAACGAAATATGAGGAATCAAGTTTCGTAGACCCTAAAAATGTGAATTGCGCCTTTCTGTTTTTCTAAAACAAACTATCCTCGGCATAAAATGCGCAGAGCGAAGCGATAAGCATTTTTTGCCGACAACGTTTGAACAGCGGTGAAAATGAATCCGCCCCCTCAAAATCCGTAGGGGCGGATTCCATGTTCGTCCCTTTTAGCATAATCGTTCATATTGCGTTGAAGCATAAATCTACTCACTCCGTTCGTAGATTTTCGCTTCAAGGGTAGTTTTTTGAGAAAAACAGAATGGCGTAATTCACATTTCAGGTTTACGAAACTTGATTTCTCACGTTCTGTTTTACCTTTTGGGTGTGAATTGCGCCTTTTTACCTTATAAATATTTCACTATTACGGCAAGCTTTGACTGTTAGTTTAGGGTATTTCGCTCTCTGCGGAGAGCGACAATGGGGCTTCTCGCCCCTTGACCCCTCGCAAGCTGTGCTCAGCTTGACCAGCCGGTTTTTTTGCTTCTTACTTTATTGCGTACTTCGGCAATGTGACTATGAACTCCGAGCCTTTATTCGGTTCGCTCGCAACTTTTATGCTGCCCGAATGGTGCTCGATTATTTGACGTGTTATTGCAAGTCCAAGACCGTTTCCGTTTGAGGCATGGGAGGCATCGGCTTGATAAAATTTCTCGAAAATTCGCTTCTGATCTTCTTCGGAAATGCCTATGCCGTTATCCTTGACTGAAACTGTAATGCTGTCGGGTGTTTCTCGGAGGATTATCCGCACAACTCCCCCGTTATCGGTGAATTTTAGTGCATTTCCGACGAGGTTCTGCCATGCTTGGAAAAGCATATCCTCGCTGCCGTAGACCGCAACGTGTTTGCCCTCGTCATCGATATCGATATCGATATTTTTTTCCGTCCAGACTTCCTCATACATTATAACGACTTGACGGAGCTGTTCATCGAGCGAGAATTTCTTTTTCTGTATTGCAACGGAGTTATTTTCAAGTCTTGAAAGCGCAAGGATATTTCCCGTAAGCGCTGAGAGCCGCTTGGTATTCTGAATGATCTTTTCGGCATATTCTGCGCGCTTTTCGTAGGTGATGTTCGGGTCTTGGAGAAGCGTTGCATAACCCTCGATAGTCGAGAGCGGCGTTTTCATTTCGTGCGAAACATTCCGCGTAAAGTCGGTATGGATAATTTTGTTGCTGCCGAGCTGCTTCGCCATAATGTTGAAGTTCTGTATCATCTCGCGCACTTCGCGGAACATACCTGTTTTGTTCATACGGACGGAGAAATCACCGTCAGCAACGCGTTTCATCGACTCGTTCAGCTTTATCATCGGGACGAATATCTTGTCGCTGATTATCTTTGTTGTGATGCCTGCAAAGAAAATGCAGATTATGACTATGTAGACCGCGATAAAGAACGGGATATTGCCGTCCTCGGAGAAGTTCGTGCTGTTGATGATGATTATGATAACTCCTGCAAGGAGAATGCTCGCGATCATTATAAGTCCGACGATGACGGTGAAAAGTATCGTCAGCCGCAGGGGAACTTTTTCTTTTTTCTTCTTTTTCATTTCGTTTTTACCTTGTATCCGAGATTGCGGACGGTGACTATCTCAATATCGGGGTTGTCTTTGAGGTGTTCTCTCAGGCGTCCGATGTGAACTTCGAGCGTGTGTGGAGTTGACTCGGAATCCAGTCCCCATATCTCGTCCATTATCTGTACTCGTGTGAAAGTTCTGTTAGGCGCGGAAGCAAGCTTGTACAAAAGGTTGAATTCCTTTGGCGGAAGAATCGTGCTTTCGCCGTTGCAGCTTATCGTGTAGGAATCACATTCGAGCGTTGTCGAGCCGATAGTGAGCTTTCGTTCGTGTATGCTCTTGGAGCGGCGGAGAAGCGCCTGAACACGCCATATAAGCTCATTGACATCAACAGGCTTTACCATATAATCGTCCGTGCCCGAGCTGAAACCCTCACGCTTGTAGAAAATTCCGTCTTTCGCCGTCACCATAAGTATCGGCGTGTCGATACCTGCTTCGCGAAGCTGTTTTGTGAGTTCGTAACCGTCCATTTTGGGCATCATAATATCGGAAATAATTAGGTCAATGTACTCCTTGTCGATGATATCGAGAGCCTCTTCACCGTTTGAAGCTTCAAATGTGTCATAAGAATTGTTGTTCAGCACCGTGCAGAAGAGCTTTCTCAGCTCAGTATCATCTTCCGCAACAAGAATTTTAAACATAAAGGTTATCTCCTTTGAAAAATAGGGCAGTAAAGTATTTAGCTTCACTGCCCTTTATTATACTATAAAATTATAACGCTGTCAACGCCGCACAAAGGTCAGATAGTTGTCTTGATGAAGCGGTGATCGTCGTCCGAGAGCGAAATTCTCCAGCGTTCATTGAGCGCGTGGTTCTTGTGCATACGATAGAAGCTTACCATAAAATCAACAGCCATTACTGCAGTGAGAACGAGCGCGGCTATCTTTGCGGGAAGAGGGTCAAGCCGTCCGATAAGGTTCATTATCGGAGCGAATGCATAACGCATAAAGAGCGTGATTATTGCGGCAAAGCCAAGGCTCGTGAAAACGCTTGTGTATTTTGTAACGTGAAGAGGAAGTCTTGTGTAGTTCCAGTATTCAAAGCCGCAAAGCTTTTCAACAGCGTAGCCGAGTGCGATCTCGCCGATGCTTACTGCGAAGAATACCGCAACGAAGTAAACAAGAACGCTGTGTTCCTTAATGGGGAGCTTTCCAGCGAGTACCATTGCCTGCGGAGTTCCGAAAATTGCATAGATAGATATGACCGCCATTCCGTAGCCATAAAGAAACGGCATTGTCATATTACGGTTGTCGATATAGCCTTTGGTGAATGCGAGCCATACATTTTCGAGTATAAAACCGAGGAATGAGATGACCGCCGCCATAATGCCGATAGAAGTCAAGCTGTAAGTGATCATGAAAATTACCATTCCTTTCCGAAAAACGTCCGAATCCTTAACGAATCCACACTATTTTTCTTATTGTACCCATTTTAACACCGAAATATCTCTTTTTGTTCAATTTTGCAGGCTGTAATCTCAAAAATTTGTTGAGGTTTTGTTGAGGTTCAAATTCACGAAACAGAACTTGTAAATTAGTGAATAAGTAAAAAAACAGCTGGTCAAGCTGAGCACAGCTTGCGAGGGGTCAAGGGGGCGAGAAGCCCCATTGTCGACGTCCGCAGACGGCGAAATACCCTAAACTAACAGCACAAAGCTTGCTGCAATAGCGAAATATCTAACAGCTAAAAAGGCGCAATTCACACCCAAAAGGAAGAACGAAATATGAGAAAGTAAGTTTCGTAAAGCTATTAAAGTGAATTGCGCCATGCTGTTTTCCTAAAGCAAACTATCCTCGGCATAAAATGCGCAGAGCGAAGCGATAAGCATTTTATGCCGACAACGTTTGAATAGCGGAAATATGAATATGACCCCTCAAAAAAACGTAGGAACGGATTTTATATTCGACAGTTTCAGCATAGCTGTTCATACTTCGTTGAAGCTTAAAATCTACTCACTCCGTTCGTAGATTTTCGCTTCAAGGATAGATTTTTGAGGAAAACAGAATGGCGCAATTCACATTTTATAGGTTTACGAAACTGATTTCTCACGTTCTGTTTTACATTTTTTGATGTGAATTGCGCCTTTTGATTTGTTACTGATTACGCTATTGCGGCGAGTTTTGACTGTTAGTTTGGGGTGTTTCGCTTCTGCGGAAGCGACAAGGGACGCTGTCCCCTTGACCCCTGCCACCCTTTAAAAAGCGTGGACGTAAACTTTATGCACTTCGCGGTGGGAGCTGTTGCTTTTTGTGTTGTTCGTTACTTATTTGCTTCGTCTGCAAGTTCCGTAGCTGCGGCTTCAATTTGTGGACGCATTTTAAGGAATACATCTGTCAATATCGGGTCGAAGTGTGTTCCCGATGAGCCTGCGATTATCCCGAATGCTTTATCAAATGAGAATGCCTCTTTATAGCAGCGCTTTGAAACGAGTGCATCAAATACATCGGCGATCGCCATTATTCTTGCGCAGAGAGGTATCTCCTCGCCGCGAAGTCCTTTTGGATAGCCGCTTCCGTCCCATTTTTCATGGTGACATTCTGCGACCTGTGCTGCCATATCGACGTAATCCTTGTTCTCGATATCGCTCATAACGCTGCGGATAATGCGTCCGCCCTCGGGGGCGTGGTCTTTCATTATATCGAATTCTTCGGGGGTGAGTTTGCCCTGCTTGCGGAGGATAAGGTCGGAAATGCTTATTTTTCCGATATCGTGCATAGGAGCGGCGCGGACGAGAAGCTCGATATAGTCATCGGTGAGAATATCGGTATAATAACCCATTTCACGCGTCTTTTTTGCGAGCATTTCAACATAGCGGCTCGTTCTTATGATGTGTCCGCCCGTTTCCCCGTCACGGCTTTCGATAAGGTTCGCAAGTCCGCTGATAGTGCTTGACTGAATTTTGATTATGCGCTCGTTATGCTCAATAAGCTCGCGGTTCTTTGCGTCAAGCTCTTCTTCAAGCTTATCCTTGTATTTTTCAAGCTGAGAAGCAAGCGAAACACATATAAAAATGCATATTATGACTGCCGTTGTGATAGTGATTATGCATACGGATTTTATGATATTCGATACATAAACAAGGCGGTGCATCTCTTCATAAGCATCGGTCATTTCGTTCTCGGCGAGCGCTTTTATATCCTTAATGCTCTGCTCGATCGATATGACATTGCTTTTCAGGTCATTGTTTATATAGTATATCGCTGTGTTAGACTGACCGTTATCGTATATCTGCTGCGTGATCTCGGCGGTGCTGAAATAACTCTGAATGTCGGAATAAAGCTTGTGGTAAAGCTGCTCACGGGTGCCGCTGTTCATTTTGTCCGAAAGCCCGGACATTATATCCTGCACCTCGGATCTGCGGCTTTCAAGCTCCTGCGATCTTTCGAGGTTTGAAGCGTCATCATTTCCCGACAGTACCATTTCGATGAGAATATTATGGTAGGAGAGCATTTTGCTGATAACAGTGTCAATTTTCAGACAGTTGTCAACATAGTCATTCAGCATTTCTTCGTAGCTATCATTCATTTTAGAGATGCGCTGCTGCATTATACCGATCCCGCCAACGCCGATGATGCCTGTAATAAGTACAAGAATGAATATTTTGAACGCTGTTCCTCTGCTGTGAAATGTCAAATGCTCACCTCCTTATCTGTGTATGTCGGAAAATTATTCATTTGCGGTTATTCCCTCGACCATTGTGTCAAGAAGCTCCTGAAGGTCACAGTTGTCGGGGTTTTGGCTCGCAATAGTCGCTCCGAAAATATAGGACGGATCCCAGAATTTGCTGCCGACATGCTGTGTATAGGAATATTTCGACTGATCGCTCAAAGCTTTTACTGCAGGGGAGGACCTGACGATATCAGTATCGGCTGCCTTGACATTGGCAGGACATTCGCCCTTGAGCCTGAAAAATTCAAGCTGTTTTTCCTCGCTTGTCAGTTCCTCCGCAAGCTTCATTGCCCACTCAGCGTTTTCGGAGTAAGCATTTATGCCGATAAGCTTGTAGCCGGCAAAGCTTGCCATTTGCAGCTTTTCGCCTGCGGCGGTGTATGTCGGCAGCTTTGCGGCTGCGTAGCCGTCGCCGTAAGCAGCGGAGAGCTTTTCTGCGTTCCATGCGCCGCTCACGCCTGCGATAACTTCTCCCTTGGCTGCGCCCTCAGCAAGCTTGACACTGTCAAGGCTCGCAAAACCTGAGCTGCCTGCGATCTTAAGCATCGCCTGCGCAACATCTGAGCCTGTTATCGGCGTTTCGGTCGAGTTCCAGTTGCAGTAGTTAGTCACTCCGTCCGGGTCAAGTCCAACGTCCAGACCTGCGCCCTTGAAAAATGAGTAGATATACCAGCCGCTGCCGAAATCCATTGCGAAAAGCTTATTGTTCTTTTCACATATATCAAGTATCGTGTCAAGGTCGCCTATATCCTCTTCGCTGAAATAATCGCTGTTGTAGTAAAGGAAATAGCAGTTGCCCGCAACGAACGGGTAAGCATAGTATTTTCCGTCGCGTTCGGACGAGAGTGCAGCGCCCGAACCGGCACCACCGCAGTATTCGTCTATATATCCGGCTTCGGACGAAATATCCCGGAGTGCTCCGCAGCCGATAAGCTCGTCAAGCTGATCGTCGGCAAAAACGAAAAGGTCAGCCGCATTTTCGGGCGATGCCATGACAGTTTCCTTGCAGGTCTCTTCTTTTTCTTCGCTTACGGTAATGACAAAGTTGGCTTGATCCGAGTATTTCTGTGCAAGCTCCTGAGCTGCGTTTTCAAAAAAATCGCAGTATTCGCTCGTTGCCCAGACAGAAAGCTTTACATCGGGCAGCTTTTTTGCGCAGCCGCCGAATGATGTCATTGAGATAAGTGCCGCACAGACGGCGGAGGTACACTTTAATATCTTTTTCATATCTGTCACCGACCTTTCGTAAAAATGCCCTGTCAGCTTATTTTTCTTCGGCAAAAGCACTGTTCCTTATGTTCTGCATACGGACATCAAGACGGGCGATATCCTCAGCACATTCGCGAAGCTCCTTTGAGATCTCCTCAGCGTTCGCGCCGAGATGCTTTTTGTATTTTACCTTGTGTTCAAGGCTTGCCCAGAAGTCCATTGCTATCGTGCGGAACTGGACCTCGACAAGCATATGCTTTGTTTCGTTGAAAAGAAATATGGGTATATCAAGTATGAGATGCAGACTGCGGTAGCCGCTTGGCTTGGGGTTGGTTATGTAGTCCTTGCGTTCAATAACGATAACATCGTCCTGACTGCCGAGCTTGTCCGCAAGCATATAGATATCATCGGGGAACGAGCAGATAACTCGGATACCCGCAACATCATGGACATATTTTTCGATGTT
This sequence comes from uncultured Ruminococcus sp., assembly GCA_937926145.1. Lineage (GTDB taxonomy): Bacteria > Bacillota > Clostridia > Oscillospirales > Ruminococcaceae > UMGS363. The sequence continues at coordinate 3,629 of CALANW010000086.1, read as the reverse complement.
TTCTATCGTAACGGCGTAACCCATGCGGTTGAGCTTTTCAACGATGCTTTCGGGACGCTTTATGCGGCACTGTATCGACTCGAACGGGTTTCGCTCACCGTCTATCGAAAGGTCGATATTGAGGACTTCAAGCTTCGTCTTTATTTCGAGCATCGCACAGCGGTACTGGTTCATAAGCTTAAAGTAAGGCTCTGCCATTTCCATAAGTATCGGCGCATTATCGGAGTTTATAAGGTCGCCGAGCCTGCTAACATTATTCTGTATTTCCATAAAAGGTTATCTCCTAAACAATAAGTATTATAAAAAATCTGGTTTTTATGATAGTTTTTCTAATCTATTATTGTACCATAATTTCGATCTTATGTCAACTAAAATACAGATTCATTTGCCATATTATTACAAAAATCTAAATAAAAATGTTCAGATCCAAGCTTAAACGATATAGTTTCAGAAAGTTTTTCGGAAAGAAAAAATACGTTAAAATATTTGAAATACAGAACGCGGATTTTATCCAAAAGCTTAATTTTCAAGCCGCAAAAAGGGTCAGTTTTATGCAATATATCAATTGAAAATCGATCTCATTTCGATTATAATAAAGTCTGCATTTTTTGAGGAAAAATTGATGAAAAGGAGAGCGTTTTCCGCCGCGGAAAACGGTGTTTTACTATGGATAATATCACAAGAAGACAAAACGAAATGGCATATATCGCAGATGAAGCTTGTCAGGCGCAGGGAATTGAAAATAAGAAGCGCCTTTACGAATTCAACAATGCAAAACCGTGGGAATCGGAGAATATGGCGCGCCTTATCGATTCAATTTTGGGTTCGCACGGAAAAAATACAACTATTCTTCCGCCTTTTCAGTGCGATTACGGCAAAAATATCGAAGTAGGGGACAATTTCTTCGCGAATTATAACCTCGTTGTCCTCGATGTTGCAAAAGTTACTATCGGCGACAATGTTTTCATCGCCCCGAATGTTGCGATCTACACCGCAGGTCACCCCGTACATTACGAAGCACGAAATACGATGTATGAATACGGCATCGCCGTTACTATCGGCGATAACTGTTGGATAGGCGGAAATACCGTTATCTGTCCGGGTGTAAAGGTCGGAAACGGCGTTGTTATCGGCGCAGGAAGCGTTGTCACGAAGGATATCCCCGACAATGTTATCGCCGCAGGAAACCCCTGCCGTGTTATCCGCCCGATAACCGACGAGGACAAGCAGTATTATTTCAAGAACAGAAAATTCGATGATGAAGCAATGAAAGCAGTGAATGAATATGGCAAGAACAAGAAGTGAATTTACCAATAAGCTTATAAGGCTCGTTATTCCGATAACCCTCCAGCAGATAATGCTTGCGCTCGTGAGCATCACGGACGCTGTAATGCTCGGCGTTCTCAATCAGGATTCGCTCTCTGCGGTTTCGCTCGCAGGTCAGGTAACGTTCGTTTTCAACCTCTTTGTTTATGCTATCGGCGCAGGCGTTTCTATCTTCGCGGCGCAGTATTGGGGCATCGACGACAGCGTTTCGGTAGAAAAGATTCTCGGCATCGGAATGAAGCTTTCGGTAATAGTTTCACTGCCGTTCACATTTATCTCGCTGTTTTTCCCGAGAGTGTTTATGCACTGCTTCGCCTCGGACGAAACGCTCATTGTCTACGGCGCGGAGTACCTGCGCTATGTTGCGCTCTCGTTCCTGCTGACAAGTATTTCGCAGATATATTTAAGTGTTATGAAGAACTGCGGATTCGCCGCAAAGAGCTCAATAATCAGCTCAGCATCGGTCATCGCGAATATCATCTTTAATGCACTTCTCATTTTCGGACTTTGCGGATTTCCGAAAATGGGCATCGCAGGTGCGGCTGTTGCAACGGTCATTTCAAAGGTCGTAGAACTTGTTTGGACATTGATAGTAATGTTCCGAAGCTGCGCGATAAAAATTCGCTTTAAGTATATTTTCCACAGTGACGAAACGCTTCGACACGACTATTATAAATATACCCTCCCGATACTCGGAAACCAGCTTGCTTGGGGACTCGGATTCACAATGTATACCGTTATCCTCGGTCACATGGGCAGCGATGCCGCCGCAGCAAATTCTATCGCGAATATCGTAAAGAACCTCGTTATATGCGCCTGCACGGGTGTTGCAACGGCAAGCGGAGTTATCGTCGGTGCAGAACTCGGACAGGGTAAGCTTGATACGGCAAAAGAGTACGGCTCAAAGCTTTGCAGGATATCGCTTGTCAGCGGCATAATTTCGGGCGCGGTCATCTTATGCGTGATACCTTTTGTCCACCTCTTTGGCAGCCTTACCGACACGGCGAGAGAATATCTGAGGGTAATGCTCGTTGTCTGCTCGTACTATGTTATAGGAAAAGCGATGAATATGACCGTAATTTCGGGTATATTCGCAGCAGGCGGAGATTCAAAATTCGGCTTTAAATGCGACTCCATAACAATGTGGTGCGTGACCGTACCGATAGGACTTATCGCGGCATTCGTGCTGAAGCTGCCCGTTCTCGTGGTCTATATCGTAATAAACATAGATGAAATAATCAAGCTTCCTGCGGTTTACAAGCACTACAAGAAGTACGTTTGGCTGAAAAAGCTCACAAGAGAACAAAATTAATGCGTAATTCGTAATTATTTTGCTCCGCAAATTTATGGCGAGAATCGATTTTTCTGTAGGGGACGGGTTTCCCGTCCCGAATTGCACCGATGATTTTCAGCAACAGTTATTCACAAGGAAAATACCCCTGTTTTTACCGGATAAAACCGATGAAAACAGGGGTATTTGTTTTTCATGAAACGCCTTGCGGCGCGGGACGGGTGACACGTCCCCTACGGAAAAAGGTTTTTGCTGTAAATTTACGGAATAAAAATAATTACGCATTAAGCATTAAGCATTACGCATTGATTAAAGGTTTTCGCTGAAAAATTCCGCCATTGCTTCTGCGGCTTCGTCCTCGTCCGAGCCGTTTATCGTAACGGTCACGGTGTCGCCGTGCTTGATGCCAAGCCCCATAAGCATCATCAACTTTGTTGCGCTGACGGATTTGCCGCCTTTTTCTACCGTTATCTCGCTCGAAAATTCCTTTGCCTTTTTGGCGAGCAATCCTGCTGGGCGCGCGTGAAGTCCTATCTCGTCTTTTATTGTATAGTTGAATACTTTCATTGTTATCCTCCCGATATGCTTTTTCGGTAGGATAACCGTTTTCTTCAAGAATATACGAAAAACGGCTGCTACGGAAAAACACCGCAGCAACCTCAGAATGTTGAAAAGTATATTTCATTTATGAAGATTGATGAAAAAGAATTTTATGACTTGATCGTAAAAAAAAAGCTGCCGCACATATCTCGTCGGCGCTAAACGTTCGTCGCATTGCTCCTCACGTTTATTTGCCGAGGATAGTTTGTTTTAGGAAAATAGAATGGCGCAATTCACATTTATGTCTTTACGAAACTTGATTTATCATATTTCGTTCTTCATTTTTGGTGTGAATTGCGCCGTTTAACTTATAGATAATTTCGCTGTTGCGGCAATACTCGGTACTGTTGGTTTAAGGTATTTCGCTTCTGCGGAAGCGACAAGGGACGCTGTCCCCTTGACCCCTGCCACC
>CALANW010000085.1 GCA_937926145.1 uncultured Ruminococcus sp. | reverse complement strand
AGCATAATTATGTTTCATATCTTGCTATGAAAGCCACGGAGGTTTTTGTGAAAAGCGAGGGGCTTGAAGATGAGGAAGCTGTAAATGATGTTTCGGATATGATAATCGACACCTTTGCAAACCCAACCGAGGAGCAGGGACTTGATACCATTGTTGATGCACTCCGAACCTACGCCGTGCAGACTTCGGACACTATGCCCGATATTTCAGAGCTTGCGGACTTTATCGCTGACAAGATTGAAGCATATTCCGAAAAGATAAGCGGTTCGGCTGAAATTATGGAAAGCGGCATATCAGAGCAGAAGCAGGAAATGAACATATTTGATGTTCTGGCAGCTTCCACTCCCGAACTGCTTATATCTGTTGAGCAGAACGGCTTTGCGGAATATATGAAAACTGACAGACCATTGCAGGATATTTTATACTGCCTTGAGGAAAAAGCTCCGTTCAAGGCAATAGCGGATAAGGCGGACGAAATACTTTCCGAAGCGGATTTTGCTTATGAAAATCAGAGCAGAGATACGCTTGCCGTTGAGATAAATATTGATGAAAACACTCTTACTGCCTACAACAATGACATATATGCCTCAATGCCGTTGGATAAGGCTGTTGATGATATGAGCAGAGTGTTTCCAAAAGAATCTCCATATTATTCAATGCAAAAATCCAATGACGGCGTAACTTTTGCCGACAGAGTGACGGCTATGAAAGAATGGGCTGATAAGACTATAGAAAAGGTCAGTGAGAAAAACATTCAGAAAGAGAATGCCCGGAACAGAAACGGAGGTGCGAGATAATGCTCTATACGGAAGAACAGATACAGCGTGCAAATGAGAGGAGCATATCCGAATTTTTTCGGCAGGAGGGATATTCCTGCAAAAAGATACGCTCTGAAACTCACATTGCAGGCTTCGGCGGCTTTTATGTAAAGGATACGGCTGTCCCAAATCAGTTCTATATCCATTCACGGCAGACAGGCGGAACGGGACTTGTTTCCTGCCTTATGAAAGTGCTGGATATGCCGTTCCGTGAAGCGGTGCGGACAGCACTTGACGGCGAAGAGGCAAGAGGGTACAGAAACGATAAAGTATATATTCCGAAAAGCAACGAACATCCCGTTCCCGAACCCAAACCCGAATTCATAATGCCCGAAAAGGGTTCGGACAGCCGCAGAGTGTTCAGCTATCTTACGAAAACAAGGTATATAGATCCGAGCATTGTCAATGCCTTTGTACGTGCAGGAGTGTTGTATCAGGACACAAAGGGAAATGCCGTATTTCTTCATAAGAACAACGGAAAGCCCTGCGGTGCTGAAATACATGGCACAAGCGGAAAAAGCTATACCGTAGGAAACGCAAGATACACGGACTTTGCAGAGGATAAAAAGGTTATCCCAACAGAGCCGTACATAGCAGAGCTTCTTGATAGGGAGCTTAAAAACGGAAGCGTAAGATTTGCAGGATATGTTTATGAACAGAACGCAAATATCGTGACCGACAATGCAGGATATAACCTCATAACTCAAAAGATAGCTGAAATTCAGAGCAGAAATATTGACAGAAATGCTGTCGATGCGGAAGTATCGGGCAAGCTGAAAAACTACAAGGGAGTTGCACCCGGAACGTCCGAGAGCTATTTTCAGTATGACAAGGGAGAGCCGAAGAAAGCATATGTTTTTGAAAGCTCCATTGACCTAATGAGCTTTATGGCACTTCACCCCGATTACACCGACTGCACATTTGCGGCTATGGCAGGACTTAAACCAAATGTTGTGGAAAAGCTGCTTGCAGGCGGTTTGCCCGTTACCCTTTGTGTGGATAACGATAAGGCAGGGCAGAACTTTGCAAATCAGTTTGGTTCACGCTGTAAATATTTTACGGAGTGCAAGGTGAATAATGTCAAGGATTTTAACGAGCTTCTCAAAGCAAAAAAGACTGTTCCATTTTCGGAAAAAGTCGATGCTATGAAAAGCTGGGCAGACAAGGCAATACAGAAAATTACAGATGAACAGTCAAGAAAGGTGGCACTTGCAAGATGAGTGAAGATATAAAGACAGCAGTTATTGCTGAAAAAGATATGCCTGCAAATGAAGCGGAGAAAAATGTTTCTCCCGAAAGCATAAAGGCATCAAAGACCGACAAAAGGCTTGAAAAGCTCACAGCCTTAAAGGAAAAGTATGAAAAGGCATTTTCCGTGCAGGCGGAAGCTACACGAAAGGCGGACAGCATCAATGCACAGATAATGAAAATCGAAAAGGAGATCCACGCTGAAGAGATTTCAGAAATTGAGGGATTATGTTCCGAAAAAGGACTTGCTTTTTCTAATCTGGCAAGGATAATAAAGGCTTTTCCCGACGATATGACGGCAGATGATATCATAAATTATTTTGCGTAAAGGAGTGACCTGCAATGACCGAATATGTGAACAAGGAATATTACAACAGCATAAAGGGTAACTGTGCCTACATTGACCTTAACGGAGAAAATATCCACAAGGTTATGGACAGGCTTCGTGCAGAGGGCATTATGTTTTCCGCAACATACGGCAGCTACAGAAATACCGTTACCGTCAGCAAGGCAGATGCACAGAGAGCCTATGCTATTGCTTCCGAATATAAGAATACAGTTCAAAACAATCAGCGTATCATCGGCAATATCGAGTATTCAAAGATAAGGGACAGGAACTTTATAAACACCGATCCCGAAACAGCTTTGCAGGTTGCAAATCTTCTGTCGGGCGATGCGAGCATAAGATTTTCGGGAAGAATACTTGCCAATTCCGCAACAATTACCGTAAGCGGAAGAAAAAATGCGGAAATGGTCAACCGTATGATAGACAATATCCATAACGCCGATATTATCAATGAGCTTTTCCGTGCAGGCTATGAAAGGCTTGCAGATACAAACGGTTTTGTGAATATCCGCAATAATGAAACAGGTGAGACAGTCGGTTTCAGAAATATGGATATGGTCCGTGAAATGTATAATGACGGAAACAACGAGTTCTTCCACCCCTCCGCATACCGCATCGACAAAGCCGAGCAAGCGTTTTATATTTCCGAAGCAAACAGCACCACAGCAGACGAAAGGAATGTATATACCGACACAAACGGAGATGTTCCCGTATTTGAAAGCAGACACGAAGCGGAAGAATATGCTTCCGACAACAGCATTGACGTTTCGGATTTTGAAGAAATAATCTCCGAGGAAAATGTTCCACCGGAACATCGGGAGTTTTCCAATGAACCTTTGGACGTCCAGTTATCCGAAAGATTATCAGCCGAGTACAATTTCTTCGTTTCCAATCTGATGAATCAGAAGCCCGAAGTTATCATTTCTTCCGCTTATGAAATAAACACAAAGGATAATATCCGTACCTATGCGGAAAATGAGAAACTTGACCTTACAGACGAGCAGATAAAAGCACTTCTGTCAAGCGAAAATGTACTGAACGAAATATATCAGGAATGGAACAAGAATGAATCTGCAAACAGCTATGATGATGTGCTTACGGTTTTGCAGGACAGAGCGGACAGAATACTTCTTTCGCATGAACGTTCCGAAAAGGAACATATCAAACAGGAAAATGTTCCGGTGGAACATCAGGAAGAAACAGCTTTCAGCAATGTTCCCGTTTATGCAAAATCACTTTCCGAAGCAAGAGAGCTGAACGAGCTTGACATATACAGAGCAAGCAGAAATGAAAATCACGCCTGTGCGAATATGACAGATGCTTTTATCAGCAAGCATTACAATGACAACAGCTTGGATTCGGAGAGTGCGCTAAACGATCTGTTAGAAAAGTATCCTATTGAACGCATTGCACTTGTTTCTGCCGTTAATATTGCCGATAAGAATTGGGACGGACGTATATCCAATGAAAACAAGGCTTGGGCAAATGCTTTCCTTGAAAATTATCCCGATGATGTGATGCGTCAGAAAGGGGAATATTATCTTACAGCACACCCCGGCTTGGTAAATCTCTTTGCCGATACGGTTCGTTCATATATCGAAAAGAACAGAGAGCTTGCACCCGAACAGAAGGAACAGGAGCAGGACGAAATATATGATGCCCTTGACCTTGAACACAATTCCATTACGTTCTCCGTAGTAACCATTGACGGCGATAACAGATTTGTTGTTCCCGAATATGTTGATAAGTATGATATTCACGGGCTGGAAGTGTATCAGGATTACATCTCCGCAAATCAGATAGATGAGGTTGATGTTTCCATTGAATTTTGTATGATCGGTGCATTGGATAATGAATCGGTCACAGCATCATACGATGAAGCTGATTTTATCGAAAAGCACCTTGACGATGTGATGAAGTCGGAGTACACAACCTCTCTTGAATACAATGAATACAGCATAGAAACTCCCGAAGAAATGCTTGAAAGCAGGCAGGAGGATATTCAGCTTGAAAAAGCGAAAGGGTATATCCGAAGTTATTTGGCATCGGAATTTGCAGGCGATGATGAAGCCGAATTTGACGACCTTGAACATATTTCCGCAGGCTATACCGAGTTTGGCGAAAATAATGAATATGGTTTTCAGATGGAAATTGACCTTGTTTCTTTCAGAATAAGCTATACGCTTAATGAGGAGCTTGTCAAGGCTGAAAAATACAACAGCCTTGAAGAAATGAACGAGCTTGCACTTTCCGAGCTGAACTTTGATGAGTTTTATTCTATCGGAACAGATGCAGTCGAGGAATATGAAAACAAAATATTTCATCTTTCCGTTCCCGATATGGGCATTGATGCGGATATGAGAGAAATTGACCATATCGAGGTACAGACTCCCGACGATAAGCTGATGTTTTATTACAGCACAAACAGCAATGGCATTGAAGAGCTTGGGAGAGTGATGATAATTCCGACACTGCGGTAAGCATTGATGAAGTCAGAAGTGACCTTATAAATGCACAGTCGGCAGGCTTTTCTGTTGCTGTCCGTGAAAAAGGATATGAAAAGGAAATACCCGAAAATCTCTTGTGGAAAGAAATACCCGAATCCATTGATGAGGAAACGGGAAAGCCCACAAGTTGGGCAGCGGAAATAAACTCTGATACATACGGCAGATTTCTTTGGATAAGCCTGAGTGAAAACAACAGCTATGACGTTGAATATGACACAGGCGAAAAGATTATTCCCGTATCATCTGAAAGTGCTGGATTTTCTTCGCTTTCCGCCGCAAAGAAATGGGCAGAAGAATTTTATTCGCTTGATAAGGAAGCCTCACACGATGCGGCGGATATTCTCGCTGAAAAGCTTACAGCACACCACCCCGGCAAGTTTATGATAGAGGAATACTATAACAGCAAAGCTCCCACTGCCGAAGAACTTTCAGCATATATTCAGAGCCTTGTTTTAAGCGGCAGACAGGGCTTCGGACTGGACGGCTATTCAGCAGATGCAAACGGCATCATTCTGTCCGATCTGTCGGAATATTCGTGGGAACAGGTCGGCAAGGCAGTTATGACAGCTTTGGATAGGGGAACATACATTACTACCAAAGAAAGAGCCGAGAGAGCAAATGCACCCAAGTATTCCATATATCAGGTGAAAAAGGGCGAGGAATATTCAAGGCTGTCATTCAACAGCTGGATTGAACTGAAAAAGTTCAATCTGCCCTTTGACAAAAACAACTATGAGGAAGTTTACGGCGGATATGTTTCGGACGTAAGCAGAAGTCATGGCAGGGGAGTTATTCTTGACAATATCTATACTAAATTCAACATTGACCGTCCCGAAGATTTCAGAGGACACAGCCTTTCTGTCGGTGACGTTATCGTGCTTGAAGATAATAATGTCAGCTCTGCATTTTATGTAGATTCGTATGGTATGGCTGATGTTACCGACCTTTTCTTTGAAGTGGAAAAGCAGAAAATTGACCTTTCCAAGCTGTCGGAAATCACCCTTACCGAAGAGTATGACCGCAGAAAGGATCAGCCCGACGATTTCCTGCATATAAAGAACACTGTTTCATTCAGCAATCTGAATTCTTCGTATCTTATAAGCCGATACAAGGAATTTACTTATGAATATGACGATATGCCCGATTATGACGAGGGAGATACAACTATCACCCGACAGGGTATGCTTGCGGAAGTGCAGGAATTCTTTGAGAATATGAGAAACGATCACGACAAGAGTATTTCCATAACGGATTTAAGCGGCAAAACAACAGTCCTTGAGGGCAGGCTGTTTGAGTTTGATGCAACCGAGGACAGGCTTGCATTTATGATTCCCAATGCAGGCTATGCGGAAATGTTCGAGCGTGACGATGACAGCTATGACTACACTTTCTTTGACGGTGACTATAACGTGACCGACAGCGGAGTGTATGATGATGTGAGTATTTCTCTCCGTCAGGCGTTTACTGTTGTAATGAAAGATGCAGGCTATGACATTGAAAAGTGCGAGCCTATGGACTTTGAAAAGGTACACAGCAGGGCAGAGGAAAGGGAAGAACAGTCTGCCCCTGCATCTGATACGGGAAGAAAGAAGTCGGGCAATGAGGTCGAGGTCGGAGATGTATTTCTCTACAATGACCGTGAATATACAGTTATCCCCGACAAGGGCATTTATCCCGATGATATAACGGTATCTTATGAGGAACAGACAGGCGGAATTGCCTTTCTTGCTACACAGAATATCGACAGATACAAGCTTGCCGAAAATGGGGGTTTTCTCGGCAATCCTACAAAGGAACAGGAAAAAGAAAATTCTCCTGTTGTTGCGGAGAAAGAATCCGAAAAGGAAACAAATGATTATACTCCTAAAATCGGTGATCTGATAGACATCAATGATGAACTGCTCACTATTTCCGATATAAGCAGAAGCGTTATTACATTCACTGAAACGGAAAACCTTTTAGGAAACACCTCCCGAATGGATATCTCGGATTTTCTCGCAAGCGGTTTTACCGTTGTGGAAGAAAATGAAAGCGAATTTGCTGAAGCTGTATCCGATGTTCCGGTGGAACATTTTGCAACGGAAGAAACAGCAGATGTTCCACCGGAACATAATGCTTTCAACTCACAGAATTTTGTCATAACAGACGAAAATTTCGGTGTGAAAACACCAAAGGCGAGGTTTGCCGCCAATGTTGAAGCTATCCGCACTCTGAACAATATCGAAGCTGAAAACAGAACTGCAACACCGGTCGAACAGGCAGTTCTTTCAGGCTACACAGGCTGGGGAGCTATTCCGCAGGCATTTGATTCCGACAATAAGGATTGGAGCAATGAATATGCGGAGCTGAAAGAACTGCTTTCCGACAGCGAGTATGCTGATGCAAGACGTTCAACCTTGAATGCACATTTTACCTCTCCCGTTATAATCAATGCGATTTATGAGGGAATGAAAAATATAGGCTTTGAGAGCGGAAAGATATTGGAGCCTGCTATGGGCATTGGCAACTTCTTCGGTGCTATGCCCGAAAATATGAGAAATAGCGAGCTTCACGGAGTGGAGCTTGACAGCCTTACAGGACGCATCGCCAAGCAGTTATATCCCGATGCGGATATTCAGATAAAGGGCTTTGAGAAAACCAAGTTTGAAAATGACAGCTTTGATGCTGTTGTGGGCAATGTTCCTTTCGGAAATTACAAAGTCGATGACAAGGACTACAACAAGCACAAATTCTACATTCACGATTATTTTGTAGCCAAATCCATTGACAAGGTTCGCCCCGGCGGTGTGCTTGCCGTTGTTACCTCAAAGGGAACTATGGACAAGGAAAACCCCGAAATGCGTACATACATTGCACAGAGAGCAGAGCTTCTGGGTGCGATACGCTTGCCCAATGATGCGTTTAAGAAAAACGCAGGCACAGAGGTCACATCGGATATTCTTTTCTTCCAAAAGCGTGAAAGACCTATTGAGATAAAGCCCGATGAAGTGGAATGGCTGTCAAAGGGTACAACGGAGGACGGCTTTTCCGTAAATAGTTATTTCGTTCAGCACCCCGAAATGGTTCTCGGAACTATTGCGGAAGCAAATCAGATGTACGGTCCCACCGAGAACACACAGGTGCTTCCGATAGAGGGGGCAGACCTCAAAACTCAGCTTTCCGAAGCGGTGAAAAATATTCACGGAAGCTATACTCCGAGGGCGAGAATGTCTGAAAAGAAAAAGAGCACCGAAGAGATTATCCCTGCATCTGCCAATTCGAGGACTTACAGCTATTATGCGGTAGATAACAGCATTTATTATCGTGGCGATGATGAAACTATGAGCAAGGTCAAGCTCTCGGGCGATGGTCTGAAAAGAGCTTTGGCAATGGTTGAAATTCGTGATACTGTTCGTGAACTGCTTGATATGCAGCTTGATAACGCAGACCATTCTCTTGACGGAGATATATCGGAGAAGCGTGAAAAGCTCAATCAGACATACGATGCGTTTACCGAAAAATACGGACATTTTGACGAAAAGAAAAATTCCCGTCTGTTCAAGGGCGATGACGGATACAGCTTCCTTACAGCACTTGAAACAAGGGACAAGGACAGCGGAGAATACACAAAAGCCGATATTTTCTATCACGATACAGTCAAGCCAAACAGCGTAGTAGAGCACGTTGAAACGGCACAGGAAGCACTTATTTTATCCGTTGCCGAAAGAGCAAAGGTAGATTTTGATTATATGACCGAGCTTTGCGGAATGGATAAAAATACCCTTATAAATGAGCTTGAGGGTCAGATATTCCGACTTCCGCAGGAAGAAGAAAAGTATGTGACTGCCGATGAATACCTGACGGGAAATATTCGGCAGAAGCTTCGTGAGCTGAACAATGCTCCAATCGGTATGGACGTGAGCAGACACAGGGAAGCCCTTGAAGCGGCTATGCCCAAAAAGGTTGAAGCAAAGGATATTTCCGTGAAGCTCGGCTCACATTGGGTATCTCCCGAATTTGTAACACAGTTCATAAACGAGAAGTTCAGACCGGGCTGGAAGAGCAATATAGAAGCACAGTACAGCAAGGCTTCCGGCAAGTGGAAGATAGAGGGTGCAGGCAAAAACGATAAAACAAGCTATGCCGCAATGCACGATTACGGCACAAAGCGTAAAGATGCATATTCGATTCTTGAGGGCATTCTCAATCACGAAGATCTGACTGTCAAAGACCCGAAGCTGGACGAACACGGTGAGCCTATGCGTGATTCGAGGGACAACATCATCAAGGTAACAAACCACGAAGAAACAAAGGCCGTGCAGTCAATGGTCAGAAAAATTGAAAGTGCTTGGCAGGACTGGATATTCAAAGATCCCGACCGCAGAACCGTTCTTGTGGACAAATACAACGAAGTATTCAACAGTATCCGTCACAGAGAATATGATGGTTCACATCTTAATTTTGTCGGTATGAACAGCGATATAACCCTTAAAGAGCACCAGAAAAACGCTGTCGCAAGAGCGTTATACGGCGGAAATACGATGCTTGCTCACTGTGTTGGAGCGGGCAAAAGTGTGACACGTTCGTAACTGAAAAGGTTACGCACAAGGTTGTGTGAAAATAAAATATTTGAATACGGTTCTTGGAGAACTGATATTCCGACAGGTGGAATGATAGGGTAACGCCTTGAAACGCCTGCCTTAAAACTGCGATATGCGGTAATTCCATGCAACAGGAATTATGGTATAAAGCTCGCAGAAGTCGGCAGAAGTTTGCCCAAACAGAGCAGAAATGCTGCTGTGGAAAGTGTCTCAGAGGTGATGTATGCAGATGATATGCCGGAGGTCTATAAAACATCTATGGTCAGAATGTCATTGTTGACTGACGAAATCCCGAATGTACGGGTCTAAAAGGCGTTGCGGCAGAAATGCCGTATTCCGAATACGGAAGTGTATGAGGGTGAGTAAAAATTTTTACTATGAAAATCCTTGCAGTGTTACAGGCACTGGATATGCACAGGCTCAGAGGGACACCTAAGGATGTATATGAACAGATAGGAATATCGGAACGTGGAAAGGTCGGAACACAGAGTTGGTTGCAGACATTGAAGTGTTGAATTGGAAAGCGCTTTGCATATAACAATTCTTTATCCGACTGAGAGTAGTGCCACAGTACCGTTGAAGCCGTGGAAACACGGCGGAGGGATAGGCACGAGTCAACAGTAATATATAAATTTCAGATTACACAAATTCAAAGGTTCGAGTATGACTAAGAAAAGCGAAATCCATTCAAGGAGAGTAACTGACTTTGGCAGACAAGAAGAAAATTCCCAAAAAGCAAAAGCTCCGTAATGCTGAATATTATGATATGCAGTCTGTATTTGACAAATTGTATGCAGACAGTAAAAAGGGACGGATTTTTACCGATTTGGTTGAAATCATAAAAAGTCCCGAAAATATCAAGCTGGCATACAGAAATATGCGTAAAAACAGCGGAAGTAAAACAGCAGGAACGGATAAAAAGACAATAAGCGATTTGAATAAATGGAAGGAGGTAAATTTAATAACCCATGTTCAGCGGAAACTGGATTGGTATATTCCGCAGAAAGTCCGCAGAGTAGAAATTCCAAAGGATAACGGAAAAACACGCCCTCTTGGGATACCTACAATTATGGACAGGCTGATACAGCAATGTGTGCTGCAGGTATTGGAGCCGATTTGTGAAGCAAAATTCTTTGAGCGAAGCAATGGTTTCAGACCAAACAGAAGTGCTGAAAATGCAATAGCACAGGCTGAACGCATGATGCAGAATATGAATTTGCATTATGTAGTCGATGTTGATATAAAATCATTTTTCGATAATGTCAGTCACGGAAAATTGCTGAAACAGATGTGGACAATGGGAATAAGAGATAAAAAGCTCTTGTGTATAATATCAGCTATGCTGAAAGCGGAGATTGCAGGGATAGGATTTCCCGAAAAAGGTACACCGCAGGGTGGTATCATCTCACCGCTGTTATCAAATATAGTTTTGAATGAACTTGATTGGTGGGTTGCAAGTCAATGGGAGAATATCCCGACAGAAACCAACTATATCAAAAGAATTTATCCGAACGGAACACCAGACAAATCAAGGCAGGTCTATTACCTGCGTAAGACAAAATTAAAGGAATGCTACATTGTGCGTTATGCAGATGACTTTAAAATATTTTGCAGAAAGCGTGCAGACGCAGTTAATATGTTTGAAGCAACAAAGTTGTGGCTGAAAGACAGATTAGGACTTGAAATAAGTCCTGAAAAGTCAAAAATCGTAAATCTAAAACGCCACTATTCCGATTTTCTCGGCTTTAAGCTGAAAGTAAGGGAAAAAGGCAAGAGTAAGGACGGCAAGCCAAAATACGTTGCGAAAGCACATATACAGGATAAGAAGCTTGTTAAAATCAAGGCTTATTCAAAAGAAATTATCGGTAAGATACGACAGACCTATAACCCTGGAATGGAGTTCAAGCTGATACAGATGTATAATTCCTATCTGATTGGTGTTCATAATTATTACAGCATAGCAACTCATGTGAATTTAGATTTTCAGAAAATCGCTTTTGATGTCAAAAAGAGCCTATACAACAGGCTGAATCACAGGATAACCAAAAAAGGTACAATTACAAACAATTATATAAAAAAGCAATATGGAACAAGCCGTGAAATACGCTTTATCGGCGGTAATGCCATTGTACCGATTGCATATGTACAGCACCGTGTCCCATTAGACAAGAAACGTATTATCAACAAATACACACCGCAGGGACGTGAGGAAATTCACAAAAATCTTGATTGTGTGGATTTTGAAATTCTGCATTATCTTATGAATAATCCATGCGGAACACAAAGTGTTGAGTTCAACGATAACAGAATTGCTATGTACGTTGCGCAAAAAGGCAGATGTGCTGTTACCAAAGTAAAGCTTGCGGTTAATGAAATAGATTGTCACCATAAAACGCCCATTGAATACGGCGGTGGTGATGAATACAAAAATCTCATAATCGTTTCTGATAAAGTGCATATTCTGATTCACTCTGTAAACAACAGAACGCTGAAAAAGTACCTTGCATTGGTAAATCCTGATGAAAAGCAATTAGCAAAGATAAATAAACTGAGAATAATGGCACATATGCCTGAAATCTCAACAAATGGTGAATTGCTCACAGTCTGACGTGTAAATTTGAACAAAAATTACTGTTGATGGAACGCCGTATGACGGGAAACTGTCACGTACGGTGTGGGACGGGGGAAAATTCGGAGATTATATCAAAGAGTTACCTATCGTCATCTTATGAAATGATAACCATAGCAATGGAAGGCAAGCGTCTGGGACTGCATCATAAATCCCTGTTTGCCGTACCCAATTCCCTTACGGAGCAGATGGGCAGAGATTTTAAAAAGCTGTATCCTGCCGCAAATATCCTTGTTGCAGCAAAAAAGGATTTTGAGCCTAAAAACCGCAGAGAGCTTTTTGCAAAAATTGCAACAGGCGAGTGGGACGCAGTAATTGTCGGACACTCACAGTTTGACCGTATGGGACTTTCAAAGGAACGTATGGAAAAATATATGCAGGCAGAGATTGACAGCCTTCGCAGTGAGCTTGAAGAAGCGAGAAGCACAGATGGAAGCAAGAGCTTTTCCGTTAAGGAAATTGAAAGGACAATAGCACGTTACGAAAAGAGAATAAAGGACGATCAGGGCAAGGCTGCAAAGGACGATTACATCGACTTTGAAGAAATGGGCTTTGACAAGCTGTTTGTGGACGAATGTCACCTTTACAAAAATCTCGGAACTGCTACAAAGATGTCAAACGTTGCAGGCATAGGCACAACAGGTTCAGGCAAGGCGGCTGAACTGCTTATGAAAACAAAGTATTTCGATGAACTCACAGGCAGAAAGGGTATGGTTTTTGCCAGCGGCACGCCTGTTGAAACAGGGTATCTACGATCAGAAATGCCGATTTTACGTTGTTTATATAAAAAAGAGCATCAGTTCAGATGCTCTTTTTTATAGTGTAGCAGTGAATGAGATTGATAAATAAAATTGTGTATTATAATAAATGATTGTACCTGTCTCTTATACCCACTTGCAAAAAACGCTGTTATACCGTATAATATAAGCATAAAACACGAAAGGCTGATAAAGATGAAAAACGCAGGCAGAAATAATATATTCAGTGCAGACATAAACCTGCGTGAGATAGCCGACCATAGGCTCAACGGAATGAGCTGTATCTCCTATGTCGATGTGTATGAAAACAGCTCATATCACCCGCACTGGCACGATGAATTTGAAGCTGTGTATGTGAAAAAGGGCAGCATAAAAATGTATATCAACAACGGCGAATACTTGCTGAACGAGGGCGACGGGGCATTCATAAACAGCTGCATAGTTCACAATTACGAGAGCGGAACACCCGATACGGAGTGTGTTATGCCGAATGTGCTGTTCGGTGCTGCTGCGGTGAGCGGATATGATGAGCTTCTGCACGAAAAATATCTGAAGCCGATAGTTTCCGCACCAGACTTTTCACATATAATTTTCAGGTCTGAAAATGCGGAGCAGAAAGCCTGTGTTGAACTCATAAAGCAGGCTTATGAGCAGCTTAACGGTATGCCCTACGGTTATGAGCTGCGAGTGCGTTCCTATCTTGCCGAGCTTGTTCTCGCCATAAATTCAATGTCGGAGCTGCACAGTCCCGACACAGACGGCATTACTGACCCGAAGATAGGAATGGTCAGAAAAATGACCGATTTCATAAAATTCAGCTTTCAGACGGATATAAAAGTATCGGATATTTCGGATAGCGCAGCTGTAAGCGTTCGGGAATGCCAGCGGCTTTTTGCGGAATTGCTTGATACAACGCCGACAAAATATCTTATGAAAGTGCGTATCGACTACGCAAAAAAGCTTTTGCGTGAAACAACGCTCTCGATGCTCCAGATATGCGAACGATGCGGATATTCCGACCAAAGCTATTTTACAAAGCTTTTCCGAGAGGTCACGGGAGTTTCGCCCTCCGCATATCGTGATAAACATAAAAATATGTCGCTTTAATTATAAATAATGTCGTAAATGTTATATAAATCCTCCCGATATGATAGTATAATGATTATATAAAGTCACTATATCTTTTAAATATATCAGGAGGATTTTTATGAAAAATGCATCTATACTTAAAAAGATATGCTCTGCCGCAATTGCATCAGCTTTAATGCTGAGCTTTGCAGGCTGCGGCGCAGGAAATGAAGTTTCCGCAGAGAGCAAAACAACTGCGACAGCCGAAGTATCGCAATGGGACGAGCTCGGTCAGGAAGAAATAACAAAGGCAATGGGAATGGGCTGGGATCTCGGAAATCAGCTTGAGGCTTCCAACGCAGGTATCCCCTCCGAAACAGCTTGGGGAAATCCTGTTATCACCGAGGATCTTATCAAAAAGGTAAAGGAGCAGGGCTTCAAGACTGTCAGAATACCAGTTTCTTATCTTCTCAAAATAGGCGATGCACCCGATTACACGATCGACAAGGCCTGGCTCGACAGAGTGCAGGAGGTCGTTGATTACGTTGTGGAAAACGATCTTTATGCGATAATAAATATCCACGGCGACGGCTATTACACCGTTGACAAGAGCTGGCTGCTCTGCGTTGACGATAATCAGGACGAGATCAAGGAAAAATACGAAAAGGTCTGGGCGCGGATCGCAGACCGTTTCAAGGATTATGACGAGCACCTCATTTTTGAATCGATGAACGAGGAGTTCGACAACACATACGGCAAGCCAAACGCAGAGGGCTACAAGAATATCAACGCATATAATCAGATATTTGTTGACACGGTAAGAAAGACAGGTTCGAACAATGAAAAGCGCTGGCTGCTTCTTCCGGGCTGGAACACAAATATTGAGTACACAGCAGGCGATTACGGTTTTGTTATCCCCGAGGACAAATACTGCACCTCGTCCGAAAACAGAATTATGATATCCGTTCACTATTATGACCCGTACAATTTCACACTTGATGAAAATATAACCTCCGCAAAGACGCAGTGGGGCAAATATGCCGTTGAAAACTTCGACAACTGGGGTCAGGAGGACTATGTTGACAGCACGATGAAAAAGCTCAACGATGTATTTGTAAGCAAGGGATATCCCGTTGTTATCGGCGAAATGGGCGTTCAGAACAAGGCTCACATCAGCGATACATTCGGCGGATTCAGATGCTACTGGACTGAATATGTGGTAAAGTCTGCAAAGAACAACGGCTGTGTTCCCGTTTACTGGGACAACGGCTGGAACGGCGACAAGGGCTTTGGTGTTATCGACAGAAAAACGCTTGAAGTTACTGAACCTGACCTTATTGCAGCTATGATGAGAGCCATAAATTCCGAAGAGGATTACGAAGTTGCAGCGCCTAAGGGGTTTGAAAAGTAAAAAAAATGAAGAAAAAAGTTCTTGTTTTAACGGGTGACTACTGGCATCCGACCGATTCGATAACTCCCGTTCTTGGCAGCATATTTGACGAAAGCAAGTGGGAAATGACTGTTACCGAAGATCCGAGCAGGCTTATTGCAGAAAATGCTCCCGACCTTTTCGTATCGTTCAAGGACGTTATCGAAAATGACCGGATACCGACACCGATCTGGTGCGATGACAGGTGGACGGCGGTCCTTGACACTTGCATAAAGGAGCTTGGAATGGGCTTTATGGCTGTTCATTGCGGACTGGCGGATATTCCCGAGGATAATATTATCACAACGGATATTTTAAGGGCATTTTTCGTTACACACCCACCGCAGTGTGAGGTTTCCTTTGAACCGCTGGACTGTGAGCTTACGGAGGGAGTAAAGCCGTTCACGTTCTCTTATCCCGATGAGCATTATCAGATAGAGATAAAAGGAGATACGGAAGTGATAGGTCATTCCGTATCGCAGAACGGCAGGCAGCCTGCTGTGTGGCGTCACGAATACGGAAAAGGCAGGGTAGTCGGCATTACTCCGGGACATTCATACGAAAATCTGAGTGAACCCGAATACCTGAAGCTGCTCATACGCTGTGCGGAATGGTGCGCAAGATGATTTTTTACGGCAATATCGGGAAATTCGGTATTGCCGTATTTATGAAAGGGATAGAATATGAAAAAAGGTTTGATGACGGCTGCTTTGTCGATCGTACTGCTTCTTACAGGCTGCGGTCAGGCGCAAACGGCTGAAAATATTGAAACGGAAAACGAGACAATGATAACTGAAAATATTGCTGTTACCGAAATGACCGCCGATGAAAATTCACCGTTTGCAAAGCACGGAAAACTGAGTGTTGACGGTGCATCTCTCGTTGATAAGAACGGAGAAAAATTCAGGCTTTACGGTATGTCAACTCACGGACTTGCGTGGTTTCCTCAGTATGTGAACCACGATGCGTTTGAAACACTGCTGAACGACTGGAACACGAACTGCGTAAGGCTTTCGATGTATACATACGAAAATGGCGGCTACTGCACGGACGGCGACAAGGACAACCTTAAAGAGCTGATAAAGTCGGGCGTGAGCTATGCGGACGAGCTTGGAATGTATGTGATAATCGACTGGCACGTTCTCAATGACAAGGATCCGAATGTTTACAAGGACGAGGCAAAAAGCTTCTTTGAGGAAATGACCGAGCTTTACAAGGATCACGACAATATCATTTATGAAATATGCAACGAGCCGAACAGCACCGCAGAATGGAGCGACATCAAAGCTTACGCCGATGAAGTGATACCCGTTATACGGAACAATGACAGTGATGCCGTTATCATTGTGGGAACGCCGACATGGAGCCAGGATATCGACAAGGCGCTTGCAGACCCACTTGACTATGACAATATAATGTATGCCCTGCATTTTTATGCAGATACGCATACCCAGTGGCTTCGTGACAGAGCGGAAAGCTGCATTGAAAGCGGTCTGCCTGTGTTTATAAGCGAGTTCAACATCTGCGATGCGAGCGGCCGTGGAAATGTCAACATCGAAGAGGGTGACAAGTGGTATGAGCTTATTGACAAATACGATCTGAGCTATATGTGCTGGAGCCTTGCAAATTCTCCCGACAGCTGCAGTGTTCTGTCAATGCAGAACAGCAAGCTTTCGGGCTGGACGGAAGATGACCTTTCCGAAACGGGAAAATGGGTCTACAGCAGGTTTATTTCTGAGAAAAACAGATGATTTATCGGGACGTGTGCGGTAAAAGCATACGCCCTGATTTTTTGTAAAAAATACGATTGTTATAGATCATTTTACAAAAATTATTGATAAAGCCGATATTATAAAGTATAAGAACCCGTCCACATAGAATCAAAATCTACGCAACAGCGTGTGGATATGCGAAAT
>CALANW010000084.1 GCA_937926145.1 uncultured Ruminococcus sp. | reverse complement strand
GCGACCGTCCGTGCCGCCGCAAAAGAATTCGGAATTTCCAAATCTACGGTACATAAAGACCTCACCGAAAAGCTGCCAATAATTGCCCCACAGCTCTATCCGGCAGTAAAAAAAGTTCTGGAAATAAATAAGCAGGAGCGCCATATCCGAGGCGGAATGGCAACAAAGCATAAGTACGAAGAGATCGCACAGCACAAAAAGTAAGAGCCGCACTATTCCGAAAAAAAGCACGGAATAGTGCGGCTCTAAGCCTTTATCATTCCTTTTTCAGCTGCGCCAGAACATCAATGAGCTTCTTCGGCATCGGAACTCCGAGCCGCGCACCGTTTTCAAGCAGGCTTATCCCCTCATTCGCAATGTAGAACATCGCCGTAACACTTCGCAGAACATTGCCCTCACCGATAATATCCCTGTCCGCAACGTTAGCAACCGCTACCACAAGCAGCATTATCACCTTTTTCGCAATGCCTCTCGCCCCAACTTCGGAGCTCAGCTTTTTCTCAATAACAGCCGCAATTATCCCCGTTATGTAGTCCAAAACGATAAGCGTCACCAGCGCCGTTATCATTCCGTCAAATTCGCCGAATAAATACCCGAACAGCGCGCAAACCGCCGCAATTACGCTCTTTACAGCATCACTCATTCTGTCACCAACCTTTCAGCATATTTCGGTAAAAGACTTACCCAGCCTGCACCGCTTTTCAGCCGTCCCCACGGCACTTTCCCGTAGATCTTCACTTCCGTTATCGTGTAAACTTCCCCCTTTTTGAGCTTTCCGACCACCGCGCTCCCGATGCCAACATTCTCACGAATATTAAGCTCCTCATCTTTCACCCGTATAAGAAATTCACAGCCCATCTTCCCCGAAACAAGCGCCTTGAACCCCGCCCAACGAGCATTTGCAACAGCCTCCGACTGATACTTTGTCGGCACAAACCACAGCGGACACTGCTTTCCAGTCACATCATAATGCCGTATAAGATCATCAACCGATAAACCGTACTTTTTAAGCAGATAAGCGCAAAGCTCAGCCGCCGAATCCGTCGTTTCTTCCGTAAATTTTCCCGTAGCATCGGGGTGACAGCACTCTATGCTGATGCTGTATGTGTTCGCCTGATTTGAGCAGTAAGCGACCTCGTTTTCAGGCACACATCGCAGTATTTCACCGTACAAGCCTACAATATAGTGCGAAGAAACATATCTCCCACCGTTCTTCTGATTTTCAAAATAGTTTCGATTCGCTATAGCCGAGCTTTTCGGATTCCCAACATAGTGCAGAACCACCTTTTTAACACTTTTGAGCGGTATCTGCGGTCGGCTGTATTTATTCGGCGTAAGCAAAGCATCAGTTATCCTCATTTTTGCCCTCCAAAACCTTTTGAACCTCATCTCTCCACCTTCCGGGAACATCATCAAGAGCCTTTTTGCCCGAAAGTATAAGCATAACATAAACTTTAACCATTTGTTATTCACCTCCGCATACCATTTCCGCCAGCTCCGCCACCGCAAGAGCAAGATCATCAAGTGTAAGTTCTTCCTCTTCAGCAGGCTCAATGTAAGCTTCATTCGCAAGAAATTTTCCATTCTCGAACTTCCACTTTGACGGGCAAAGTATTACCTTGTCGGGGATATCCTCAACATTGATACCACCCTCGACAATGCCGCCGATGCTGCAAAGCTCCACAACATTGTTATTGTCAATTTTTATTTGTTTAACCATTTTATACCTCCAACTGTCCGAGCGCGACCCAATTTACAACGCAGGGTGCGGCATCGGGTATAGTGCTTGCACCGCTGCTGCCAACCCTCGACGCAATGAGTGTAAATCCCTCATTAGTCAGATTGTTATAGCTTGCTGCCGTTGGATATTTGGCATAGGACGGATTAACCGATGCCCCGAATATTATTAATGGCGCTGCTTTAAAAGCCTGCGGAAAGGTAATGTCTATCCCGTCGAGAGCACTCTTGCCGACCGTCATCGTGCCGCTCTGCACATAAAACGGCATCTGATAAGCTACCCCGTCTGACGGGATAAGGCTCTGAGTAATCACTGCATTCCCGTCGATCGGCGAAGCACCGTTGATAGTCTTAATAGTATTAAGCTCGCCCCATGATTTGAT
>CALANW010000083.1 GCA_937926145.1 uncultured Ruminococcus sp. | reverse complement strand
GAATATTTATTAACTCAAACTGAACTTAGTAGACAATATCACTAATTTTTATACAAATTGTTACTGAATTTCACAAAGATTTATACAATTTATGTATAAACTGACAATAAAATACAGTTTTACCAATTGGTAAACTTTTTGTCAATGTTTCAAATTTCAAAAGCAAAGGGGAGATCAAACTATGATGAATGTGATATTTATTGTGATGATACTTTTTTCCGTAGTATGCGGTATCGTGAGCGGAAAAAGCGCCGAAGTGTCGGACGCGGCTATAAATTCCTGCGTTGAAGCGGTCGAACTTTTTCTCTATCTCATCGGAGGAATGTGTATGTGGGGCGGATTTATGAAAGTCGCCGAAAAATCGCATCTGACCGATAAGCTTGCAGCGGCATTCCGTCCCTTTGCAAAGCTCATTTTCAAAGACCTTGACTTCAACGGAAAGGCTTTCCACGCAATTTGCCTGAACGTTACGGCGAATATGCTCGGATTGGGCAATGCGGCAACTCCGCTCGGCATTGAGGCTATGAAAGCGCTTGAAACCGAGGAAAAAGCCAATGGCACGGCAACCCGAAATATGATAGTTTTTTCTGTTCTGAACACGGCTTCTATAACGCTTCTGCCGACAACAGCGGCTTCGCTCCGCTCAAAGCACGGTTCAGCCGCACCTATGGAAATTTTTCCGTGCGTGATAATAACATCGGTCATCGCACTCGCCGCGGGACTTGTTTCCGCAATTGCTCTTGACGGCATCTCGGGTCTGACGCATAAAAAATCGGAAAGGAAGTCACCGAATGTTTAAATTCACAGAGCTTCTCATTCCGATATTTATTGGTCTGATAGTATTGTACGGCTTATTTCATAAGGTGAATGTCTTTGACGAATTCATAGAGGGCGCAAAGGAAAATCTTTCGGTCGGTATTGGAATTTTGCCGTCGCTGATAGCAATGATAACAGCGATAGGAATGTTCAAAGCCTCGGGCGGAATGGAGATGATAGCAAGCCTGCTGAAACCGCTGACGGATATTTTAGGATTTCCGAGCGAATGTCTGCCGCTTGCGGTAATGCGTCCCGTTTCGGGAAGCGGCGCTCTCGCAGTTTATGAATCCATTCTCGAAAGCGTTCACCCCGACAGCTTCGCAGGCAGGGTGGCAAGCGTTATCTTAGGCTCGACCGAAACGACCTTTTATACGCTTGCCGTTTATTACGGCGCAACGAACGTGAAAAACACGCGCCATTCGCTTGTTTCCTCGCTGACAGCTGATTTTACGGGTTTCATCTTCAGCGCGCTCACTGTCAGGCTGATAATGCGCTGACTTTTACCGTGAGGATACTGTTTTTCAGCAGTTCGGCGAATTCTTCTTCGCCGGTATTTTCGAGCAGTTCGGGACAGCTTCGCCGAACCTCGGAATAGATGCCGAAAATGTCAGCGCCGTTCTGCCAAACTGTTTCGGAATAGGCTGAAATGCACTTATCACGCACGGCTGTGCATACCTCGTTAGCCGCTTGGTGCATATCGGGACAGTTTTCGGGAAATTTCAGCCGAAGCTTTATCTTGGCTTCGACCAAAAGCTTGCCGTCCGAATTTTGAGCGGTCACACAGCTTTTTGAGTCGGTTATCTCAATGGGAATGTTATCACTCGTGCTTACAACGAGCCTGCTCTTGCATTGGAATTTATCCGAAAAAATAAGAAAGCCTTTGAGCTGTTCATCGGTCAGTTTTATATCGGACAAGCCACTGTTTATCACTGCCGCACCGTCAAAATCCGCATTGTTTCCATCGGTGTACACCTCGGGAAGAACCGCACAGCCCATCGGGTGAAGCTCGGCATTGAGAATGTCGGAAACGGGCACATAAAACGTCCTGCCAAAATTGGCATTGCTCTTGATAAGATCGGTCAGCCGCTCCGCAGAATATAGCCCTCTTTCCGAGGTGAGTGAAGCCACTTCATAAGGCGAATTGCTGTAAAAAACGGGGCAGGAGAGCGGCAGTGTCCCGAAATCCGAGCGCAGACCGATCAGAGAGTTCAGCTCATCGGCAGGTGAATCGATCCCACTGCCGAATATCACCGATTTAAGATGTCCGAAAAAGATTTTATTGCCCGACTTGACTTCACAAGCGGATATTGCCGAGTTCAGGTCGCTGCCCTCACCGCTTATGCATACTGAATTCTTATCGGCGGAGGACGGCGCACCACTTCCGCTCGGCTGAAATATCTGTAAGCTCACCGTATAAATATCAAGCCGCTTGTCAATGCCGATTATCTGCACAAAAGCACGGTCACCGACCTCAACTCCGCCGAAGCAGCCGCTTAAAAGCAGAGCTGCCGAAATGACCGCAGAGAGAAAAAAGCTCTTTTTATATCTCATTCTTTTTCAGTCCTTTCCTGCCGCTTATCCTTTCGCATATAAGCACCGTAAGCGGTATCAGTGCAAGAAGTATAAGCTGTGCATAACCGCCGCAGAGAATATTTCGTACCAATGAAAAATCAGCCTTGTAAAACATAAATGCCGCCGAAACAATGAACACTGCAAGCGCAGAAACAGCATTGCGAAGCTTTGTTCCGTAATAAATTTCGGACGTGATTCCCGAGATTATGCTTATGAAAACGGAAATACTTATCACAGCAGATATCGTCCACAGAATAAGATACAGCGCACCGTTCTGACGGAACGCTCCCGAATTTGTCAAAGAACCTACCGTGAGGAAAGGATAACCGAGCGTGTCTGCAAGGTCGCCAAGAACTCCCGTTATCAGCGCAAATATGATAGATGTTACTATAAGCTTCGCCGCAAGCAGCCAATAGAGCGCGCACTTTAATCCGCTGCGCAGATTTTTCATCAGAAATGCCGTTGCAACGACCTCTCCGTTTCGGGCAAGGTCGTCCATAACAGCTCTTGCAAGACCCGATGAGCCTTTTTCAAAGTAAAAATTGTTTATGCTGAAAGCATCTTTTGCTCCTATCCCCATAAGCACGACCATAAGCAGGAATGGCATCATCATAATAACGCTGCTTCGGGCAAGTCCCTCCGTTCCGCAGTAAGCGCAGTATGTGCATACGATAAGCAGAGCCGCAAGCGGAAAAAATTTTTCGCCGTGGAGAAAACTGTCGCTCAAAAAGCCAACATAGTGCAAGACATGTCCCGTGCAGAGCGAAATGAAGAACAAAAGGTACAAAACCGCCGCGATACAGCCTGCAACATTGCTTTTTTCATAAATTATCTCGGTAACGCTTCTGTCGGGAAAACAGTTTGACAGAATGATAAGCGGTATGACGAGTATCGCTTGTATAAGAACAGAAATAACGGCAGCTTTCAGCCGAAGCGCTATACCGCCGCCCTGAGAAAAAGCGGGAACATACGTCATCAGCGTGAAAATGCGGCATAAAAGCAGCAGAAATACAAGCTGCCATTTGCTGATCTTTTTAGTCATTGTTATCGTTATCCTCCATTTTTGATGTGTCCATATTCACCCCGTTTAGGCTCTCAATGGCTACAGTTTCTTTCTGCATTCTCTTAAAGCCTGCACGAAGCAGAACATCACGCATTGCCCTCGGCGTGAGCGGCGAAACGGGAGATGTCACGGGCGTTCCTGCGTTTTCGAGAGAGCAGATATTCACTATCATAAGCGCCGCAATAAGTGCAATGCCGAACAATCCCGAAATTCCGCCTGCGATAACAGCAGCGAAGCGAAGTATCGTCACGGGTTGATTGAGCGACGGGATAACGAAAGACGAGGTAACGGAAATAGCACATACGAGAAGCAGAGGATTGGATATTACTCCTGCCGAAACCGCCGCATCGCCGATTATAAGTCCCCCAACTATCGAAACAGCACCGCCTATGCTCTTCGGCAGACGTATGCCTGCTTCACGGATTATCTCGTAAAAAATAAGAACTATCAGCGCTTCGACCATAAGCGGCAGAGGGGCAAGCTCCTCCGCTTCGGATAGGATTATAAGCATCGTGTGATTGAAAAGCTCGGGGTGAAACGTGACTACCGCGACATATACCGCAGGCAGGAACACCGCCGCAATAAATGCAATGTAGCGCACCCAGCGGATAAAGGTCGTGTAATAAGGGCGGAAGGTGTAATCATCGAGCGTCTGAAAATTTTCGATAAAAAGCGCGGGCAGGATAAGCGCGAACGGCGTCCCCTCTATCATTACGCCGATTCGCCCCTCGAGAATTTTTGCACAGAAAACATCGGGACGCTCCGTTACCGAAACTCCTGAAAAGAGCGAGAGTTTTGTGTTATTCAAGAACGGCTCGATGTAACCGTTCGACAAAACGGTTTCAAGCTTCATTCCTTTGAGCTGCTTTTTCACACCCTCAACAAGCTTTTTCGGAACTCTGTCCGTCATATAGGAAACGATAACGTCAACATTGCTCAGGTCGGTCACGGGGAAAAGCTCAAATTTCAGCAGAGGTGATTTCACCCTGCGGCGAACGAGCGACATATTCGTTCTGACCGTTTCGGTGAAACCCTCGTGCGAGCCGAAAATGTTTCCCTCGGACGAGGGTTCGTCTATGCCTTTTACAGCATAACCCTGAACGCCCAAGCCGAAAGCCTTGTCCGAACCGTCAACGAATAACACCGCGAAGCCGCTCATGAGCCGCCGCACAAGATCGCCGTATTCCATGACGATGCCGCGGTCGGTCGTGAGCAGCATTCGCTTGTCGATATGTTCATAGACCTCCGCACTGCTCACATCTTCCGGCAGGTGGATTTCCATTAAAGGATTCAGTATAAGCTTTGCTATGGTCGATGTCGAAACCATTCCCTCCAGACAGACAAGATTGCATTTTACGCCCGATATAAGAAATGGGTTGATGAGCAGGTCGGAGCAGTTTTTCATTATTCGCTCGATATTCCGTATGTTCTCATCAATATCCGCAGAAAGCGGAACGTCCTTGAAACAGCTTGAATCAGGTTTTTTCATATCAAACCTTACCTTTCAAATTTTTTTCTGAAATGTATTTTATCCTGCTTTTCTCTGAAAATACATATTTTTGAAAAAACGGTACATTCTACTTCTGAAAAATTAGTCTGAAAGGATAAGAAAAATGACTGTTGTATTTATAAGAGCGGTAGTGCTGTATCTGCTTATAATTTTTTCAATGCGGCTTATGGGAAAGCATCAGATAGGCGAGCTTCAGCCGTCCGAGCTTGCGGTGACTATCCTTATATCAAATATCGCAACGCTTCCCGTTGAGGATATGACAATGCCGCTTTTCACGGGAATAATCCCGATATTGACGCTTGCCTGTCTTGATGTTATAATGTCGTGGCTCGGGATAAAGTCCAAGCACCTGCGCAACCTCACCTGCGGAAAGCCCGTTGTTATAATCAGCAACGGCATTATTGACAAGAAAAAAATGAACGATATCCGTTTCACTGCAGACGATCTTATGGAAGCTCTCCACAGCAAGGATATCTTTGATATAAGTGAAGTCCAGTTCGCCGTAGTCGAAACAACGGGAGCGGTTTCGATATATCAGAAGCAGCCGTTCAGAACACCGAACAATAAAGACCTCGAGGTGCGCGGAAGAAGCATTGACCCTCCCGAAGTCGTTATCGATGACGGCAAGATAATCGAAGCCGCACTTACACGAACACAAAAGAGCAAAGCTTATCTTGAAAAGATACTGATAAAAGAAAAAACCGTCCTCTCGGGCGTTTTTCTTATGACGCTCGACAGTGACGGCAATTATTCGCTTATAAGAAATGACAGCAGGGGAGAGAATGACGAATGAAACGAACGATAACAGCTTTTGTGCTTCTTGCGGCAATAATAATATGGTCGGTAACGGGAATTTTCATCGTCCGAAAAGAGAACAACGATCTTGTCGAAGTTATAGAAAGCATCGAAGCCTACTGCGAAAATGACGATATGAAAAGCGCGGAAGAACTTGCGGGTCAGCTTGAAACGATGTGGAGAAGATACGAGCGCAAAATGTCGCTTATCGTTGCCGATGAAAAGCTGAAAGATCTTAGCATAGCGATATCAAAAGTGAAGCCTTACTGCCGAGATGCGAATGACGAACTGCTTGCGGAATTGGAAAATATAAAGCGGCAGCTCGAACTTGTTTATAAATCCGAACTGCCGCTTTGGTATAATATTTTATGATTGTTTCTTTTTAAGGTCAACGCAGACAACTATCATTTCGCCATTGCTGTTGTAGAAATGCGATGAAATTGTTTTACAGCTCTGACCTGTCGCCGCCGAGATGTACCAGCCCGAAATGAACGGGTCTTCGATCTGCTCCTTGACAGCGTAGAAGTAGTTCTTTATGTCGTGATTAACGCCTATGACCGCAGGAGTGTAACCCGAAAGTATCTCCGTGTCTTTCTGAAGAACGGTCGGAGTGACTTGGAAACCTTTGCTGTCGATAAGGAATGCACATTCGATCTCCCTATGCTCCGCAACATAAGCTTCAAGTGCGCTTGTGTATTTGTCGGGAGAAATGCCCGTTATGCGGTTGATAAGCTCAAAGATGATGCGCTTGTAGGTTTCAAGCTTGACATTCGCAACGGTCGGATTGTTCTTCATGCTGACATTGAGCCGCTGAGCAGCGTCTTCAAGCTTCAAACGAGCCTCGTTCGAGAAAATATAGTCGAAGCGTTCAGGCTTTGAAAA
Organism: uncultured Ruminococcus sp.; assembly: GCA_937926145.1. Classification (GTDB taxonomy): domain Bacteria; phylum Bacillota; class Clostridia; order Oscillospirales; family Ruminococcaceae; genus UMGS363. The sequence continues at coordinate 39,394 of CALANW010000083.1, read as the reverse complement.
ATAGAATCCCTGAAAATAGTCAACTCCCATAAGCATACAGGCAATAACTTCATCAACAGTTTCAACGCCCTCCGCAACGGTCATTGCGCCTATCTGCTTTGCAGTGTTGATTATCGATTTGAACACTTCCTGATTGTATGTATTCGATGCAATGTTGGAAACGATGGCTCTGTCGATCTTGATGATGTCGGGGTTTATGAGCATTATCCTGTTCTGCGTTTCCAGTCCGTTGCTTACGTTGTCAAGGGCGATGAGAAATCCCTTTGAACGGTAAAAATCAACGAACATGAGCAGGTTGTATGCGTCACGGACGTTCGATTCATTAAGCTCGATAACAATATTCTCGGGTGAAAGTCCGTTTATTTCGGTGGCTTTTAAAAGCTCGCCGTTTCCCGGTACAACATCGTTCAGAATCGATGTTTCAAAGTTAATGAAAAGCGAAGACGATTCGTTTTCCTTCGGAAAGGATTCTATTGCTTTTTCACGGCAGATCCTGTCAAGTCGGAGCGTTTCGCCGTGCTTTTTTGCATAGTTGAAAAGGAAATACGGGGAAATAAGCTCATTTTCAAGCTGTCCTCGGGAAAGAGCTTCAAGTCCGATGACTTTTTTTGTATTAAAAGAGTATATAGGCTGAAAATCAACGCATATTGATTTTGTGTCGATTATTTTTTGGATCAATTCGTCATTTATATTCATAAAAATTCTCTCTGAATAGTTTATTTTTCAGCAGAAAGCTTGCTGCAAATGCTGTCATATATCCTGTAAAGCTGCTGGACGCCGTTTTCAAGGAAAAAATAATGTGCAATATAGAAGATAAGCAATATAAGGCAGAGCAGAACTATCGCAAGGAATGCGAGCATCTGCGACTGGAAAAAAATTATAACGTTCAGGAACATAACAAGTGCGAAGAGGACTGTTACGATAAGGTGAACGAGCCGTTCATGCTGCATAAATCCGATCTTTATAAGCAGTTCTCTGCGAACAGCTTCAAGGTCAGCAGAATCGTCATTCATAATTTCAAGAAGATAGCTGATATATTCGGAAAAATACTTTTTCACTTTTTGTCCCTCCCATAACTATATGTTGATTATAACATAAATCTTTGTAAAATTCAAGCGATTTGATAAATTTCTGACAATTCCTACTTGAAATTTCAGATAATATGTGTATAATATATACTATTACAGAAAGAGTCTGTTAATTAACCGAATTTTAAGGAGAGAATCATGAATTACATTTTACTTGCACTCAAAGGCATCGCTATCGGTATTGCGAATGCTGTTCCGGGTGTCAGCGGTGGAACTATCGCAGTTATCGTTAAAATTTATGACAAGCTGCTTGAGGCGATAACACCGAATATCAAAAAGCTGATAAAAAATCTTCCGTTCCTGATACCTGTCGGAGTGGGGATGCTCATCGGTATCCTTGCTGCTGCAAAGCTGCTCGGTTTTCTTTTCGATGAATATAACGTCCCAACGCAAATGTTCTTCGTCGGTGTTGTAATAGGCAGTATGCCGATGATATACAAGGAATGTACCGCCGAAAAGAAGCTGTCGGCAGTTTGTATCGCGCCGTTTGCGGCAGGACTTCTCGTTATGGCAGCAATGGCGTTCCTTTCGCCTGCCGAAAGTACAGCGTCGGGCAGTCTTGATCTTGTCGGCGGAATAATGCTCTTTATTTCATCTGTACTTGCCGCTGTTGCAATGATAATCCCCGGAATAAGCGGCGCTCTGATAATGAAAGTTCTCGGAGCTTATGATACGGTGATCGGTGCTTTGAACAACTTTGATATCCCTGTACTTATAATTGTTGCCGTTGGTGTTGTTTTGGGAATTTTTATTGCGGCTGGAGTGATTTCCATGCTTCTGAAAAAATTCCGCAGAGGAACATACTGCCTTATCAGCGGTCTTATAATCGGCTCTGTGCCGTCTATCTTCCCGAGCAATTTTGCTTTCGATGCTCAGGGTATCATAGGCATTGTTATGCTTATCATTGGCTTGGCAGTTCCGTTCCTTACCGAGCTTCCCGCAAAGAAAAAAGTCAAGGCGGAATAAACTCTGCGGCAGAGCATATAATAGCTTCAAAATAATTTTTCGGGGTAATTATATGCTTTATCAAAACAATAAAAATCAAATATCCGAAATTTCTTCCGAAGCTGTTTCTTCTCCGAAAAAACAGCGCTCGGGAGTATTCGGACTTGCGACCGCTGCTTTTGTTACCGCAGCGGTCTTCTTTTTCTCTCTGATGAGTGAATGTATAAGCGGCGGAACGGAGATAGTGACATCTTTCGCCGAGAAAAAAGCCGATTCTTATGAATCTGAATCGAACGGAGTGCCAGCATCGGCGCAGGCTTTTGAAGTATGGAAAAAGCGAACCCTCACCGTTCCCGAGATAGTGAAAAAAGCCAAGCCGTCCGTTGTCGGTATAATCTCGGAATTTCCCGATGGAACAAAATGCACGGGAACGGGAATTATCATCAGTGAGAGCGGAAACATCGTTACCAACGCTCATGTTATACAGAACGTATGCGAAAATGACACGATGCGAGCCGAAAAAGTAAGAGCAGTGCTTTCCGATGAAAGCGAGTACAGCGCAGAGATAATCGGCGCAGATACTCCGAGCGACCTTGCCGTGATAAATATCAATACTGACAATGTTCAGCTTTTTCCTGCCGAGCTTGGCGACAGCGACAGTCTTGTCGAGGGTGAAACTGCCGTTGCTATCGGAAATCCGCTCGGACTGGAGCTGTACGGCTCAACGACCTGCGGAATAATCAGCGCACTCGGCAGGACAATAACCGTCAGCGGCTACGAAATGACGCTCATCCAGACCGATGCCGCAATAAATCCGGGAAACAGCGGAGGTCCTTTGCTAAATTGCAGGGGAGAGGTCATCGGGATAAATTCGAGCAAGATAATCTCGGACAATGCTGAGGGACTTGGCTTTGCAATCCCAATATCCGATGCGAAGCCTATCATAGAGCGGCTTCTTACAGATTAGTATAGGAAGTCTTTTCGTACTTTTTCCGAAGTGTGTCAAGCGCCTTCTTCTCGATCCGCGAAACATAGGAGCGCGAAATATTCAGCTTCTTGGCAACTTCACGCTGAGTAAGCGGCTTTTTTCCGTAAAGTCCGTATCGGTTCACGATTATCTCAAGCTCACGTTCATCAAGACATTCAGTGATGAATTTGTAAAGCTGCTCGGTCTTTATCGAAAGGTCTATCTTGTCAACGATGCCGTCGTCTTCGGCGATAATATCAATGAGCGTGAGCTGATTTCCGTCCTTGTCAACATCAACAGGTTCATCGAAATATATATCGCCTGCGGATTTTTTCTTCGAGCGGAAAAACATCAGTATCTCATTCTCAATGCATCGTGAAGCATAAGTCGCAAAGCGTGTGTTCTTGGAATAGTCGAACGATTCTACCGCCTTGATAAGACCTATCGTTCCGATAGAAATAAGGTCCTCGCTGTCACTCTGCGTATTGCTGTATTTCTTTACGATGTGCGCAACAAGACGGAGATTATGCTCGATAAGACGGTTTCGCGCAGAACTGTCGCCGTTTTTCATAAGCTCAAAACATTCTTCCTCCTGCTTGGCGGAAAGCGGCTTCGGGAAAACTCCGCAGTTTTCAAAATGCAGCGCAAAAAACAGTATATTTTCAAGGAAAAAGCTTAAAAATCCAAACATAATAACAGCCTGCTTTCATATTGTTTTTTATATAAATATGTAAGTCTGAATATGTCCTATGCGAAAATACCAAACACTGATAAAATACAGAAAAGATCTGCGCCGAGATCTAAATATTCAATATCGTTGTCTTGATTTTTTTCAGTATAAGAATTTTCAGTAACACAATTTTACACTCCGCATAATATGAACTATGAGCACCGCAAAAAAGGAATCACTTCCGAGCGGAGTTCAAATACATTTTATTTAAAGGAGTACCTTACTATGTGCGGATTTAACTGTGGAAACAACAACTCTTGCTGGATCATCATCCTTCTCATTATCGTATGGGCTTGCTGCTGCAACGGCAACAACGGCTGTGGCTGCGGAAACAACGATAACAACAACGGCTGTGGCTGCGGCTGCTGCTGATCTTCGGAGTAAAAATACCCCTGCGGTGAAATATTGCCGCAGGGACATTTTTTTATTATGAACGTGGTATCACTACCGAGATAAATCCTGCGCTGTCTTTGGAAACAGCTTTTCCCGATTCGTAAAAAAGCAGAAACGCTATCGAAGCCGTGCAGGTAAAAATGACCGCTTCAAGCAAAGAATTCACTGGCGAAATAAGCTTCGTGACAGCCGATGCGATGACGCAGCTTGATGCGCTGTATGCGAACGGAATAAGTATAAAAAGTCGAAGAGAAAAGCATACTCCCGACCATTTGCACACGGAGGCAATGCGAACGATGTTGCTGTAAATATTGCTCGCATAATACGATATAAGCACCCCGACAAAACCGTAAAAATGGACAAACACCACAACGCAGGCTATCCTTATAACATATTCGCAGAGCGAGTTGAATGTGGAAAAATTCTGCTTTCCCAGTCCTTTCAGAATACATTCAAGAACGATTTCAAGGTAGATGAACGGCACAACGGGAAACATCTTCACGAGCGTTTCGCCGACGAGAGTATCGGACGGGCATATTATATTTCCGATATCTTTTCCCGCAAATAAAAATATCCCGCCGATGAAAAATGCGTATATGAACGAGCTTGTCAGTGCTTTGGAAACAAGACTTTTTACACGCTCCCTATTGTTCGATGAATTCGCCCTTGCGATCTCGGGCATAAGAACATTTGAAAGCGCTATGAGTATCACCGACGGGAAAAATATCGTTGGGATTATCATAGCTTCAAACATTCCGTATTCGCTCATCGCACGGTCAGCCGAATCATTGTGTTTGACAAGCGCTATCGGCACAAGAACATCATTCGCTGTCGAAAGTATCATCTGAACATATCCGCTCGCAAGTATCGGGAGCGAAAGCTTGAGATATTTACCGAACCTGTCAAGCTTGGGTTTTGTGCAGGGCAAACGGGAGAATTCGGCATATTCCGAAGCATATTTCACAAGATAAAAAATCAGGCTCACAAATTCGCCCAACAGAATCGATGCCGCAATAAGAATATAAATATCGAAACCTCTGTCAATGAGGAAAACTACCGATATCAGCAAAGCTGTCCATTTTGCCGCAAATTCGGTCACATCGCCAAGGCAGGGTATATTGACCTTTCGCACGGCGTTGAAATAACCCTTTATGCACGAACCGATCGCCGCAAAAGGCAGAGAAAGTGCTATCAGCCTTATCGGCGCGGAAAGGTCTATCTTTCCTCCCGAAAGCAAAGATATTTTTTCGGCGAATACAAACGAAAGCACCATAAAAAAGCAGGATAGTGCAAGCGAAAAGCCGAGCGAGTATCTCATTATCACGGTATAATTTCGGTTGCCGCAGCCTGTTTCCTCCGAAACGAGCCTGCTGGTGGAAATGAAAATGTTACCGTTCGCAAGCACCATAATAAAACCGAAAAGTGTAAAAATGAGCGTCATTATGCCGACCGAAGCCGTGCCGAGTTTGCTTGATATGAGCGAATTAAGAAAAATTCCAAGTCCCTGTAATATCAATGAAACAAAAGTAAGTCGAAACGTATCTTTTGCCATTTTATTTATATAAAATTTCATTCAGTTTACCTCATTTCTTAGTTAAATCTATGAAAATCAAGGCAATTCTATGCAAAATCTTGATATTTTGAGAAATGATGTATATAATATAAGTGTATGATTATTTTTAGGGACTTTTTACATCCCTACATAGAAAAGACGGTGTATTTATGACAAAAGCAGAAGCTTTTTTTGCTGAAATGAAAAATAAAAAGGTCGCCCTTATCGGTACGGGTGTGAGCCATATCGACCTTATCGGGCTTCTTTTGAAAAAGAATATAGATGTTACTGTATGCGATAAAAAAACGAGAGCTGAAATGGGCGAGCTTGCGGATAAGCTTGAAAAAGACGGCGCAAAGCTTTCACTCGGTGAAAACTACCTTGACGCTATCTATAAGTCGGACGTGGTTTTCAGAACTCCGGGAATGTATTTCCTTTCGCCCGAGCTGCAGAAAGCAAGGGATATGGGTATTGTGGTCACTTCCGAGATGGAAGTCTTCTTCGACCTTTGCCCGTGTAAAATTTACGGCATAACGGGAACTGACGGAAAGACAACCACAACAACTATCATCACCGAGATGCTTGAACGCAGCGGAAAAAAAGTCCACAAGGGCGGCAATATCGGACGTGCGCTTCTTCCGATAATCGAAGAAATTTCCCCCGATGATATCGCAGTAGTCGAGCTTTCAAGCTTCCAGCTCATAAGTATGAGAAAGTCTCCCGATACGGCAATAATCACCAATATTTATCCCGATCACCTCAACGTTCATAAGTCTATGGAAGAATACGTTGGCGCAAAGAAAAATCTTATCCTGCACCAGAATGCTTTCTCCAAGACCGTACTTAATCTTGACAACGAAAGGACTAATGCGCTTTCGGACGAAGTAAGAGGAAACCTGCTTAAATTCAGCAGACTTTCAAAGCCGAAGAGAGGTTCGTTCCTTGACGAAAACGGTTGGCTCTGCTTCACGGACGGGGAAAATACCGAAAAGCTCGTCCACAAGGACAGCATAAAGATTCCGGGACTTCACAACGTCGAAAATTACCTTGCGGCTATCGCAGCGGTTTACGGCGATGTTTCGGTTGAAGCGGTCCGTGAAACGGCTGAGAACTTCGGCGGCGTTGAGCATCGTATCGAATTTGTCCGTGAGCTTGACGGCGTAAAATATTACAATGACAGCATCGCAACAAGTCCCGTCAGCGTTATCGCAGGACTTAACGCTTTTAGCCAAAAGCTTATCGTTATTGCAGGCGGCTCGGATAAAAAGCTCGACTACACAACGATGTCCGAAGCTATAAACAACAAGGTCAAGGCTCTTATTCTCCTCGGTGCGACGGCGGATAAGATCGAAGCTGCGGTTAAGGGCTACAGCGGCTATGACGAAAACAACTGCCGTATCTATCGCGTAGAAACAATGGAAGAAGCCGTTGCAAAGGCTCGTGAAATTGCCAATAACGGTGATATCGTTACGCTTTCACCCGCAAGCGCAAGCTTCGACCACTACAAGAATTTTGAAGAGCGCGGAAAGCACTATAAGGGCATCGTAAACGCTTTGAATTGAGGAATAAAAATGGATTTAAAAGAAGTTATAAAAAGCCTTGCAGATGCAAGCGGAGTTTCGGGCGATGAGACCGAAGCCGCAAAGCTTGCACTCGGCTATCTGAAAGAATTTACGGACGACTGTTATATAAAAAATAACTGCGTTTTCGGCAATTTCGGCAAGCGTGAAAATGGCAAGCCGCATATCCTGCTCGATGCGCATATCGACCAGATAGGCTTCGTTGTCACATTTATCACCGATGACGGCTTTATCAAAATAGCAAACTGCGGCGGCATCGACAGAAGGCTTTTGCTCGCACAGCAGGTAAAAATTCTCGGCAAAAAAGAAGTTTATGGCGTTATCTGCTCGATCCCTCCACACCTTGAAAAGAAGTCGGACGAGGGCAAAGTTCCCGAATATTCCGATATCTGCATCGATGTGGGAATGACAAAGGAAGAAGCCGAAAAGGTCATTTCGCAGGGCGACAAGATAGTATTTTTGCAGAAGTGTCAAAATATGCGGGGCGACAGAATTTCGGGCGCGGCTCTTGATGACCGCTGCGGCATTGCCTGCCTGCTCCGTGCAGCTGAAATGCTGAAAAACGAAACGCTTGACTGCTCATATACGATAATGTTCTCATCGCAGGAGGAAGTCGGCGAAAGGGGAGCGAAGATAGGCGTTTATGACGTTGACCCCGATATCGCGATCGCAGTTGATGTGAGCTTCGCACTCACTCCCGATGATTCCGAGCTTAAATGCGGAAAAATGGGTAAGGGAACGATGATAGGTTTTGCGCCTACACTTGACCGTGAGCTTTCAAACAGAATGAAAGAAGTTGCCGCGAAGAATGAACTTCCTTATCAGATAGAAGTTATGAATGATGAAACGGGAACAAATGCCGACAGATTTTCCGTCAATGCAGGCGGTGTAAAGGCTGTAACATTGTCAATACCGCTAAAATATATGCATACGCCCGTTGAGGTCATTTCCGTTTCGGACGTTGAAAACACAGCGAAGCTTATCACTGCATATATCAAGGAGGTGTGCTGAAATGGAGTTCACTTCACTTTTAAAGGAACTTTGCGCCCTTAACGGCACTTCGGGCGATGAAAAAAATGTCCGTGAATATATCATCGAAAAGATAAAGGGCAAGTGCGAATACAAGGTCGATAATCTCGGAAACCTTATCGCATATAAAAAGGGCAGAAAAACACCTGCGAAAAAGCTTATGATCTCCGCGCACATGGACGAAGTCGGAATGATAGTTACCTCCGTTAAGTCGGACGGAACGCTGACATTCTCGCCCGTTGGCGGTATTGATGCAAGAGTTGTTATCGGACGAAATGTTCGCATCGGCGACATTCACGGCGTTATCGGCTCAAAGGCTGTGCATAATCTTTCTTCTTCCGAAAGAAACAAAGCCGCTGAATTTTCGGGACTTTATATCGATATCGGAACGGAGAGTAAAGAAGAAACAGAAAAGCTTGTTTCACTTGGAGATTATGTTTACTTCGATCCCGAGATCTTACCGCTCGGCGAAGATATGCTTTGCTCAAAGGCTATCGATGACCGCTTCGGCTGTGCTGTGATGATAATGCTCATCAACAGCGAGCTTGAATACGATGTGACTTTCACATTCGTTGTTCAGGAAGAAGTCGGTCTGAGAGGCGCAAGGGCGGCTGCCTTTACAGTTGAGCCCGACTTTGCTATTGTGCTTGAATCAACAACTGCGGCAGATATTCCTCTTGCGAGCGGAGCTGAACGCTGCTGCGAACTCGGAAAAGGACCTGTTGTTTCGTATATGGACAGATCGACTATCTATGACCGTGAACTTTTTGAAATTTCCAAGCAGATAGCTGCCGAGAACAATATCCCGTGGCAGACAAAAACTATGGTCGCAGGCGGAAACGACAGCGGAGCTATCCATATCACAAAGGGCGGCGTGAGAACGCTTGCAATTTCTATCCCGTGCCGTTATCTTCATTCACCTGCGAGTGCGGCAAGATTGTCCGATATGGAAAATTCGCTCAAACTCACCGAGCTTATGATAAAAAAGGTGTGCGAGCTTTGATAAAGCGCATTTTTGATACTGATATAAAGCTTTCGGAAAGCTATTACGGCTATAAGATTCGCTCACTGCTCGATGCTTACGATACAAGCTATGATTTTTGCAAATTGTACACGAATGAAGCTGGCGGAGCGATACTCACATACAACAGCACATTGATAGCTGACGGTAGTTTTGATGAAAGTGAACTTGACGGCTTTATTGAAATGCTTTGTCCCGTAACGGTCGAAGTTCCTGCGAATATTCGCCTTGATTTGAGCAGTGATTACATTCAAACAGAACGAACATTGTTCAAAGCGCCTAAAGGCTTATACTGCGGTGAAAATATCGATGTAAAGCATAACGCCTTTGTAGCTGACTGCTTTCCAATAATCTCGGAAGCGTTCGGGATAACCGAATTTGACGAATGGTATGTTGATATTTCACACAAAATTCGCCACGGCGTTTCCGATATATATCTTTACAGATCAACAACAGCTACAAAAGCGTTCGATATAAATGGGTTTGTCTTTCTTTCGCATATTGCGACCGCAAGTGCGGACAGAGGACAGGGGAATGCGGCAAGGCTCATAAAATGGCTTTGCGAAAATTATGAAAAAGAGTGTAAAGAAGTGTATCTTTACAGCAAAGAAGAACGGTATACGTTCTATCAGTCACTTGGATTTGAACCAATACTTACAGATACAGTTCATGAAATAATGAAAAGATGAGAGGTACATTTTAAAATGGCAGAAATTTTTGATCCGAAGCCCGTTGTTAAAAAGGGATTTGAGTTTGACGAAAGAATTTTGAAGCTTGCTGAAAAAGCAGAAGCGGAATGCAGTGAAGAATTTGCACTTGCGGAAAAGATCGCACGAAAGAACAGCGAAAAGGTTCTCTATGCATTCATCAACAATAAGGTCAGCTCGGCTTGTCTTGTCGGCACAACGGGTTATGGCTATGATGATGTCGGCAGAGATACGCTTGACAAGGTTTATGCCGAAGTTATGGGCGCAGAAGATGCTCTTGTCCGTCATTCATTCGTTTCGGGAACACATGCACTTACAGTTGCACTTTTCGGCGTTCTCAGAACGGGTGACAAGCTTGTCAGCTTGACAGGTAAGCCTTATGATACACTTGAAGAAGTTATCGGCATCAGAGGAAACGGAAACGGTTCTCTTAAGGATTTTGGTGTGGAATACGATCAGATAGATTTTCTCCCTGACGGAAAGCCGAATCTTGCCGATATCTTTATGAAAGTAAAGGACGCAAAGGTAGCGTACATACAGCGCTCCAGAGGTTATGCACTCCGCCTGACGCTTACCATTGAAGATATCGCAGAGATCGTCAAGAGCGTTAAAAATGCCAATCCGAACGCAATTATAATGGTAGATAACTGTTACGGTGAATTTGTTGAAGAAGCAGAACCGCTTTCTGTTGGCGCTGACCTTATCATCGGCTCACTTATCAAGAACCCGGGTGCAGGTATTGCCGAAACGGGCGGATATATCGCAGGCAAAAAGAAGCTTGTTGAACTTTGCTCTTACAGAATGACATGCGTTGGCATGGGCAAGGAAGTGGGCTGCACGCTCAATCAGAACAAGCTTATGTATCAGGGACTCCTGCTTGCTCCCGAAGTCGTTTGCAGTGCTGTAAAGACAGCTATCTTTACAGGTAAGATAATGACAATGCTCGGCTTTGAATGTCTTCCTGCGCAGGGTGCAAAGAGGGGAGATATCATCACGACCGTTCTTATGAAGAATTCCGAGAATCTCATTGCATTCTGTCAGGGAATACAGAAAGGCTCGCCTATCGACAGCTATGTAACTCCAGAGCCTTGGGATATGCCCGGATACGATTCTCAGGTAATAATGGCGGCAGGTGCGTTCAATATGGGCGCTTCTATCGAGCTTTCTGCCGATGCACCTCTCCGTGAACCGTTCGCAGCTTATGTTCAGGGCGGACTTACATTCCCCGTGGCAAGACTTGGTGTTCTTACAGCCATTCAGGAAATGTATGATAAGCACTGCATCAGAATAGTGTAATTTATATCGGGGTCTGCCGCAGAAAGCAGGCTCCGATTTTTATATTTTCTCAAAATATCGAAATTTTTTGCAATTTGTCTTGCAAATATAGTTAAAACATGCTATAATATATTCTGTATTTATGATTCTGATAGAAATGAGGTAGATTTTATGGATTTAGATATGGTCAGATACCTGTCCCAGCTCGGCAGACTCAGCTTTACAGACGAAGAGCTTGAAAAAATGGCAGGCGATATGACGGGGATTATCGAAATAATGGATACTATTAAGGAAATTGATGTTACTTATGATCCTATCAAAGATAATCACAACGTTTATCTCAACGATTTGCGCAAGGACATCGCAGCAGATTCTTACCCGACAGCCCAGATCCTGCAGAATGCAGTAAATTCAGAGGACGCTTTTGTTGTTCCTAAGGTTGTTGAATAATACTATTATAATAGAATGAAAGGATGTCACCAAATGGATTTAACTGCACTGAAAATCAGCGATCTGCGTTCAATGCTTGATAAAAAAGAGCTTTCCGCAAAGGAACTCACAGACGCTTACCTCGACAGGATCAAAGCGGTCGATGATAAGCTCGAAAGCTATATAACCGTTACAGCCGAAGCTGCCGAAAAGGCTGCTGAAAAGGCTCAGGAAAAGATAAATAAAGGCGAGGCTTCCGCACTCTGCGGTATCCCTCTCGCTATCAAGGATAATATTTGTACAGACGGCGTAAAAACTACCTGTTCTTCCAAAATGCTCGAGAATTTTGTTCCTTTTTACAATGCTACCGTTATGGATAAGCTTGAAAATGAGGGCGCAGTAATGCTCGGCAAGGTTTCTATGGACGAATTCGCAATGGGCGGTTCTACACAGACTTCTGCCTTCAAAAAGGCCAAGAACCCTTATGACCTCACAAGAGTTCCGGGCGGCAGCTCGGGCGGTTCTGCCGCAGCTGTAAGCGCTTCGCTTTGCGCAGCTGCACTCGGCTCAGATACAGGCGGATCAATCAGACAGCCGTCTTCTTTCTGCGGTGTAACAGGTCTTAAGCCTACCTACGGACGCGTTTCGCGTTATGGTCTTGTTGCTTTCGCAAGCTCACTCGACCAAATCGGACCTATCGCTAAATCCGCAGAGGACTGCGCTGTTATACTTAATGCTATCGCAGGCTATGACCCTCACGACGGAACTTCTTCCAAGAACGAAGTTCCTGATTTCACAGCTAAGATCGGTCAGGATATCAAGGGAATGAAGATCGCTGTTCCTAAGGAATTCTATGCAGAGGGTATCGATGATGAAGTAAGAAAGGCTGTTCTTGCAGCTGCCGATTACTATAAATCTCTCGGTGCAGAGCTTGTTGACTGCTCTATGCCGTCACTCAAATATGCCGTTGCTGCATATTACCTCATTTCTTCCGCAGAAGCTTCCTCAAACCTCTCTCGTTTCGACGGTATCAAGTACGGTCACCGTTCCGAAGAGGGCGAAAACTTCGCAGAGCTTATCTCCAATTCAAGAAGAGAGGGCTTCGGCGAGGAAGTAAAGAGAAGAATCATGCTCGGCAACTACGCTCTTTCCAGCGGTTACTATGATGCATACTACGGCAAGGCAATGGCTCTTAAGCAGAAGATCCGTGAGGAATACGAAAACATCTTCACAGGCTGCGATGTTATCCTTACACCAACTGCACCTACCGTTGCTTACGGCGTAAACGAAAATATTTCCGACCCTGCAAAGATGTATCAGGCTGATATCTGCACTGTTACAGTAAATATTGCATCTCTCCCCGGAATCTCCACGACCTGCGGATATGACTCCAAGGGTATGCCTATCGGTATGTCTATCATAGGCAAGAAGTGGGACGAAGCTACTATCATTCAGGCTGCTGACGCATTTGAAAAGAATTTCACACGTCAGAATGCAAGCCTTTAAGGAAAGGGGAAGAAGATAATGTCAGCATATATTCCGGTTATAGGTCTTGAAGTTCACGCTGAACTTTTAACCAAATCTAAAGTTTTCTGTACCTGCAGCGCCGAATTCGGCGGCGGCAAGAACTCACGCTGCTGTCCTGTTTGCTCCGGTATGCCGGGAACACTTCCTGTTATCAACCAGACAGCTGTTGAATATGCCGTAAAGGCAGGCTTCGCAATGGGCTGTGATATAAACAAGTTCTCCGTTTTCGACAGAAAGAACTATTTCTATCCCGACCTTCCGAAAGCTTATCAGATCTCACAGCTCAATCTTCCTCTCTGCATCAACGGACTTGTTCCTATCGAGTATGAGGAAGACGGTGTAAAGAAAACAAAGAATATCAGAATCAACAGAATCCACCTCGAAGAAGACGCAGGCAAGCTTATCCACGATGACCTCAACGGCGTTTCTCTCGCAGACTATAACCGCTGCGGCGTTCCGCTTATCGAGATCGTTACTGAGCCCGATATGTCTTCCGCTGCCGAAGCTAAGGCTTTCGTTGAAAAGGTTTCGCTCCTCCTCCAGTATGCAGGCGTTTGTGACTGTAAAATGGAGCAGGGTTCTATCCGTGCCGATGTCAACGTTTCTATCATGAAGCCGACTGACACAGAGTTCGGTACAAGAACCGAGATGAAGAACCTCAACTCTATCAAGGCTATCGGCCGTGCAATTGACTTCGAGATATACCGTCAGGGCAAGCTTCTCGATATGGGCAAAAAGGTCATTCAGGAAACAAGACGTTTCGATGATAACCGCGGCGAAACAAAGGCGATGCGTTCCAAGGAAAATGCTCACGATTACCGTTATTTCCCTGAGCCTGATATCCTCCAGGTAAACTTCACCGATGAACAGCTCGATGCTATCAGGAATTCGCTCCCTGAACTTCCGGCACAGCGTATAATCAGATATACAAGCGAATTCGGTCTTTCCGAAAATGATGCCAAAATACTCGTTGCAAACAAGATACTCTCCGATTTCTTTGATGCTGCTGTAAAGACTTACAACAATCCTAAGTCTATCTGCAACTTCATCAACGGCGAGCTTATGAGAAGAATCAACCTCGGCGAGATCACTCTCGAAAACCTCCCGTTCACAGCCGAACAGCTTGCAAAGCTTGTTGAAATGGCTGATACAGAAAAGGTTTCCAAGAATGACGCTAAGGACGTATTCAGAGAGATGTCCGAAAAGGGCGGCGACCCCGAAGCTATCGCTAAGGAAAAGGGACTCCTTATCAGCAACGACCTCGGCAAGGTTGCTGAAGTTATCGATAAGGTGCTTTCCGAAAATGAAAAGGCAGTCGCACAGTATAAGGGCGGCGATGCAAAGGTATTCGGCTTCATTATGGGTCAGTGCACAAAGGCTCTCAAGGGTGTCTGCACACCGAAGGTCATCAAGGAAGAACTTGAAAAGAAACTCAAATCCTAATTATGAAAGGTTGTTTTTGAAATGATAAAAGTCGGCGGAAATGATCTGCTCAATGAGTTTGATCTTGAAGATGCGCTCTCCAAGGTCGGACAGGAAATAGAAGTCTGCGCCTGCGTTCATAACGTAAAGCAGATGAGCGGCTTCGCATTTGTTACTCTCCGTACAGCACGTTATCTTATCCAGTCCGTTTACAGCGAAGAAAACTGCTCCGATCCTCTTGACGGCGTAAAGGAAGGCTGCTTTGTAAAGGTAAAGGCTGTCGTTAAAAAAGAAGACAGAGCTTTCAACGGCATCGAACTTACTCTTAAGAATATCGAGATCGTATCGAAGCCCGATTATGAATATCCTCTCCACGTTTCCAAGAGAAAGCTCGGCTGCTCGCTCGAAGTAAACCTCGACAACAGAAGCGTTGCTCTCCGTAATCCATACGAAAGAGCTATCTTCAAGTTCCAGGAGGGCGTTGTTTCGGGATTCAGACAGTTTATGCTCGATAACAAGTTCACCGAGATACACACACCTAAGATCGTTGCACAGGGCGCAGAGGGCGGCGCAAACATTTTCCACCTCGACTATTTCCAGAAAGACGCTTTCCTCAACCAGTCGCCTCAGTTCTATAAGCAGACTGCCGTTGCTTTCTTCGACAGAGTTTTCGAGATCGCTCCCGTTTACCGTGCAGAACGTCACGCAACTTCAAGACACCTTAACGAATATATCGGTCTTGACTTTGAAATGGGCTACATCAATGATATGTATGATGTAATGAATATGGAAACGGCTATGCTCCGTTACCTTATGAAGTTCCTTAAGGAAAATTATCAGCCCGAGATCAAAATTCTTGAAGCTGATATCCCCGAGATCACAGAGATCCCTGCTATCAAGTTTGAGGAAGCTGTTGAGCTTATCAAGGGCACACGTTCCAAGAATAAGTTCGACCTCGAACCCGAGGACGAAGTTTTCCTCTGCGATTGGGCAAAGAAAGAATACGGCACAGAGTTCATTTTCGTAACGAACTTCCCGTCCTCAAAGCCTCCGTTCTATGCAATGAACGATAAGGACGACCCGAGAACAGCCTGCAAGTTCGACCTCCTCTTCAGAGGACTTGAGATCACTACGGGCGGTCAGCGTATCCATAACTACAACGACCAGCTCGAAAAGATGAAAGCTCAGGGTCTTGACCCCGAGGACTTCAAGTCTTACCTCGAAGTTCATAAGTACGGTCTGCCACCTCACGGCGGTCTCGGCATCGGTCTTGAAAGACTTGTTATGAAGCTGCTCAACCAGCAGAATATCCGTCAGGCTTCGATGTTCCCAAGAGATCTTAACAGACTTCTTCCGTAAGCATAATATTTATAAAAATTATCGGCAGGTTTGCATTTTAGCAAGCCTGCCGATTTATGTAAAACCAAAATAATGAGATATATCACCAATATATGAATAATTTTAACTGCAATATTTCAAAATCAACATTATTAGTGTTTAAAATGCTGAAAAATTAATGCATTTTGCAAGAAATAAAAAATATTTTGCATTTTTTCAAAAAAGGTATTGACAAATTGGTTCTTATAGTGTATTATATAACTGTAATCAAAAAACAAGAAGCAATGGCGCTTCAGCAGATAGGTTAATTATCTGTTGAAGTGCCTTTTTGTTATCTTAATAATGATTGGGAGGAAATTATTATGTCAGAATCAGTAAATCAGGGCGTTAAGAGTGTACCCGATTATTTCGGCTGCAACGTATTTAACGAAGAAACAATGAAGGCAAGACTTCCTAAAAATGTTTATAAGTCTTTGCTCAAAACAAAGCAGCTCGGCACACCGCTTGATACAGACGTAGCGGAAGTTGTTGCTACCGCAATGAAGGAATGGGCTATCGAAAAGGGTGCAACACATTATACACATTGGTTCCACCCGATGACAGGTGTAACCGCTGAAAAGCACGATTCTTTCATTTCTCCTACCGCTGACGGCAAGGTTATCATGGAATTCTCAGGCAAGGAACTTATCAAGGGCGAGCCTGATGCTTCTTCTTTCCCTTCCGGCGGACTTCGTGCAACATTTGAAGCAAGAGGTTATACAGCTTGGGACCCAACTTCACCTGCATTTGTTAAGGACGGTTCACTTTATATCCCAACTGCTTTCTGCTCATATACAGGCGAAATTCTCGATAAGAAAACTCCGCTTCTCCGTTCAATGGAGATCCTTTCAGAACAGGCTCTTCGTATTGTAAGACTTTTTGGCAACACAACAGCTACAAGAGTTACAACGACCGTTGGTCCTGAACAGGAATACTTCCTCGTTGACAAGAAGCTTTACGATCAGCGTGAAGACCTTATCCTCACAGGCAGAACCCTTTTCGGCGCAAAAGCACCTAAGGGTCAGGAACTTGAAGACCACTACTTCGGCAACATCAAGACAAGAGTTCAGGAATATATGCAGGATCTCGATGAAGAACTTTGGAAGCTTGGCATTTACTCCAAGACAAAGCATAACGAAGTTGCTCCTGCACAGCACGAAATGGCTCCTATCTTCACAACTTCCAATGTTGCTGCAGACCAGAACGCTCTTACAATGGAGATCATGAAGAAAGTTGCTCTCCGTCACGGTTTTGTTTGCCTCCTCCACGAAAAGCCTTATGCAGGTGTAAACGGCTCAGGTAAGCACAATAACTGGTCGATGTCCACAAATGACGGACAGAATCTCCTTGAACCGGGCGCAAATCCTAAGGAAAACTTCCAGTTCCTCACAGTTCTCTGCGCAGTTATCAAGGCTGTTGATGAATATGCAGACCTCCTCAGAATTTCCGTTGCTTCCGCAGGCAATGATCACCGTCTTGGCGCTAACGAAGCACCTCCGGCTATCATCTCCATGTTCCTCGGCGACGAACTCCAGCAGATCGTTGACGCTCTTGAATCAGGCAAGATGATCAAGGAAAATCAGAACAAGGAATTCGTTATCGGTGTAGACGCACTTCCTAACTTCCCTAAGGATACAACAGACAGAAACAGAACTTCTTCCTTTGCATTCACAGGCAACAAGTTCGAGTTCCGTTCACTCGGTTCTGCTGATACTATTTCCTGCACAAACTATATCCTCAACACCATCGTTGCTAAGGAATTCAAAGAATTTGCTGATGAACTCGAAAAGTCCACAGACTTCGCAAGCGACCTCAACAAGCTCCTTGTTAAGACTATCAAGGAACATAAGAGAGTTATCTTCAACGGCAACGGCTATGACGATGCTTGGGTTGAAGAAGCTAAGAGAAGAGGACTTCCTAACTATGTTTCCACCGTTGATGCAGTTGAGCATTACGATGATGAAAAGAACATCAAGCTCTTTGAAGAGTTCAAGGTTCTTTCCAAGACAGAAGTTGAGTCCAGACGTGAGATCCTTCTCGACAACTACTCCAAGATCATCAATATCGAAGCTCTTACAATGCTCGATATGGCTAAGAAGCAGATCGTTCCTGCTGCATTCAAGTTCTCCAAGCAGCTTGCAGATGCTATGGTTTCCAAGAAGGAGATTGGCGTTAACTTCGATGCTGAAAAGAGACTTGCAGATAAGGTTTCTTCCCTCACAAACGAAGTTATCGCAGGTGTTGACACACTTGATGCAAAGCTTATCGACAGCAAGGAAAAGACAGATACTCTCGAAAATGCAAGATTCTTCAGAGAAGAAGTATTCAGCGCAATGCAGTCACTCAGAGCTGTTGTTGATGAACTTGAAACCATCACTCCGTCCGAGATATGGCCTTTCCCAACATATACACAGCTTCTCTTCACAGAATAATTGACAATTTCTCATCCCCGAGATGTGGGATATGCGCCTGAACCGTGTATCCATACATAAATATCGGCTTGCGATATGCCATTCGTCAGTCGGTATCACTCACTTTACAGCGGCGGATAGGCTGTCCCTGAACCTATCCGCCATCTCCCTTAAAAATTCAGTGGAAAACGAGCGCGTCGGTGAAATATCCGCCGCGCTTTTTGTTTATCTGTATATCATTTTGCACAGTTTTTTATAGAAATAAGAACATTTGCAACAAATTTCGTATATTTATTCCCAATTCTATGAAAAGACTTGCCAAAAGAGTTGAAATGTAGTATAATATGCTTACATATTTATATCTTGAAAGGGTGTTTTAGTTATGTACGAGAATATAATGGATACGATCGGTTTCGTAAAGGACGCTGACCCCGAAGTCGGCGGCGCTATGGAACTTGAACTTGCAAGACAGCGCAGAAACCTTGAGCTTATCGCAAGCGAAAATATCGTAAGCCCTGCTGTAATGGCAGCAATGGGCAGCGTTCTTACAAATAAATACGCAGAGGGTTATCCAGGAAAGAGATACTACGGCGGCTGCGAAGATGTTGATATCGTTGAAAATATCGCGATCGAGAGAGCAAAGAAGCTCTTCGGTGCAAAGTACGCAAACGTTCAGCCTCATTCGGGCGCACAGGCCAACACCGCTGTTTATGTGGCTCTTCTCCAGCCGGGCGATACCGTTATGGGTATGTCCCTTGCTCACGGCGGTCACCTTACACACGGTTCACCCGTAAACATCTCGGGTAAATACTTCAACTTCACTTCTTATGGCGTAAATGACGAGGGCTACATCGACTATGAGGAGCTTTACAAGACTGCAAACAAGTGCAAGCCAAAGCTCATCGTTGCAGGCGCTTCTGCATATCCGAGAAAGATTGACTTCGAGAAGCTTTCTTCTATCGCAAGAGCGGTCGGCGCATATCTTATGGTAGATATGGCTCATATCGCAGGACTTGTTGCCGCAGGTCAGCATCAGTCACCGGTTCCTTACGCTGATATCGTAACAACAACTACACATAAGACATTGAGAGGTCCAAGAGGTGGTCTTATCCTCACAAACAACGAGTACCTCGCTAAGAAGATCAACTCCGCTATCTTCCCGGGAACACAGGGCGGCCCCCTTATGCACGTTATCGCAGGCAAGGCTGTTTGCTTCGGTGAAGCTTTGAAGCCTGAATTCAAGGAATACGGCAAGAACATCGTTGAAAACGCTCAGGCTCTCGCAAAGGGACTCCTCGACAGAGGCTTTGACCTTGTTTCGGGCGGTACGGACAACCACCTTATGCTCGTTGACCTCCGTCCTTTCAAGCTTACAGGCAAGGAATTCGAGCATCGTCTTGACGAAGTTTATATCACAGTAAACAAGAACGCTATCCCGAATGACCCCGAAAAGCCGTTCGTTACAAGCGGTATCAGAGTTGGTACTCCTGCCGTTACAACAAGAGGACTTGATACTGCCGATATGGATAAGATCGCAGAATTTATGTACCTCACAGCTACCGATTTCGAGGGCAAGGCTGACGCTGTAAGAGCAGGCGTAAACGAGATCTGCGCAAAGCACCCTCTTTATATGTGATCATTCGCAGTTAATAAAGTCGGGGAACGGTGAATTTTCCGTTCCCCGATAAAAATGTCGAAAGGGGAGGAACGTACAATGAATATACCGCTTGCCGACAGAATACGTCCGAAAACCCTTGACGATGTTGTCGGTCAGAAGCATATTCTGGGTGAGGGAAAACCGCTGCGAAGAATTATCGAGAACGGCGTTATCCCGAATATGATCTTTTACGGCAGCGCAGGTGTCGGTAAAACTACCGTTGCCCGTATCATTGCCGAAAATGCAGGAATGAAGCTCCATAAGCTTAACGGAACGAGTGCTTCAATCGCCGATATAAAAGAGGTCATCGAAGATACGTACACCCTCGACGGTATTAACGGTGTACTTCTGTATCTCGATGAAATTCAGTATCTCAACAAAAAACAGCAGCAGTCGCTTCTCGAATATATCGAAAACGGACAGATAACCCTTATCGCTTCAACGACCGAAAACCCATACTTTTATGTATATAATGCTATCATAAGCCGCTCGACCGTATTTGAGTTCAAACCCGTTTCAGCGGAAGAACTTGTACCTGCGGTGAACCGTGCGTTTCGTCTTGCCGCAGAGCAGCTCGGTCTGCCTGTAAAAGTCGAAAAAGGTGCAGCCGAATATATCGCAAGAGGCTGCGGCGGCGACGTGAGAAAGTCGATAAATACCGCCGAGCTTTGCGTTCTCTCGGGCGAAAATAACGGTACGGAAATACGCATAACAAAAGAAATTGCCGCGGAGCTTAAGCAGCGCAGCAATATGAAATATGACCGTGACGGAGATCAGCATTACGATATTCTTTCCGCCCTGCAAAAATCAATTAGGGGGTCGGACGAGAATGCGGCTGTCCATTATGCCGCACGGCTTATCGAAACGGGGGACATAATCTCCCTTTCACGCAGACTTCTCGTAATAGCCTGCGAAGATGTCGGACTTGCCTATCCGCAGGCAATAACTATCGTGAAATCCTGCGTTGACAGCGCAATGCAGCTCGGTCTGCCCGAAGCACGGATCCCACTCGCCGAGGCTGTTATCCTGCTTGCGACTGCGCCGAAGTCGAACAGCGCTTACCTTGCAATGGACGCAGCACTTTCCGATGTTAGAAACGGCGAAATAGGCGACTTTCCAAGACATCTCCAGAATAAGCATTTCGATGGCGAGGGTGCGGCGGTAAAAGGTCAGCACTACCTATATCCGCACGATTACCCGAACCATTATGTCAAGCAGCAATATCTGCCCGACCCTCTGAAAAACAAGGTCTACTACCATTTTGGAGAGAACAAAAACGAGCAGGCTGCCCTTGCTTACAGAAATAAGATACTCGCCGATGAGGAAAAGCGTCAGCCAAAATAGCTTTCGATAAGCTTTCCCGAATCGGGCGAAGAATAGACCCAGTGCGAAATGTGGTCTTCATTGTAAAAATATCGGAACGACGGGTCTTTGTGCTGTTCTTTGAAAACATCAACGATAATGAGTTTGACTTTCATTTTTTCGGGGATTATCGCCTTTATGTAAACGCTTGCATTGTCGCCTGCCTGAACATTTTCTTTAGGCTCGGCAAGTCCTGCAAGGTTTGGCGCAAGCTCCACGAAAATGCCGTAGTCCTCAACGGAGCGCACCGTTCCCGAAACCGTTTCACCGCAACTGAAACGTGCGGCGTTTTCTTCCCATGTTCCGAGCAGCTCTTTGTGCGAAAGCAGAATTTTTCCACCGCTCTGACCCTTGATTATTACCCGTATATTCTGATACGGCACAAATCGGTCGGACGGGTGTGAAATTCTCGATATTGAAATAGAATCTATCGGGATAAGTGACGGTATTCCGCAGCCGATATCAACGAATGCGCCAAACTGTTCAAGATGCGTGACCTTTGCAGGAATGATATCTCCCGCATGAAGCTGGGAAATGAAGTTTTCCATACATTCTTCCTGAACGGCACGTCGGGATAAAACTGCGGTGAATAAACCGTCGGGATTTTTTATCAGCCGCAAGATTTTGAAGCAGACCGGCTTGTTGACCTTGGTTATAAGAGCAATATCCTTCGTTGAACCGTCCTCAATGCCGAGTGCGCCCTCCGTCCTCGGGATAATACCTTTTGGGCAGTTCGGACAGGGCAGTTCAACGATAAGATTATGTTCATTGTCGCACACAACAGCCCTTGCTTCGAGAATTTTTCCCTGTAATATCGAATCCTGAAGCGCGAAAATGCTTTTCATTGCTGCTGTGTTTTCGGGAGAGCCGATAAGCGTTCCCTCGGGGTAGTAGTTGTTCATTTTGTACCTCCCATATTTTGGCTTAAAAATATTTTCTTTCAAGTTTATGCCGCCATATGGGAATATATGCTATTCAGTTCAGTTCGCTCAGACTGTAGCCTCCGCTGTTGATTATAATGCCCGAAACTTTTTTTCTGTCCTCTTTTGTGCATACTACTTCAAGAGTGACATTTTCGGTGTGTTCGTCCATATCGATGCCGTTGGTCGCAGGGACGGGATATGTGTACATATTAGGCCCGATAGCAGGATTGCCGTTGCCGAATGCAGCTGTCAGTCCGCTGAACGACATTGAAGTGTGCTCGTGCTTTTGCAGAACTCTTATGTCCGAAAAGGGCGAAATAGACCTGCGAATGTTTGCCGCGGCAAGATCGGCGGAATTTACCGAGTCAAATTCAGCAATTATTTTCATAGATTAACTTCCTTTCATTTTGAAAGTGCAGAAAAAATCAAATTTGCATATTTGTCTGATTTTTTGTACATTTTCATTTTTGTAAGGTATATTATATCTTCAACTCCAGAAAAAATACAACATAATAAAAGGAGATTCATAAAATGGATATTCGTCCGAACGATATCTTGACAATGAAAAAAGCTCACCCGTGCGGAAGCAATAAAATGACCGTTATCCGTGCAGGTATGGATTTCAAGCTCCGCTGCGAGGGCTGCGGAAGAGAATTTATGACTCCGAGAAATAAAATTGAGAAAAATATAAAGCAGGTCGTCCACAAGGAAGACAATGCCTGACATATACCCCGAAGGAGAAAATTTATGCTTGAAAAGCTTAAACTTACCGAAGAAAAATACAACGATATAGCCGAAAAGCTTATGAATCCCGATATCATCAACGATACAAAAGCTTATGCTTCTTATATGAAAGAGTATAAGAACCTCACTCCGATCGTTGAAAAGTATAGGGAATACTGCAAAATACTTTCGGATAAAACAGACGCGGAGGAGATCCTTGCCGATAAGTCAACGGACGAAGAAATGCGTGAACTTGCCGAAGCAGAGATAGAGGAAGCAAAGCCTAAGCTTGAAGAAATCACCGAAGAACTTAAAGTTATGCTTCTCCCGAAAGACCCGAATGACGATAAGAACGTTATCATCGAAATTCGCGGCGGTGCAGGCGGCGAAGAAGCTGCACTTTTCGCAAATTCGCTCTACAGAATGTACACAATGTATGCCGAAAGCAAGCATTGGAAAATAGAAGTCCTGAATATAAATGAAACCGAGCTTGGCGGCATTAAGGAAATAAGCTTTAATGTCATCGGCGAGGGCGCATATTCACGCCTTAAATATGAAAGCGGCGTTCACCGCGTTCAGCGTGTCCCCGAAACCGAATCGCAGGGCAGAGTTCACACTTCGACTGTTACGGTCGCAGTTCTTGTAGAAGCTGACGAAGTTGAACTGGAGATAAATCCGACTGACCTTAAGATAGACGTTTTCCGTGCATCGGGTGCAGGCGGTCAGCATATCAATAAGACCGAATCCGCTGTAAGAATAACCCATCTCCCGACGGGCGTTGTTGTCGAGTGTCAGGACGAGCGAAGCCAGTATAAAAATAAGGACAGAGCGATGAAAATTCTCCGTTCAAGATTATACGAATCAATGCTCGAAGAGCAGAACGAAAAAATCGCTTCCGAGCGTCGTTCTCAGGTCGGCACGGGTAATCGTTCAGAACGAATCAGAACCTATAATTTCCCCGAAAGCAGACTTACCGACCATAGGATCGGTCTTACGATATACCGCCTTGAAAGTATCCTCAACGGAAATCTTGACGAGGTAATTGACGCTCTTGCAACTGCGGATACAGCCGCAAAGCTTTCTGCAAGAGATGAATAAACAAGGAGCAAAAAGAAAATGTTTGATACAAAGCTTCTGTCATCGGATAGAGCCGATGTTGAATATGCCGCAGAGCTTATAAAAAAAGGCGAAGTTGTCGGTATGCCGACCGAAACCGTCTATGGACTTGGCGCAGATGCAGAAAATGTTGAAGCGGTAAAGAAAATTTTTGCCGCAAAAGGCAGACCGTCCGATAATCCGCTCATTGTTCACATTGAATCGGTCGATTCAATGGAAAAGTATGTATGCAATGTTCCCGACCTTGCATATAAAATTGCGGAAAAGTTCTGCCCCGGACCAATAACTATGGTCCTCCCGAAGCGTGATATTATCCCTTATACAACGAGCGGCGGACTTGACACAGTCGGAATTCGCATACCTTTTCATAAAACGGCTCGGCTTCTCATAGAATTAAGCGGAAAAGCTATCGCTGCTCCGTCTGCGAACCTCTCGGGAAGTCCAAGTCCAACTACCGCACAGCACGTTATGAACGATATGAAGGGCAGGATCCCTGCCATAATCGATGGCGGAGCTTGCGGAGTTGGCGTTGAAAGCACAGTTATCTCCTTTGAAAACGGCGGAATAAGGCTTCTTCGTCCGGGATACGTTTCCGCAGAAGACCTCAGTATGTTCAACGTCCCCGTTTTCACTGACAAGGGAATACTCGAACCCGTTGCGGAGGGCGAAAAAGTTCTTTCTCCTGGAATGAAATATAAGCATTATTCGCCGAAAGCAAACGTCACAATAGTCTGCGGCGAGTATGAAGCTTTTGCAAATTATGTAAAACAGCATAACGGCAGCGGCGTGTGCGCAATGATCTTCGACAGCGACAAGCCGTGTGACGGCGTTCAGACTATGACCTACGGCGACACATCGGTGGAGCAGGCTGCACAGCTTTTTGCCAATCTCCGTGAAGCGGACGAGCTTGGCATCACGCAGCTTTATGTCCGATGCCCGTCAAGAACGGGTGTAGGCCTTGCGGTTTACAACCGTCTTCTCAGAGCGGCAGGATTTGAGGTGGTAAACGTATGAGCGGCAACACAGGTATCTGTGTGGTAGGGCTCACGGGTCAGAGCGGAGCAGGGAAAACGACCGTCTGCGATGTCTTCTCACAGAAAGGCTTTGAGATAATCAACGCCGATAAGATCGCAAGAGAGGTCATGCAGAAAGGCAAACCTTGCCTTAAAGAGATCGAGGAATGTTTCGGGAGCGAGGTCATCAACGAAAACGGCGAACTCGACCGAAAAGCACTTGCGGCTATTGTTTTTACCGATAAAGAAAAACTCAAACAGCTCAACGCCATTTCTTATCCATACATAATTTTTGAAATTTTACAGAAAATAAAGGAATATTCACAGGAACAGAAGCAGTATGTCCTGCTCGATGCACCAACGCTTTTCGAGAGCAGAGCGGATGATTTCTGTGACCTTATCATAAGCGTTACCGCACCCGAAATGACAAGGATAAACCGTATCGCCAAGCGCGACGGGATACCTGCGGAGCGCATAAAGGAGCGTTTTTCATCGCAGCATTCGGAACGCTTTTTCATCAACCATTCCGATTTTATCATCAAAAACAATAAATCGGTAGATGTTCTCCGTGAAAAGGCAAACGAGGTTGCGGACAAGGTTAAGGAGTATTGCAATAATGCGTAAAAAGCTTGCAGCGGTGTTTCTCGTGCTGCTTATCGCGGCAGGAGTTATCATAGGAATAAACGCCGATGCTTTATGCAGAAAATATATCTATCCGCTGGAATTTCAGCCTTATGTTGAAAAATATTCCGCCGAATACGGTGTCGATAAATACCTCGTCTATGCCGTTATCAAGACCGAAAGCGGCTTCAGACCCGAAGCGGAATCCGATGTCGGTGCAAGGGGACTTATGCAGCTTATGGAAGATGCGTTCGACTGGGTGCAGTACCGAATGAATGACGAAAGCGGCATAACCTACGATGATATGTTCATCGCGGAGCATAATATCCGCTGCGGAACGTATCTTCTTTCGCTCCTTTACAGCGAATACAACGACGAAGAAACTGCGCTTGCGGCGTATTTTTCAGGCAGGGGACAGGTCAACGCTTGGCTCGCCGATAAGGAGTACAGCTCGGACGGGAAAACGCTCGACAAGATACCCTCGGCTTCATCAAATCACTATGTTCATAAGGTTATGACTGCCTACCGCAGTTATACTAACTTATATGAAAAATAAACCGAAAGGACGATGTAAAATGTCAAAAGAAAAATCGCAGGGTCAGCTTCTTAAAGAAAAGCTCTGCATTTCAAAAAAACACGCAGGTTTAAGACTTACCTCGGACGAAATAAAGACCTGCTTTGACTTCTGTGAGGATTACAAAGCATTCCTTAACGATGCGAAGATCGAAAGAGAAGCAGTTACAAAGACTATCACCCTCGCTGAAAAGTGCGGATTCAAGGAATTCACATACGGAATGAGCCTTAAAGCAGGCGATAAGATCTATTTCAATAACAGAGGAAAGGCTATTATCCTTGCAATTATCGGCACAGAGCCTATCGAAAAGGGCGTTCACCTCGCAGCAGCTCATATCGATTCCCCGCGTCTTGATTTGAAGCAAGTACCTCTCTATGAGGATAACGAAACTGCTCTCTTCAAGACACATTACTACGGCGGCATCAAGAAGTACCAGTGGGCAGCTATCCCACTTTCACTTCACGGTGTTATAATCAAAAAGGACGGCACTAAGGTCGCAGTAAGCATCGGCGAAGATGAATCCGACCCCGTATTCTGCGTAACAGATCTTCTTCCGCACCTTGCAGGCGACCAAATGAAGCGCACTCCTGGCGAGCTTATCAAGGGTGAGGAACTCAATATCCTCATCGGCTCAATGCCTTTCAAGGACGATGAAGTGAGCGAAAAGGTAAAGCTCAATATTATCTCTATCCTCAATGAAAAGTACGGCATCATCGAAGAAGACTTCCTCTCCGCAGAGCTTGAAGCCGTTCCTGCATTCAAGGCAAAGGACGTTGGCTTCGACAGAAGTATGGTCGGCGCTTACGGCCACGATGATAAGGTTTGCGCATACACAGCTTTAAAGGCTATCCTTGACTGCACAAGCGTTAAGAAGACCTCCGTTGTCGTTCTTACCGATAAGGAAGAAACGGGCAGCGATGGCAATACGGGACTTTGCTCCGATTACCTCGAGCATTTCTTCTATAACCTCGCTGACAGCTTCGGCGCAAACGGCAGAACGGTCATCGCAAATACCGAGTGCCTTTCCGCTGACGTAAACGCAGCATTCGACCCAACATTCCCCGACGTTATGGATAAGAGAAACTGCGCATTTATGAACTACGGCGTATGTGTCACAAAGTTCACGGGTGCAAGAGGCAAGTCGGGTACATCGGACGCTTCCGCAGAATTCGTTGCAAGAGTTCGTACACTCCTCGATAAGAACGATGTTATCTGGCAGACCGGCGAGCTCGGCAAGGTTGACGGCGGCGGCGGCGGTACAGTTGCGGCTTACCTTGCAAATATGAATATGGACGTTATCGATGTCGGCGTTCCCGTTATCTCGATGCACGCTCCGTTTGAAGTCGTTGCAAAGACCGATGTTTATATGACCTACAAGTCATTCTACGTTTTCTTCAACGAATAATTTTCAGTATAATTTTTACGGTACGATTTGCAGTTTTTGCAGGTCGTGCCGTTTATTTTTGCTTTTTGTGGGGACTTTTATGTGTTATTTTGTAAATTAATGAAATATCTCTTGACTTTTTCTGCAAATAAGAATAAAGTTAATATTGTATGCTTTATTTCGGTACATAATAATAAGTATAAAATAATTTGGTGTGCGAAACTTTGGAATTTGGGGAGGATAACATAAATGAGCGAAAATATTATAACGCTGAAAGATATAGTTGTCGAGTTTGACGGCGAAAGAATACTTGATAAAATAAACCTTGAAATAAAGGATAAGGAATTTGTAACATTCTTAGGTCCGTCAGGCTGCGGCAAAACAACAACTCTCCGTATCATCGGCGGATTTCTTGAACCCGACAGCGGCGATGTTATGTTCGACGGTCAGCGCATTAACGGCGTTCCGCCCTATAAACGCAACATTAATACGGTTTTCCAGCGTTATGCGCTTTTTCCCCACCTGAATGTTTATGATAATATCGCATTCGGTCTGCGAATCAAAAAAATGCCCGAAAAGGCAATATCAAAAAGAGTTGCCGAGATGCTCAAACTCGTTAACCTTGTCGGCTATGAAAAGAGAAGCATCACCCGTCTTTCGGGCGGTCAGCAGCAGCGTGTCGCTATCGCAAGAGCGCTCGTAAACCACCCAAAGGTGCTCCTTCTCGATGAACCGCTCGGCGCACTCGACCTTAAACTCCGTAAGGAAATGCAGATCGAACTGAAGCGTATCCAAGAGCAGCTTGAAATTACATTCATCTATGTAACCCACGACCAGGAAGAAGCCCTCACAATGAGTGATACCGTTGTCGTTATGAACGGCGGCAAAATTCAGCAGATAGGCTCTCCCGTAGATATCTACAACGAACCTACGAACGCATTCGTTGCCGATTTTATCGGCGAAAGCAATATCCTCCGCGGACTTATGATAAGAGATAGGCTCGTTGAGATCGCAGGCAACGAATTTGAATGTGTCGACAGCGGCTTCGGTGAAAATACTCCAGTAGATATCGTTATCCGTCCCGAGGATATAACCCTCGTTCCGCCGAGTGAGTCAAAGCTCAACGGAATTGTCGAATCCGTTATCTTCAAGGGCGTTCATTATGAAATGCTTATCGAAGGATATGATTTCCAGTGGATAGTTCATTCGACAAAAGCTGCCGAAAAGGGCGCATCTGTCGGAATTTCCTTTACTCCCGATGATATACACATTATGCACCGTATGAAAGACGATGATGTAAAGGAGGAAAATGCTGAAAATGAAGAATAAGCTTCCTGCTGCTCCTTACCTTGTGTGGATGATAGTTTTCATACTTGTTCCGCTCATAATGGTCGCATACTTTGCGTTCACGGATAAGGACGGTCATTTTACCCTCGACTATGTTTCAAATGTCGCACAATATACACCTATCTTTGTCCGTTCGATATGGCTCGCACTCATTTCAACAGTTATATGCTTGCTTATCGCATATCCGCTCGCGTATATCCTAATTGGAATGAATACGAATATCCAAAGTACGATGCTTATGATAGTTATGCTACCGATGTGGATGAACTTCCTGCTGCGAACCTATGCTTGGATGGCTCTGCTCGGAAATAACGGTCTTATAAACGCTCTGCTCGGATTGGTCGGACTTGGACCTTTCAAAATGCTGAATACAGAGGGCGCTGTCGTCCTCGGAATGGTCTATAACTATCTTCCGTTTATGATACTGCCTATCTATTCGGTAATGGTAAAGATAGATAAAAGCGTCCTCGAGGCTGCCGCAGATCTCGGCTGCAATCCTGCAAAAACTATGCTGAAAGTTGTGTTCCCGTTGAGCCTTCCGGGCGTATTTTCGGGAATAACAATGGTTTTCGTTCCTGCAATAAGCACATTCATCATTTCAAGAATGTTGGGCGGCGGCGGAAACCTCCTTATCGGCGACCTTATCGAAATGCAGTTCCTCGGAAATTCCTATAATATAAACCTCGGCGCAGCAATATCGCTCGTGCTTATGGTCATTGTCCTGCTCATAATGACGATACTGAACCAGTTCGGCGCAGACGATGACGGCGTAATGGTAATATAAAGGGGGAGAGTGTATGAAAAAATTTGCTAAAGTATATCTCGCCCTCGTGATGATGTTTCTCTATGTTCCGATATTCGTTCTCATCGTTTTCTCGTTCAATACAACGAAAAGCCGTTCGGTAATGTCGGGCTTTACATTCGATTGGTATATAAAGCTTTTCAAAAATGAGATAATAATGTCGTCGCTGATGAATACTATCATCATCGCAGTTCTCGCATCGATAGTTTCAACTATCCTCGGAACAGCCGCAGCTGTCGGAATAAAAAATATGAAAAAAGTTCCGAAAGCTATCGTGCTGAATATCACCAATTTCCCGATAATCAACCCCGAGATCGTTACGGGCGTTTCGCTTATGCTGCTTTTCGTGTTCTTTGCAGCAAGAATGAACTTCGAGTTCGGCTTCGTAACGCTTCTTATAGCGCATATCACATTCGATGTGCCGTATGTCATACTGAATGTTATGCCGAAGCTCAATCAGATGGATCCATTCGTGTACGAAGCAGCGCAGGATCTTGGCTGCAATCCGCTCAAAGCATTTTTCAAGGTAGTTCTGCCGGAAATTATGCCGGGTGTAGTATCGGGTTTCCTCATCTCGTTCACATTCTCGCTCGATGATTTCATTATCAGCTACTTCACTTGCGGTTCGAGTATGCAGACACTTCCCGTTACGATCTATTCAATGACGAGAAGAAAGGTCAGCCCCGAGATAAACGCTTTGTCAACGATAATATTCCTTGTTGTGGTTATTATCCTCGTTATAAAGAATGTCGTTGAGATAAAGAGCAATGCAAAGGAAAAGGGGGAAAGACGCTGATGAAAAAATTCTTTTCAAAAAAAGTTTTCTCGCTTACCCTTGCAGCCGCATTGTGCCTGTCTTTTTCCGCCTGCGCAGACCATATTGAGGAAGAAGCCGACAGCGAAGAAGAGGAATCCGAAGTCCAGACGCTCACTATCGAGGACAACGAGTATTACTCGCGTTTCCGCGATAAAGGCATAACGATTAATGTCTATAACTGGGGCGAATATATCTCCGATGGTTCGGAGGAAAATACCCTCAACGTAAACGCCGAGTTCACAAACCTGACGGGAATAAAGGTGAACTACACCAACTATGCCACGAACGAAGAGCTTTACGCAAAGCTCAAAGGCGGCGGAGCAAGCTATGATATCATCATTCCCTCCGATTATATGATCTCGAGAATGATACACGAAAATATGCTCCAAAAGCTTGACTTCGACAATATCCCGAATTTTAAAAATATCACAGAAACCTTTGTAAATCCCGAATATGACCCTCAAAACGAGTATTCCGTACCTTATACTTGGGGAACGGTCGGTATCATCTATGATACAACAATGATCGATATTCCGCCCGAGGAGATCGACTGGGATATACTTTGGAACGAGGATTATTCCGACAGAATATTGATGTTCGATAACCCCCGTGATGCTTTTGCCATTGCGGAAATAAGGCTCGGCTATTCGCTCAATACCGAAAGCTCTGAAGAACTTGAAAAATGTGCTGATCTACTCAAAGAGCAGAAAACCGTTATCCAAGCGTATGTAATGGACGAAGTTTTCGATAAAATGGGTGCAGGCGAAGCACTTGTCGCACCGTATTACGCAGGCGATGCCGTTACGCTTATGGACGAGTATGAAGACCTTGGCTTTGTAACGCCGAAAAGCGGAACGAACCTTTTTATTGATGCAATATGTATCCCCGTCGGCGCAAAGCAGAAAGAAGCCGCCGAAATGTATATCAATTTTATGTGCGAACCCGACATCGCTTACGCTACAACAAGTTATATCGGCTATTCAACACCTAACAGCGCCGCTTTCGATATGCTTGACGAAGAAACGCAGAACGACAAGGTTTCCTATCCCGACAGCGAATACCTTAACAACAATACAACTATCTTCCGCAATCTTTCCGATGAAGCAAATCAGAAGATGCAGGATCTCTGGACGGACATCAAGTCCACGCAGGACGAATCGCAGAACAAGTGGATAGTTCCGCTGTTCCTTGTTGCCTGCGTCACACTTTCGATAGTTATCATAATCAGACGGCATATCATAAGAAAGAAGGATGTTTTCTGATGGATATAAGAATCGCAACAACGGACGATATCGGTCTTTTGATAAAGTTCCGATTCGCCTATATAAATGACGATATGGGACCGCTTTCAAAGGAACAGACGGACGAGCTCAATAAACAGCTCCCCGACTATTTCAGCCGTCATATCGGCAAAGATTTTACCGCCTATATCGCAGAGGAGAACGGCGTTCCCGCAGCAGTGATATTTTTCATAACCGTAGAAAGACCTGCAAATACGCACTTTATCAACGGCAAGACCGCACTCCTTATGAATGTCTATACAATGGAGCAGTTCCGCAGAAAGGGCGCAGCCTCGGCTATCCTGCGCAGGATAATCTCCGATGCAAGGGAGCTGGGGATAACCTGTATCGACCTTTCCGCAACAAAAATGGGAAAACCTCTCTACCTTAAAAACGGCTTCGTTGAAAGAGGAAATACCGAAATGCGACTTGAACTCAAATAAAAATGGCTGGCAAAGCGAATATCACTTTGTCAGCCAATTTTTATACTAAACACCATTTAAAATTTGGAAAAAATCAAGCCGACAATCTTGGATATATGTGATTTCGGCGCAGATTTTTTCCTGTATTTTATTGGTGTTTAGTATTATAGTTTTCCCTTTATCTTATCGAGCGAGTATTTTTCCAAACGCGAAACCTGCGCCTGCGAAATTCCTATCTCGTTTGCGACTTCGACCTGCGTTTTTCCGAGCGCAAATCGAAGATAAAGTATGTTTTTCTCACGATTTTCGAGCGAAGAAATAGCTTCTTTCAGCGAAATTTCATCTATCCAGCTTGAATCATCGCTCTTGTCACCGATCTGGTCGAGAACATAGAGCGTGTCACCCGAGTCGGAAAAAACAGGCTCATAAAGCGATACGGGGTCGGATACGCTTTCGAGAGCGGTCACTATCTCACTCTCTTTTACCCCCGTTATCTTCGCAAGTTCTGCCATTGTCGGCTCATTTTTATGCTCAATGATATATTGCTCCTTCGCCTGCATCGCTTTGTATGCAATGTCACGGAGCGAACGGCTTACTCTAATTGGCCCATTGTCACGGATATAACGCCTGACTTCGCCCGATATCATCGGTACAGCATAAGTGCTGAAACGAACATCAAGGTCAGTGTTGAAATTGTCGATTGCTTTCATAAGTCCGATGCAGCCGACCTGAAAAAGATCATCGGGGTTCTCATTTCGCCCCGAAAATTTCTGTATAACGCTCAGCACAAGGCGAAGATTTCCGCCGATAAGCTCCTTTCGTGCCGACTTATCTCCCGCTTTATATCTTTTCAGAAGCTCCATTTTCTCCGATTCTTTGAGAACTTTCAGCTTCGATGTGTCAACGCCGCATATTTCAACTTTATTGTAATACATAAAATTTACTCCCGACAATAATTTATTCTAAAACAATTATTGCCGAGAGTAAATTTTCTTATACAAACAAAATCTGCCAAATCAGTATATCAAGCTTTCAAGCTCCTTTTTCAGCTTTTTGATTATTCGCTTTTCCAGTCGTGAAATGTAGGACTGAGAAATGCCTATAAGATCGGCGACCTCTTTCTGCGTCATTTCACGCCCCGTATTTATGCCGAAGCGCATTTTCATTATCTCACGCTCACGTTCGGGCAAACGCTCCAATGCTTCAAGCAGAACGCTCTTTTCGGCTTCGTTTTCAATGCCGCCGTTTACAACGTCCTCGTCCGTTCCGAGTATGTCCGATAAAAGCAGCTCATTTCCGTCCCAGTCAATGTTGAGCGGCTCATCGAATGAAAGCTCGTTTTTGTATTGCGATGACTTTCGCAGGAACATAAGTATCTCGTTTTCGATGCATCGCGAAGCGTAGGTCGCAAGCTTTATATTCTTGCTCGGGCAGAATGTGTTTACAGCCTTTATCAAGCCGATAGTTCCTATCGAAACAAGATCTTCAATGCCTATGCCCGTAGATTCAAATTTTTTCGCAATGTAAACAACAAGCCGCAGATTGTGCGTTATAAGAAGCTGCCGAGCCTCGGTTTCGTTCGTTTCAAGCATCGCGAACGCCTTTTCCTCCTGCTCACGGGTAAGCGGCGGAGGAAGCGTTTCCGAACCGTTTATATAAAAAACATCACATTTTTTTCGTCTGAATAATGCCTTGATTTTTTCAAGCAGCGCTTTTAATATCATTTTTATCTGTCCTTTCAAAGTATTTTCGGGTTGAAGATCGCATGGTCGAGTTCACGTTCAACAACTCCTATGTAAGCCTCCATGTAGTGGAGCTTTCCCGTTTCATTATTTTTTATGTATATCCCCGTAGGACGGAATGACGGAACAAGTCCGCTCGAATCTATCGTTGAAAAGGGGATAACTCGCCATTTTCGGCAGCTTTCGCCCGAACCGTTCATAGCCATTGCTCCGACAAGTTCCTTTTCCTCAAAAAGCGGCTCAACAGAGTTTTTTCCGCAGATTATGACGGGTTTTCCCGAAAAAGAATCGGAAAGATTATTGCAGCTGTCGCATACTGCTTTGAGCTTTACCTGCTTGTCACCATTGATAATGATAACGCTGTAGTCACCGTCAAATTGATTGCTTCTGTCCATGAAACGCCGAAACAGCGTCAGCGACGTGTATGCCGTTATCGTTGAGATAACAAGCGTTAAAAGCGAAATGTTGACATAAAGCATCGAGTTGTGGAAAACTGTTCGGCTGCCATTGTCAAGGAGCGAAAATGCATATTCCGTTCCTGCAAAAAGAAAGCTGATGAAGAAAAAAATCAGCCCTATCCGATAGAGCTCGGACGATTCTCTTCCGCTGAAAGCTACAATAACCATTAATGCCGCAGAAATTATCCTGACAAGCAGCAGCGTGAACGTGTTGAGTTCGGGCAGAAGTATCACAAGCGAAAAAAGACTTCCCACAATGGCGGCAATAACGCATTTGCTGTTCCGCAGTGCATTGTGCGTCAGCTTCGCAGTGGCTTTCAGCAGAAAAAAATTCGAGTATATATTTGTGATTATCAGAATATCGGCGTAAATATACATAAAATCTCCTTTATACTAATTTTTAAACTGAAAGTGTACAAAAAATCAAGCAAAAGCTCGTAGCTGTTTAACAGCTTTATATGGCTTTTGCGCCGATTTTTTGTCTACACTTTTATTAGAAATTAGTATTAGACCTCATCTGATATTTATTATAATTATGTTCGGTTCAAAAAACTGTCGATTAAGGTACAGCTAAAAAATTTGGCAATATAAATAAAAAAGTCCCCCGAAATTCATCGGAGGACAAGCATTTTATATTTGGTTAAGCAAGAAGCTTGATAAGATAATCGATAAGGTCTTTTATCTGAGGCTTGGAGAACTGCGCGTCCGCACCAACGGATTTTCCCTTTGCGATCATCTGCTCGTTGATAAGCGATGAGAAGAGGAGAACCGGTATCTTTTTAAGAACATCATCGTCTTTGATAAGCTTTGTAAGTCTGTGACCGTCCATTTTAGGCATTTCAATGTCGCTGATAACACAAGCTATCTCGTCTGTGATATGGTCGCCTGCACCGCGGTGGGAGAGAATATAGTCCCAAGCGTCCTGACCGTTCGAGAATGATTCAATGTTCGTAAAGCCAATGTGTTCAAGTGACTCGGTTATCATCTTGTTGAGGAATTTTGAGTCATCGGCAACAACAAGCTTTTTCTTAGCCATTTCAGCCGTTGCATGACCGACCTGATCGATGCCCGTTGTGTCAAGTCCTGCGTCCTTGTTGAGCTTCGAAACTATCTTTTCAAAGTCAAGAATGATAATGATCTCACCGTTGAGTTTTACAACGCCCGTTGCAAGACCTGCAGCATCATTGCCGCTTCCGCCCGATGTGATGGACGGCGGATCGGAAATATCCGACCACGATATACGCTGTATACCCTTTACGCGGCTGACATGGAATGCGACTTGAATTCCGTTGAATTCGCTGATGATAAAGATATCTTTGCCCGTATTTTTGTAAGGCTTTTTAACAACTTTATGTAAGTCAATAACGGAAATGAGCTTATCTCTCGGAATAAAAACGCCCTCAACTTCTTCGGGGGAGTTTGGAACAGGGGTGACCTCCTGATTTATCATTATTTCAACAACTTTGGAAATATTGATGCCGAATGTGCTGTCACCAACCTCGAATTCAAGTATCTGAAGCTCATTAGTACCGCTTTCAAGAAGAATATTTGTGTCCATAATAACACTCCTTTTAGGTTGTTGTAACTATTATACAACAATTTGCATATAATTGCAATAGTTTTTTATTTTTTTGTGTAAAAAAGTGAAAAAAGTCGTTACAATTCACCATTGAGCCTCTTTATCTGGCGAATGTCCTCTCCGACAAGGCAAAGCGTGGAGAATTCCCCGAAAATTCGTGAAATTATACGTTCATTGTATTTTTTCTGAAGCTCCGCCGCCGTGAGATTGGTGCTTATAATGGTCGGAAGTCCGAGATTTATTCGGCTGTTGATGATGTTGTATGTTACAGACTCGTAAAACTGTGATGAAAATTCCGCTCCGAGATCGTCAAGCACAAGCAGATCTGCGTTGATAAGCAGATTTACCGTGTCCATATTTTCCTCTTCGCTGACCTTGCCGAAATGTTCACTCTCGATTATCGTAAGAAGATTTACGATAGAACCGTAGGCAGCGTTGAACCCCCTCTCGGCAACAGCCTTTGCAATGGAAAGTGAAAGATGCGTCTTTCCCACACCCGTTTTGCCGTACATAAGCAAACTTTCCGATTTGAGCGAAAAGCTTTCGGCATAATTTTTGCAAAATTCGTATATGCTTTTCATTATCTCAAAGCAGTCATCGCCGTCAGCGTCTTTTTTGCCGCGGTAATATTCGAGCGAAAAATGATTGAAGTCGCAGTCGGGAAGATTAGCCTGCTCATTGAGCTTTTCAATGCTGTATTTTTTCAGCAGATTGAGCAGACAATCACAGCGTCCATACTCGGTGTAGCCTCTGTCCTGACATTTTTCGCAGTAATATTTCGGTTTAAGATAATCTGCAGGGTAGCCATTTGCCGTAAGAAGACTTTCAACAAGTTTCTGTGCCTGCAAATTTTTTTCCTTTATGTCGGCAAGGCTTTCCTTGATGTTCGTCTTTTTTGAGATGATAAGCTTTGAAATATCAACAATGGTTCGGGAAAGCTGCGAGTTTATTTCCCGAATTTCGGGTATCTTTATTTCAATCTCTTTCTGCCTGCGCTCATTTTCGCTTTGGGAGGATAAACGCCTGCTGTTTATGACCGATTCTGCTTTTTCGTAAGTTTGTCTGTCGTAGCTCATCTTGACCCTCCGTTAAGGTTTGGAATGTTGTTCTTTGCGTGTTGAAGAAGCTTGTTAAGATCGTAGGAGTGATTGTCACTCGCAGCAACAGCCGCCTGCTGAGGTGCGCTGCGGTTCTGTTCAAATTTTTCAGCATCAGCAGGGGTGCGGATATTGTTCGCAAGCCAGTTTTCGATGATCTTTTTCATATAAGGGAAAGCGGCTTTTCCCGTTGCCTGTACCGTTCGTTCATAAGCAAGTTCGATAAGCTCAATCGTAACGCCCGAAGCCGCCCATTCACCAACGATCTCTTTTTCTTTCGGAGTGAGCGCGCGGTTAAGCTCCAGCCGCGTCTTTATCCTGCCCTCAAGCGAAGAATATATCTGTAAACGCTTTATTTCCGCATCTGCACGTTCGTGAGTGGTGATATCCTTTTCGTACCAAGAAACAGCAATGCGTTCAACATAGCCGATGTTGGTCTTGTTTATTGATTTGCAGAATTCTATCAGCATAAGAAGAATATCCGTGCCAAGCGAGTAGTAATCACTCAGCCAAATAAGCGTACGCTGTTCAGTGTTGTTGAGCGGCTTACCGAGTATAGATTCCGCACCCGAAAGCAGAAACGCAATATCCTGCGAGCTTTTTACCTTTTCTGCGATCTCGGCAGGGGAAAGCATCTTCACCGCTCTTTCAACAGCTTTTTCAGAAGAAATAGTCGGCTTGACAGTGGGGGCAGGCTGTGGTGTGGGCTGTAAATTTTCAGTCGGAACAGATGCTTTTGCGATAGGCGCAGCAGCCGTTCCCGACGGGCAGATAACTCCGACCTGTTCCCAAAAAGACAGCGAATCCTCAACGTCCTCCGCAGTCATATTTTTATCGAGCTGCGCAGCAATATCGGCAGCGTTTTCTGTAGCGGCAGTCTTGTACCGCATTATGTAGAAAAGAACCTTTGCCGCCTTGCCGCTTGCAAGCTTTATATTGTCAACAGCGCTGTCGGGAACGGCGAATGCACCGTCCGAACAGTTCCAGTTTACTTTGTAATTCATAAATGCCGTGTTTGTCCTCTTTCAAAATTTTTGCAAAAAATCGCTTCTACTATTATAGCACATTTTCAAAAAAATTGCACTACTACTTGACCAATTTTCTTTTTAGTGGTATATTTTAAATATATTGCATAAAAAGGAGAGCCTCTTATGGACGAAAATAAACAAAAAGATAATATGAATGAATCTCCCGTTTCGGAGGAAGAATATCATAAAGAGCCGAAGATAAACTACGTTATCTATACGATAATTTCGATACTGCTTTTTGCGGTCTTATATACGGGCGTTCAGATAGCGAAACACGCACTGTTCCGCGATTATACGATAACCGTTGACGGCAGCAGTATAACTTCGGAGCAGGCAGATTCAATAAAGGATTATACGAACTTCGATTTTGAAAATATCGAACAGCTTATCCTCACAAGAGAGAACAACGCTTATTCTGCCGAAATTCTCTACAATACGGGCGATTATAGCAACTTTGCCGAGGATTATGAAAACTATGCCGAGGACGATTTGGACGGCGAAAACAGACTTGCAGTCTATCCTTATGGAAACTCCGTTCCCGAGTATGTTTATTCGCGCTATTTCGTCAACGCCGATGTGCCCGATATGCGCTGTTATGTGTACGAATACGGCGGGGAAAACTACCTTAAACTTACTTTTGAGGATATTCCCGACAGCATAAAACAGATTTTTTCCGAGCATGAGAAAATTTATCGCGAATAATACTAAGGAAACGCTGATCAATACGTTTTTGCCATTTTTCAAAATGTTTATGTCAAATTGACATTAAAGGCGTAAACTCGTACATTTCTCAAAATGGCAAAACGAACGATTCACTTTAATCAGCTTTTTCCTAATTTTTAATCAAAGTGTAGACAAAAAAACGGCGCAAAAACCATAAAAAGCTGTTACAACAGCTACGACTTTTTCTTGATTTTTTGTACACTTTCAGTCTAAAAATTAGTATAATGTAAAAAAACTGTTTTTCCTTGACGATTAGACAGAAAAATGGTATAA